>NZ_CP110921.1:925500-1234000 GCF_026247885.1 Methylococcus mesophilus | reverse complement strand
GCCGGCTTCAAGGTACGCGGATGCCGCCGGCAGCCGGGTAAAGCCCGCGCGGAAACGCTGGACCCGGCTGCCCTCGTGATCCACGGCGATGAGAATGTCCGGCCGCAGGCCGCGGACCTCCGACACCAGCGTTATCATCTGGTCCGGCGATTCGTAGTTGCGACTGAACAGGATCAGCCCCCCGGCCGCAGGGTGAAGCAGGAATTCGCGCTCGTCGTCGGATATCCGGGTCCCGATAAGGTCGAACATCACACAGCGAGGGGACGGAATTGGGTTCATGGGGCTCTCTTCGTTTTGGGGCGGGCATTGTAAACCATAGAACTCCGGTCGGACGGCGGCGTTTTCCGTTGAATTGTAATAGGGATGCCTTGGGTCGGTGATGAGGCAAGCGTGAAGGGACCAGGTCCTGTCGCCGCATGAAAATTTTACGGGAAGGCTTGAATTGCAAACGGTTTGTCTCAAGATTGTGCAGATGGCTATGCCGGTGCAATTCTGTTAATTTGTTTCAAATCTTGGATGGGAAGGTAATCCAATCCAAAAACAACAAGGAGAAAGAGGATGTCGAAGGGCCAAAATCTGCAAGATCCATTCCTGAACACACTCCGGAAGGAACACGTTCCGGTTTCGATCTATCTCGTCAACGGAATCAAGCTGCAAGGAAAGGTGGATTCGTTCGACCAGTACGTGATCATGCTGAAGAACACCGTCAGCCAGATGGTGTACAAACACGCGATTTCGACCATCGTGCCCGGCCGCCCCGTGCGCGTGCCGCATGCGGGTGAAGGTGGCGACGAGGATGCCGAGTGAGGCAGCGAAAGACGTGCTTCATAGAGCCGTAGTCTTGAGGGACTTGGTTGTTCGATAGGCCAGATACCGGATCGCGCGCGGTACTGGTGCACATGCCGCTGGCCGGTCCGGATCAGGAGGATCTGGACGAGCTGCGGCTCCTGGCCCTCTCCGCAGGGGCGGAGCCGGCGGCTACGCTCACGGGACGGTTGCGGGCGATCGATCCCCGCTACTACATCGGCCAGGGCAAACTGGAAGAACTGGCCGAAACGGTCAAGGCGCACGAGGCGGAGCTGGTACTCTTCAATCACGCGCTCACACCGAGCCAGGAGCGCAATCTTGAAAAAGCGTTGAATGTCCGGGTGGTCGACCGCAGCGGCCTAATCCTGGACATTTTCGCCCAACGTGCGCGTTCCTTCGAGGGGCGGCTCCAGGTCGAACTGGCTCAGCTGAAACATCTCTCCACCCGGCTGGTACGGGGCTGGACTCACCTTGAGCGCCAGAAAGGCGGGATCGGCCTGCGCGGTCCCGGTGAAACCCAGCTCGAGACCGACAAGCGTCTGCTCGCCAACCGGATCCGCCAGATTCAGAAGCGGCTGCAGCACGTGGAAGTGCAGCGCGATCAGGGGCGTCAGGCGCGTCGCCGGGCGCAAGTGCCAGTGGTCGGCTTGGTCGGCTATACCAACGCCGGCAAGTCGACCTTGTTCAATGCCTTGACACATGCGGAAGTCTATTCGGCCGACCAATTGTTTGCGACTCTCGATCCGACCCTGCGGCGTCTGAGCAGTGGCGGTCTGAACATGGTGCTGGCGGATACCGTGGGTTTCATACGCCATCTCCCGCATGAACTCGTCGCGGCGTTCCGGTCCACCCTGCAGGAATCGGCCGAAGCGGATCTTCTGCTGCATGTCGTCGACGCCAGCGACGAGCGGATGGACGAAACCATCGCCGAGGTGCGGCAGGTGCTGGCGGAGATCGGTGCCGACCGCATTCCGTGCGTCGAGGTTTACAACAAGATCGACCGCTTGGAGGGCGTGGTTCCGCACATCGAGCGCGGTGCGTCGGGCCGGCCGACCCAGGTCTGGGTTTCGGCCCGGAGCGGCGCCGGCCTGGAGTTGCTCAAGGAACTTCTGGAGGAGATCCTGGGCGGTGGCGTCGAGCGCCGTATCCTGACTCTGTCTGCGGCCCAGGGCGAACTCAGGGCACGCCTCTATCGCGAGGCCAGGGTGTTGTCGGACGAGCCCGACGGGGCAGGCGGCTGGCGGCTGGCCGTGGAGTTTCCGGCCACGGCTCGCGGTTTACGCCATGCCATCGGCGATAACGCCACCGAGGCGGAACACGAAGGTCCACTCAGCGTGAGCCACTGACGATTCCACTCGGGATTTTTGTATGTTTGAAGGATTTCCGGGATAATTCCAGCAATGCTGCAACTCGAAAGCAATGGCTATAGATCGTCACAGGAGTGTTCACATGGCTTGGAATGAACCGGGCGGTGGAAAGAAGGACCCGTGGAGCGGGCGCGACCAGCAGGATACCCCTCCGGATCTGGACGAGGTTCTTCGCAATCTGCAGGACCGCATCAACAAGCTGTTCGGGCGCAAGCCCGACGGCGGCGGGGGCGGTGGAAACGCGGCCAGGCTTGCCGGCATGATCGGCGTGGCCGCCGTGGCGGTATGGGGCCTGACCGGCATTTACATCGTCGACGAGGGCAGCCGCGGCGTAGTGACGCGTTTTGGTAAGTACGTCGAAACGACCCAGCCCGGTCCGCACTGGCACTGGCCGTCCCCGGTCGAGGCCGTGACGGTAGTCAACGTCGAGCAGCAGCGCTTCGTCGAGGTTGGCTACCGCTCGGGCGGTCGCCAGCAGGCGGTCGGCTCTCTGGGTTCGGTGCCGCGCGAAGCGCTCATGCTGACCCAGGACGAGAACATCGTCGATCTGCGTCTGGCCGTGCAATACCAGATCAAGGATGCGAAAGAGTATCTGTTCAACGTGCTGGATCCCGAGGGCACGCTGAAACAGGTCACCGAGAGCGCCGAGCGTTCGGTTATCGGCAACAGCACCATGGATTTCGTGCTTACGGAAGGCCGCAGCAGCGTTGCCTCGGATATCAAGGCAGAAATCCAAGAGATCCTCGATCAGTATCATGCCGGCATTCGGGTCATCACCGTCAATCTGGTGGATGCCCAGCCCCCGGAAGAGGTGCAGGCGGCGTTTGAGGATGCCATCAAGGCGCGCGAGGACGAGCAAAGGCTCAAGAACGAAGCGGAGGCCTACGCGAACGAGGTCGTTCCCAAGGCACGAGGAGCGGCGTCGCGGCTGACTCAAGAATCGGAAGGCTACAAGGAAAAGGTCATCGCCAAGGCTCGGGGCGAGGCCGGTCGTTTCGAGCGGCTTCTTGCGGAATACGAAAAGGCGCCGGACGTGATGCGCGAGCGTCTTTACATCGAGTCGATGCAGGAAGTGATGGAGCGTGCTAACACCCTGATGCTGGACGTGAAGAGCGGGAACAATGTGATCTACCTGCCCCTGGACAAGATCAGGTCGGGTCGGGGCGCGGCCGATGCCGCTGCGTCAGAGTCCGAAGTCGGCAGCGTATCCATTCCAGCGCAGATCGATAGCCAGGATGGTGGAGCCAAAGCCGGCGGTGGGCGTGCGTCGAGCCGCGGCAGAGACGGGAGGGGACAATAATGGCACAGGCTAAGGCAATGATTGCGGTGGCCGGCGCGGCGGCGGTGCTGGCTTCGCTGTCGATGTTCACCGTCTCCGAAACCCAGAAGGTGATCAGGTTCCGGCTGGGTGAAATCGTGCAATCGGACTATACGCCCGGGATTTATTTCCAGGTGCCGTTCATCAACAACGTCAAGAAGTTCGACGGTCGGATTTTGACCCTGGAGTCGAAACCGGAGCGGTTCCTGACTTCCGAGAAGAAGAACGTCATCGTCGACTCCTTCGTCAAGTGGCGGGTGAAGGACGTCGCCAAGTATTACACGACGGTGGCGGGCGACGTGGTCCAGGCGAACATCCGCCTGGATCAGATCATCAAGGACGCAATGCGCAGCGAATTCAGCAAGCGCACCATCCGAGAACTGGTATCGTCCGAACGTTCGCAGATCCGGGACGTGCTGAGCGGCGCGGCGAGTCCGGTGGCCGAACAACTGGGCATCCAGATTTTGGACGTCCGCGTCATGCGCATCGATCTTCCGAGCGAGGTCAGTTCCTCGGTATATCGGCGGATGGAGGCCGAGCGGGCCCGGGTGGCTCGCGATTTCCGCTCGCGCGGTGCCGAGGCCGCGGAGCGGATTCGCGCGGATGCCGACCGTCAGCGGGAAGTGATTCTGGCCGATGCCTACCGGGATTCCGAGCTCAAGCGCGGCGAAGGGGAGGCAACCGCGGCGGATATATACGCCCAGGCGTACGGCAAGAATAAGGAGTTCTTCGGTCTCTATCGCAGCCTGTCGGCTTACCGCAGCGCGATCCGTGAAGACGACACGCTGGTGGTCGAACCTGATTCCGAGTTCTTCAGGTATTTCAAGAAATCCACCGGCAAGTGACGATGCCGTGTGCCCGTCGCCGACGGGCACACCGGGCGATTCCTCCGCTATAATTCGATACCAACGTCTTTCCCCAACGGTGTTCCGGTGAGGGCCGGCTGGTTGCGGCTCTAACCAATTGATTCCTTATGTTCCCTTTTTCCTACCCAGCCGATGACCGCTGGCTGCTGCCGGAAGGCATTGAAGAACTCTTGCCCGAGGAAGCCGAGCGGCTGGAACTGCTTCGGCGAAGGGTGCTCGATCGTTTTGCCGCCTGGGGCTACAGGCTGGTGATGCCGCCCCTGATCGAATTCATCGACTCGCTGTTGACAGGGGCCGGCCACGATCTGGACATTCAGACGTTCAAGCTGATCGATCAGGCCAGCGGACGCCTCCTCGGCATCCGCGCCGACATGACACCCCAGGTCGCGCGCATCGATGCCCGCACCCATGCCGGCGGCATGCCGGGGCGGTTTTGTTATCTGGGCTCCGTGCTGCATACCCAGGCCGATCGTCTGGAGAAATCGCGCAGCCCCATCCAGTTCGGTGCGGAGCTATACGGCCATGGCGGCGGGGCGAGCGATCTCGAAATTATTCGTCTGATGCTGGAAGTTCTGGCGACGGCCGGTGTCGGACAAGTCCATCTGGATCTGGGACATGTCGGCATCTTCCGTGGTTTGGCGCGCCAGGCCGGCCTGAGCGGAGAGCAGGAAGGCGAGCTGTTTACCTTGTTGCAGCAGAAGGCGCGCCCCGAGCTCAACGCGGCCATCGAGGGGATGGGAATGGCGCCGCAGCTGGCGCGAATGTTTACGGACCTGATTGACCTCAACGGCCGCCACGGCGTTATTGAGCGGGCCCTGGAGTCTCTGGCAGACGCCGACAGGGTGGTGCATCTTGCCCTGGAGGAGTTGGCCGTTCTGGCGGAGCGGCTTGGCAGCTACTGCCCTGAGGTTCCCATCAATTTCGATCTGGCCGAGTTACGGGGGTACCGCTATCAGACCGGCGTGGTTTTTGCCGCTTTCGTGCCAGGCTACGGCAGGGAAATTGCGCGCGGCGGGCGATATGACGACATAGGAAAAGTATTCGGGCGGGCGCGTCCGGCGACGGGATTCAGTGCCGATCTCAAGGTCATCCTCAGATTGTCCGAACTCGGTGAATCTTTTTCGGGCAGAGAAGATGCCATATTCGCCCCTGTTGGCGCCGATCCCACGTTGACCGGGGCCATCCGCGAACTGCGCGACGCCGGACGTATCGTCATCGAGAATCTTCCCGGCCAGCAAGGCGACGCGGCGACGCACGGGTTCCGCAGCGAGCTGCAGTTCGACGGCGATCGTTGGCGTGTTTGTCCTGTTGTGGCAAAGGACGCGTGACACCAGTTTCCAGCCGTGCCGTCGCGGAATCGGCAAGGGCTAAACGACACAGCAACGGAATCATCATTCAATGGCAAAAAACATAGTCGTCATCGGAACCCAGTGGGGGGATGAGGGTAAGGGCAAGCTAGTCGATCTCCTGACCGAGCACGCTAATGCCGTCGTCCGTTTCCAAGGGGGCCACAATGCGGGGCACACACTGGTCATCGACGGGCGCAAGACCGTGCTCCATCTCATCCCCTCGGGCATACTCCGGGACAGCGTCACCTGTCTCATTGGAAACGGCGTCGTGCTTTCACCGGAAGCCTTGATGCAGGAGATCGGGGTGCTGGAGAGCGTCGGATTGTCGATCCGCGACCGGCTGATCATCAGCGAGGCCTGCGCTTTGATCCTGCCGGTGCATGTCGCTCTGGACAACGCCCGGGAGGCTGCGCGCGGCGGCAAGGCTATTGGCACAACCGGGCGCGGCATCGGGCCTGCGTATGAAGACAAGGTGGCGCGCCGGGGGTTGCGGGCGGGCGATCTCCGTGATATTGCGGGTTTGCCCGAACGTCTCCGGGAACTGCTCGAGTACCACAATTTCATGTTGACACGCTATTACGGCGCGCAAGGCGTGGATTTCCAGGAAACTTTGGACAACCTGCTGGATCTCGGGGGGAAAATCTGCCCCATGCTGGGGGACGTGGCGGGCATCCTGCACCGCTACCAAGCGGCGGGCGAGAACGTTCTGTTCGAGGGCGCCCAAGGCGCGATGCTGGATATCGACCACGGCACCTATCCCTATGTCACCTCGTCCAACACCACGGCCGGCGGCGCTTCCTGCGGCACCGGCGTAGGCCTTTTGAATTTCGACTACGTTCTGGGAATCACCAAGGCCTACGCCACCCGTGTGGGGAACGGGCCGTTTCCGACCGAATTGCTCGACGCTACAGGAGAGATTTTGACCCAGAACGGCGCTGAATTCGGAGCAACGACCGGCCGCCGCCGGCGTTGCGGCTGGTTCGACGCCGTGCTGATGCGCCGATCGGCCAAACTGAACGGCCTGAGTGGTATCTGCCTTACGAAGCTGGATGTACTCGACGGTTTGCCCAAGATCGGAATTTGCACCGGTTACCGTTACGACGGGCAGGAAATCGATACCGTGCCGATCGGTGCGGACAACTACGCCCGTTGTGAACCGATCATCGAAGAAATGCCGGGCTGGCAGGCGTCAACCGCTGGTATCCGTGCCCTGGACGATCTGCCCGCCAATGCCCGGGCCTACATCAAGCGGTTGGAAGAGACCACCGGCGTCAGTGTCGACATCATCTCGACAGGGCCCGACCGGCAGGACACGATCGTGATGCAAAATCCCTTCGCGGCGGGCTAAAAGGGGCCTGGACGCGGGTTTCCTCCGGCGAGGAGGCCCGCATGCGAAAAGGTGGCACGATACGCCAAAGCTGGCGCGGATGCCATCAACAACCGGAATTTTCTATATTAGGGATGCCCGCTCGATCTGAGCGTACGGGAAGTGCTTGGTGCCGAGGAGAGGACTTGAACCTCCACGAGTCGCCTCACATGTACCTGAAACATGCGTGTCTACCAATTTCACCACCTCGGCAAGATGATGAGGCCCGAAAGCCTTGCGAGAGCTGGTATGATAGCCAGCTCCATCATTACTGTCAACAACGAAGCACTCGAGAGAACACATTGAGCATCAAGGATCAGGAAAGCGATTTGAATACATCTTCGGCCGATGCCGCCAGCAGGGAGCGGGAGTTCCGCCATAAGGATCCGTACGCGGAAAGGGAGGCGAAGAAGTACGAACGCCCGATCCCCAGCAGGGAACTGATTCTCAAGGTGCTGCAGAACATCGGCGCGCCGGCCAACCTCGAAGAGGTTGCCGATGCGCTCGGCGTGGACGACGCGGACGACCGTGAGTCGCTGCGGCGCCGGCTCAACGCCATGGAACGTGACGGCCAGCTGCTGCGCAACCGCCGCGACCACTTCTGCGTGGTCAACGCCAAGGATCTGATCGCCGGCCGGGTCATCGGCCATTCGGATGGTTTCGGTTTTCTCCACCCCGACGACGGCAGCGCCGACCTGTTCATCTCGCCGAAGGACATGCGCGCCCTGATTCACGACGACCGCGTGGTAGTCAGCGTGCGCGGCATCGACCGCCGGGGGCGTCGGGAAGCCGCGGTGGTCCAGATTCTGGAGCGCAACACCCGCAGCACCGTAGGCCGGCTTTACATCGAAAACGACATCGCCTACGTCGTTCCGGACAACAAGCGCATCCCCCTTGAAATCCTGGTGCCGGAAAACGCTCTTGCCGGTGCGGTACACGGCCAGATCGTCGTGGTCGAGATCGTTGAGCAGCCGACCGCGCGGCGCGAACCCATCGGCCGGATCGTGGAGATCCTGGGCAACCATATGGCGCCCGGCATGGAGATCGAGGTTGCGATACGCAATTACGATCTGCCGAACCAGTGGCCGGACGAGGTCGAAGCCATGATCGCCGGGCTGGCCCCGGAGGTGCCAGAGGAGGCCAAGGTCGGCCGGACCGATCTGCGGGATATCCCGCTGGTGACCATCGACGGCGAAGACGCGCGCGATTTCGACGACGCCGTGTATTGCCGCCGCACCCCCAAGGGCTGGAAGCTGTACGTCGCGATAGCCGACGTTTCGCATTACGTCAAGCCGGGTACGGCCCTGGACCAGGAGGCCCACACCCGTGGCACCTCGGTGTATTTCCCCGAGCGGGTGATTCCGATGCTGCCGGAGGTGCTGTCCAACGGGCTTTGTTCGCTCAACCCGGATCAGGACCGCCTGTGCATGGTCTGCGAGATGGTCCTCGACGACGAAGGCAATGTCGGCCGCGCCAAGTTCTACGAGGCCGTGATGCGGTCCCACGCCCGTCTGACCTACAGTCAGGTTGCGCGGATGCTGGTCGACGGCGACAAGCCGCTCCGGCGGCACTACAAGGCGCTGGTGCCGCACCTGGAAAATCTCCATTCGGTCTATCGGCTTCTGCGGCGGGCGAGGGACGAGCGCGGCGCCATCGATTTCGAGACCCAGGAATCCCGGATCGTGTTCGGCGCCGGGCGTAAGATCGAGACCATCGTGCCGGTCGTCCGGAACGATGCCCACCGCCTCATCGAGGAGTGCATGATCGCCGCCAACATGGCGACGGCCCGCTTCCTCGCCAAGACCAAGGTGCCGCACCTGTTGCGCATCCATGAGGGCCCCACGGCGGAGCGCCTCACGGATCTGCGCACCTTCCTGGGCGAGGTCGGCCTGAGCCTGGGTGGCGGCGACGAGCCGGAGCCCGGACATTACGCAGAACTAATCGAGGCCATCCATGGCCGGCCCGACGAACATCTGGTACAGACCGTGCTCCTGCGGTCGCTGGCGCAGGCAGTCTACAGCCCCGACCAGAAAGGGCATTTCGGCTTGGCTTCCGATGCCTATACCCATTTCACTTCGCCGATCCGACGCTATCCCGACCTCTTGATACACCGTGCCATCAAGCATGCCTTGAGCAGAGCCAAACCCAGCGAATTCGCCTATTCCCACAACGATCTGGTGCTGGCCGGCGAGCATTGCTCGACCTGCGAGCGCCGCGCGGACGAGGCCACCCGCGATGTGGTGAGCTGGCTCAAGTGCGAATTCATGTTGGACAAGCTGGGCGAAGAATTCGACGCCGTCATTTCGGCCGTCACTTCGTTCGGCTTCTTCGCGGAGCTGCGCGAAATCTTCGTCGAGGGGCTGGTGCACATCTCCAATCTCGACAAGGATTTCTTCCACTACGATCCCATCGGCCATCGCCTCACCGGCGAGCGCAGCGGGGTGCGTTACCGGCTCGGCGATACCGTGCGGGTGAAAGTCGCACGGGTCGATCTCGACGAACGCAAGATCGACCTCGATCTGGTCAAGAAGACCGCGGAGGCCTCTGAGCCGCAGCAGAAGCGCAGAAAGCGCAGCCGGAAGCGGAGCAAGAAGTGAGCGAAGCGCGCCGGGTCTGGGGCATTCACGCCGCCGAGGCGGCTCTGGAATACTCGCCCGACAAGGTACTCAAGGCTTGGCTGGACGCCCACCGCATGCAGAGCCGGCTCAAAGCGGTCGCCTCGCGCCTGGACGAACTGGGGGTGGAGATTGTCCGTGCGGACCGAAAACAGCTCGACCGCATGGCCGATCCGCGCAAGCATCAGGGCATTCTGTTGGATTTGGATCTGCCGAGCGAGCGGGGCGAGGCTGAATTGCTGGACGCGCTGGATGCCGCCGACGGCCATCCGCTCTATCTGGTGCTCGACCATGTGCAGGACCCGCACAATCTCGGGGCTTGCCTGCGGACTTGCGATGCTGCGGGTGTCAAAGGACTGGTGGTGACCAAGGACCAGTCGGTCGGATTGACGCCGACCGCGGCCAAGGTGTCCTCCGGCGCCGCCGAGACGGTTCCGGTGTACCGGGTGACGAATCTTGCCCGCAGCCTGGATCAATTCAAGCAGCACGGCTACTGGGTGGCCGGGGCGGCAGGCGAAGCGGAAAAGACGCTGTACGAGCTGGATCTGAACCTGCCGCTGGTGATCGTGATGGGCGCAGAAGGGGTGGGGTTAAGGCGTCTGACCCGGGAGCGCTGCGACTTTTTGTTGCGGATACCGATGCTGGGCGGGGTGGAGAGCCTCAATCTGTCGGTGGCGACCGGCATAGTCCTGTACGAAGCCCTCCGCCAGCGGGGGCAGGCGGCGCCCTGAATCGGCCGGCGGCGTCCATGGCCAATCCCGCTCTCAGCCCGTAAAATCCGCATCTTGTGCCGCTTGCGGCAGCCGATGAACCGCTCCAGAGCTTTCACTCCCGTGTCAGACCATTCATTTTTCGCAGTTTCCAACGTCCAGGCCCTCAAATGGACGGACCGAGGCCTGGACGTGCTGGATCAGCGCGTGTTGCCGGGCCAGAGGGTCTACCAGACTTTCGACACCGCGGCGGGTGTGGCGGAAGCGATCGCCAGCATGCGGGTCCGCGGCGCGCCGGCGATCGGCATTGCCGCGGCGTATGGCGTCGTGCTCGGCGCCAGGGGCTGCTTCGTCCGTGATCCCTCGGGCTGGAAACGGGCCATCGAGGACGACATCCGGCGGCTTGCCGAGTCTCGCCCTACCGCCGTGAACCTGTTCTGGGCGCTGGATCGGATGCGGGAGGCGATTGCTGGTATCGAAGGCGATCCCGTACTGCCGCTTCTGGCGGTTGCCCGCAAGATTCACGAAGACGATTTCGCCGCCAACCTGGCGATGGGCGAACTCGGCGCCGATATCCTGGCCGGATGTAAAGGGGTGCTGACGCATTGCAACACCGGCGCACTGGCGACCGGCGGATACGGCACTGCACTGGGCGTAATCCGCAGCGCTTGGCGCCGTGGCGCGCTGGAACGGGTCTATGCCACCGAAACCCGACCCTGGTCCCAGGGCGCCAGGCTCACGGTCTGGGAACTGAACGAGGACCGGATTCCGGCGACCCTGGTGGCCGATTCCGCCGCAGCCTGGCTGATGAAATCCGGCGCAGTGCAATGGGTGGTTGTCGGCGCCGACCGCATCGCCGCCAACGGCGACGTGGCGAACAAGATCGGCACCTATTCGCTGGCGGTGCTGGCCAGGCATCACGGGGTGAAGCTGATGGTGGCGGCGCCGACGTCGACGGTAGACTGGGCGACGGCCACCGGCCGGGACATCGTGGTGGAGGAGCGCGATCCGCGCGAATTGCTGCATCCGGCTTTTCTCGGGAGCGACAGTGTGATCGGGGCCTGGAATCCTGTGTTCGACGTGACGCCGGCCGAGCTGATCGACGCCATCGTCACGGAGGCGGGTACAGTGGCGAATCCCTCGCCCGATGCCATGGCGGCCCTGCGCGGAAAGGCGCGATGAATCTTTCGCTGGTCGCGATTGCCTTGGGCGGAGCCGCCGGAGCCCTGGCGCGCTTCTGGGTCTCCAATGGCCTGTACGGTTGGCTGGGCAGGGATTTTCCGCATGGAACGCTGTTCATCAACGTCAGCGGTTCGTTTCTCATGGGATTCCTGACGGTATTGATGATCCAGCGTTTTGCCCTGGCGGCGGAATACCGTGCCGCCGTGCTGGTCGGCTTTCTCGGCGCTTACACGACGTTTTCGACGTTCTCCGTGGAAACGCTGGTTCTGTTCGAAGAAGGGAGCGTGTTCAAGGCTGCGCTCAACGTGCTGTTGAGCGTCATTCTGTGTCTTGCGGCCGTCTGGGTCGGCACGGTGCTGGCACGCCGCCTGGCCGTCGGCGAGATCGCAACCATGGCGGGCGGACCGGGGCTGCGGGTGTTCGGGGCGGCCTGCGTGGTGGCGTTTCTAGCGGGCTTCGCTGCGGCTCACGCGTTTGCGCGGACGGGCTTCGGCCCTCAGCTCGAATCGCTGGTCCTGGTGGCCTTGACCGGCCTCATCGTCGTAGGAACCCTGGCGGCTTTGGTTTTGACGGGCACCGAGTTGCGGGGCCCGGTCGAGTTGTGGGGCAGTTTTACCCTGTCGGCGTTCGCCGCAGTGGTGTTTCTGAGTCTGGGGCTGGCATTGGCAAGGGGGACGGGATGAGCCGGGAAGTGACGTTCGTCCGGATTTATCTGCGGGAAGGCGAGCACGTCATGCGCGACTTGGTGAAGCATTTGGTCGCCACGCATGAAGTCGCGGGCCTCACGGTATTCCAGGGCATGGCGGGAGCCGGTTCCGATGGCAGGCTGCATACCGCCAGCCTGGTGGACTTGTCGCTGGATCTGCCATTGGTCGTCGAGTTTTTCGACGCGCCGGAGCGGGTCGAGTCGGCACTCGCCGACATCATCGAAAGATACGATCTACATCATGTGGTGACCTGGCCGGCTACGGTACGGGGAACCGCGCATCGCAACGAAGGAGCATAGGCAACACGATGTTGGATACACGCTTAGTCCGCAGCCAGCTCGAGCAGACTGCGGAACAGCTCGCGCGCCGGGGATTTGCCCTGGACGTCGAAGCGTTTCGCGCGCTCGAGGAGCGCCGCAAGTCGGTCCAGGTGGAAACGCAGAACCTGCAGAACGAGCGCAATACCCGCTCCAAATCCATCGGCCAGGCCAAGGCCCGCGGCGAGGACATCGAACCTCTTCTGGCGGCGGTACAGGGGCTGGGCGATCAGCTGCAGGAGAAGGAAACGGAACTGGCATCGATCCAGTCCCGCATGGAGGACCTGCTGCTGGGCGTGCCGAATATCCTGGATGCCGACGTGCCCGAGGGCCGCAGCGAGGACGACGATGTCGAGATACTGCGCTGGGGCGAGCCGCCCCGATTCGGCTTCGAGGCCAAGGACCACGTCGATCTCGGCGTGGGGCTGGGTTACGCGGACTTCGAGGCCGCGGTCAAGCTGACCGGCTCGCGCTTCGTGGTCCTGACGGGGCCGCTGGCCCGGCTGCAGCGCGCCCTCGCGCAGTTCATGCTCGATACCCACACCGGCCACCACGGCTACGTCGAAACCTATGTGCCGTTCATAGTCAATGCCGACAGCCTGCGCGGCACGGGGCAATTGCCGAAGTTCGAGGAAGATCTGTTCAAGATCGAACACGATCCGGCGTTCTATCTCATCCCCACCGCCGAAGTGCCGGTGACCAACCTGGTCCGCGACGAGATCGTCGAGGCCGAGCGCCTGCCGTTGAAGTTCGTCTGCCATACCCCTTGTTTCCGCAGCGAAGCCGGCTCCTACGGCCGCGACGTGCGGGGGCTGATTCGCCAGCATCAGTTCGAGAAAATCGAGCTGGTCCAGATCACCCGTCCGGAGGATTCGGCGGCGGCCCACGAGGCGCTGACCGGGCACGCCGAGACCATCCTGCAGAAGCTCGGTCTGCCGTACCGCCGGATCGTGCTGTGCGCCGGCGACACCGGCTTCTCCTCGGCCAAGACCTACGACCTGGAAGTCTGGCTGCCGGGGCAGCAGGCCTACCGGGAAATCTCCTCCTGCAGCAATTTCCGCGATTTCCAGGCCCGCCGGCTGCAGGCGCGCTGGCGCAATCCCGAAACCGGCAAGCCGGAGCTGGTGCATACGCTCAACGGCTCGGGGCTGGCGGTGGGACGAACCCTGGTCGCGGTCATGGAAAACTATCAGGACGAGCAGGGGCGGATCCGGGTGCCAGAGGTCCTGGCGCCTTACATGGGCGGCGTCACCGTCATCGAATAAGCGAGCGAGGCCATGAGCGAATTGTGGATCACACTGGCCGAGGCCACGGCTTCGGTGCTGGGGGAGGGCGCCTGTCAACTGCCTGGGGACGCGGCCGAAGCGGCGGCGTTCGAAGCGCGCGTGGCGGCTCGCACCGCCCATAGGGAAGCGAAACGCCAGCGCAACATCGAACGCATTCTGGAACTTACCGCCGCGGAGTTGCCGCAATACGCGTCGCAGGAGCCGGTCCGCGCCGATTGGCTGGAAACCTTCTTCCGGCTGGCGCAGGACGTCGGCGAGCCAGAAGCGCAGGAATTCTGGGCGCGCGTGCTGGCGAAGGAGACGGCGGCGCCGGGCTTCTATTCGCAGCGTACGCTGGCGTGCTTGAGCCAGATGGAGGCCTGGGAACTGAGCGGCTTTTCCGAGTATTGCGCCTTCGTTTTCGCCTTCGAATCCGGCTGGCGCTTCCTGTTCGACGAATCTCTGACACGGCAGGAAATGTGGAGCTATGTGCGCGGCAACGACCTGACCCAGCATTTCATCGGCATCGGATTGCTTTCGCTGGAAACCGGGGTGTTGAGCGGGAGTTCGCGCGGTCTTCGGGTGAACTATTTCGACCGGGTGTACGAAGTGGCTAAGCCGGCGGGCGAAGAGCCGGGCAGCGTGAGCTACCGTAAATTTTCCGTGATCGGCCATCAACTCGCCGCCGCCGTAAGGGTCAAGCCGTTCAACGGTTATGCCCGCAATCTGATCAAGCGGATCGGGGACGAACGGGGCGTCGCACTGGCGCAGGTCGAGCTGCAGCCTCAGTGATGCGCTTGATCCGTAAAGGCTTTCTGTCTTGGCGGGGTGGGCTCGAGTTGACGGACACCGCCCCAGTCCCGACAATACACGCCTTTTTTGCGTACTGCACCGACGATACGACGCGCGTAGCGGCCCAATGACTTTCCAGCCTTCGGACACCACAGCGCTCGTTTCCATCCGCGGCCTGAGTTTTTCCCGCAACGGTCGCAAGATCTTCGACAAGATCGACCTCGACATCCCCCGCGGCAAGATCACCGCCATCATGGGCCCCAGCGGCACCGGGAAGACCACGCTGCTCAAGCTCATCGGCGGGCAGCTTCGCCCGGATAGCGGTAGCGTTCGGGTGGACGGGATCAACGTGCACCGGTTGGGGTTGGATGAGCTGTATGCCCTGCGCAAGCGCATGGGCATGCTGTTCCAGAGCGGGGCGCTGCTCACCGACCTTTCGGTTTACGAGAACGTCGCCTTCCCCTTGCGCGAGCATACCCGCTTGCCGGAATCGATGATCCGCACCCTGGTGCTGATGAAGCTCGAAGCCGTGGGTTTGCGAGGCGCCCGCGACCTGATGCCGGCCCAGCTTTCGGGCGGGATGGCGAGGCGCGTCGCGCTGGCGCGGGCCATCGTGCTGGATCCGATGATGATCATGTACGACGAACCGTTCACGGGCCAGGATCCCATTTCCATGGGGGTGCTGGTGCAGCTGATCCACGACCTCAACCACGGGCTGGGTCTGACCAGTATCGTGGTTTCGCACGATGTGCAGGAGACTGCCTCGATTGCGGACTACGTCTACCTGATCTCGGGAGGCAAAGTGGTCGGGCGCGGCACGCCGGTGGAAGTGGCGCAATCGGATTCGCCCTGGATCAGGCAGTTCATGGACGGGCTGCCGGACGGCCCGGTCCATTTCCATTATCCTTCCAAGGATTACGCGAGCGATCTGCTGGGTTTCGTGGCGAGTTGATGAATACCGTGTTGAAGCCGTTCCAGCTTCTCGGCCAGTCTGCGCTGGTCAGCGTCCGCAAACTGGGGCGGGCCCATCTGTTCATTCTGCACGTTCTGACGGGATTGCCAGGGCTGGTCGCGCGCCTGCGGCTGCTGATCGTTCAGATGTATTCGGTCGGCGTGCTGAGTATCCTTCTGATCATGATCTCGGGCCTGTTCGTCGGCATGGTGCTCGGGCTGCAGGGCTACTATGTCCTCTCGGATTTCGGCGCGGAGGAGAGTCTGGGCGTGATGGTGGCCGCGTCGCTGGTGCGGGAACTCGGTCCCGTGGTGACGGCGCTCCTGTTCGCTGGCCGGGCCGGTTCCGCCTTGACGGCGGAAATCGGCCTCATGAAGGCGACCGAGCAGCTTTCCGGCATGGAAATGATGGCGGTTGATCCGGTGAAGCGGATCATCGCACCGCGCTATTTCGCCGGTGTGGTTTCGATGCCGCTGCTGGCGGCGCTGTTCAGCATCATCGGCGTGCTAGGCGGCTATTTCGTCGGCGTCGGCCTTCTCGGCGTGGACGAAGGCGCATTCCGCTCCCAGATGCAGGCCAAGATCGATTTCGACGAGGACATCGTCAACGGCGTAATCAAGAGCCTGGTTTTCGGTGCGGTCGTCACCTGGATCGCGGTATTCGAGGGCTATGATGCCGTGCCGACCTCGGAAGGCGTCAGCCGTGCGACGACGCGGTCGGTGGTCTATTCGGCGTTCGCAGTGCTGGGCTGCGACTTCGTGCTCACGGCCCTGATGTTTGGAAAGGATTGAGGCGTGCATTCAAAATCGATCGAAATCTGGGTGGGGATATTCGTCGCCCTGGGGCTGGCGTCGCTGTTTCTGCTCGCCATGAAGGTGAGCAATCTCAGCGAGTTCGAGACCGGCGCTGAAGGCTACAGGATCATTGGGCGGTTCCAGAATGTCGGCAGCCTCCGGCCTCGCGCGGCCGTCTCCATGGGGGGGGTGCGGATCGGGCGGGTCACGTCGGTGTCCTTCGACAAGGCCTCGTACGAGGCTGTCGTAGAAATGCGCATCGACCGGCGGTACGACACCCTTCCCAGTGATACCAGCGCCAGCATCCTGACCGCAGGCCTCTTGGGAGAGCAGTATGTCGGCCTTACACCCGGCGGGAGCGACGACTACCTGGGCGAAGGCGGGCAGATCGAGTTGACCCAGTCGGCTCTCGTCCTGGAGGAAGTCATCAGCCGTTTCCTGTTCAACAAGGCGGAGGGCGATGGCAAGTCCGAGGACAAATCGGGCAAAGGGAAATAGCCATGCATCCGCCTGGCGGCTCGAAGCGCGTTTTCGCCTTGCACGAGGCGGCCCAAGGGCGGTATTCGGTGAGCGGCGAGCTTACTTACGCCACGGCGCCGGCGGCGCTCAAGCGGACCCTCAGGCTGTTTCGGGCGCAAACCAGCGTGGTGTTCGATCTGCGCAAGGTGGCACGCGCCGACAGTGCCGGCATCGCCCTGCTGATCGAATGGGTGAGGCTGGCCCGAAAGAGCGGCGCGTCCCTGCGCTTGGAAAATATGCCGGACCAGGTCGAGAATCTGGTTCGCGTGTCCGGAACCGGCGCCTTGCTGGCGTCTTGTTCCGGACCCGCATCTCAACCTACGGATACAGAACTACATGGATAAACTTCTCATCGGAGGCGGACGACCGCTTTCCGGCGAACTGCGAATCTCCGGCGCCAAGAATGCGGCCCTGCCGGTTCTAGCCGCGACCTTGCTGTCGGACGGCCCCGTGACCGTGGGTAATGTTCCCCATCTTCACGACATCACGACCACCATGGAACTGCTCGGCCGCATGGGCTTGAATCTCATGGTCGACGAAAAGCTGAACATCGAGGTCGATCCGAGCACCATCCAGAATTTTTTCGCACCGTACGAACTGGTCCGGACCATGCGGGCTTCGATCCTGGTGCTGGGGCCGTTGCTGGCGCGTTTCGGCCGGGCCGAAGTCTCGCTGCCGGGCGGCTGTGCCATCGGAACCCGACCGGTCAATCTTCACCTGGAAGGACTGGCCGCCATGGGGGCCGACATCAACGTCCGCAATGGTTACATTTATGCCGAGGCGAAAAGGCTGAAAGGCTGCCGGCTGGTGCTGGACCAGGTGACCGTGACCGGCACCGAGAACCTGATGATGGCCGCGGCGCTTGCCGAAGGCGTGACCATTATCGAGAACGCAGCGAGGGAGCCGGAGGTGGTCGATCTCGCCAATTTCATCAATGCCATGGGCGGCAAGGTGAGTGGGGCGGGGACGGACGTCCTGCAGATCGAAGGCGTCGACTCGCTGAGCGGCGAAGGGCTGAGCTACCGGATCCTGCCGGACCGCATCGAAACGGGGACTTACCTGGTTGCCACGGCGATGACGGGCGGCCGTGTGAAACTCAAGGGGACCCGCCCCGACCTGCTGGATGCGGTTCTGGCCAAGCTGGAGGAGGCCGGCGCCGAAATCGCGCTGGGTGAAGACTGGATCGAGCTGGACATGAAGGGCCGGAGGCCGCAGGCGGTCTCGCTCCATACAGCGCCCTATCCGGCGTTTCCCACCGACATGCAGGCCCAGTTCACCGCGATGAACAGCGTTGCCGAGGGTGTAGGCGTCATCACCGAAACGGTGTTCGAAAACCGCTTCATGCACGTCCAGGAAATGCAGCGCATGGGCGCCGACATCAAGCTGGAGTCCAACACCGCCATCGTCAAGGGTGTATCCCGGCTGACCGGGGCGCCGGTCATGGCGACCGACCTGCGCGCTTCGGCCAGCCTGGTGCTGGCGGGTCTGGTGGCCGAGGGGCAGACCAAGGTTGACCGCATCTACCACATCGACCGCGGCTACGAATGCATCGAGGAAAAGCTGGCCCAGCTCGGCGCCGAGATCCGCCGGGTGCCGAACTAGAGGCCATGCTGACCATCGCCGTCTCCAAGGGGCGCATCTACGAAGAAGCCCTGCCGCTTTTGGCCGATGCCGGCATCGTGCCGTCGGTGGATCCGGACAAGAGCCGCAAGCTGATCCTTCCCACCAGCCGGGAGGACGTGCAACTCGTCATCATCCGGGCGGCGGATGTGCCCACCTACGTCGAATACGGCGCGGCCGACCTCGGCATCGCCGGCAAGGATGTGCTGGTGGAATACGAAGGCGAGGGACTTTACGAGCCGCTCGATTTAGGGATAGCGCGCTGCCGGCTGATGACGGCTGGGCCACGGGAGATGCCGGCTTCCAGCCGCCGTCTGCGGGTTGCTACCAAGTATGTGAACACCGCCAAGCGCTTTTTCGCCCGGCGCGGTGTGCAGGCCGAGGTCATCAAGCTGTACGGCTCGATGGAGCTGGCGCCTCTGGTCGGCTTGGCCGACTGCATCGTCGATCTGGTCGACACCGGCAACACTTTGCGTGCGAACGGTCTGGAGCCGCTGGAACTGATCATGGACATCAGCAGCCGCCTGGTGGTGAACAAGGCGGCCATGAAGATGAAACATGGAGCCATTACGGAACTCGTAGGCCATCTGGCGCGGATCGTTTCGGAGCGGGCCGCTCGGGAGGGGTAAGTTTATGACAGAAGTAAGAATCAAACGGCTTGACACCGCGGATGCGGATTTCGCTTTGCAATTGGATCGGCTGCTTGCCTGGAACGAGAGCGAGGACGCCGAGATCCATCAACGCGTGATCGAGATCATCGGCCGCGTCCGCCGCGAGGGCGATGCCGCCCTGGTGGAGCTTACGGCACGCTTCGACAATTTCGTCGTGGACGATGCCGGGGCGCTTGAACTCCCAAGGGATGCGCTGGAAGCGGCCTGGCAGGCGCTGCCCACCGAACGCGCCAAGGCTCTGCGGGAGGCGGCGGAGCGCATCCGGGCCTATGCCGAGCGGCAAAAGCTCGAATCCTGGGACTACCGCGAAGCCGACGGCACGCTGCTGGGCCAGCAGATCACGCCGCTCGACCGGGTCGGCCTGTATGTGCCCGGAGGCAAGGCCGCGTATCCGTCCTCGGTGCTGATGAACGCGGTTCCCGCCAAGGTGGCCGGCGTGCCGGAACTCGTCATGGTGGTGCCGGCGCCGAGGGGAGAGTTGAACGCCCTGGTGCTGGCTGCCGCCTACATATCGGGCGTGGACCGGGTATTCCGCGTCGGCGGCGCGCAGGCCGTTGCGGCTTTGGCCTACGGCACGGAGACGGTGCCGCGGGTCGATAAGATCGTCGGTCCCGGCAATATCTACGTGGCGACTGCCAAGAAGCTGGTGTTCGGCCAGGTCGGCATCGACATGGTCGCGGGCCCGTCGGAGATCCTGGTGATTTCGGATGGGCGGACCGATCCGGACTGGATCGCCATGGATCTGTTCTCACAGGCCGAGCACGACGAGGACGCCCAGGCGATCCTGATCAGCCCGGATGCGGCCCATCTGGAGGCGGTACAGGCGAGTATCGAGCGGTTGCTGCCCGGCATGGAACGCGCCGAGGTCATCCGCACCTCACTGGAGCGGCGTGGCGGCATGATCCTGGTCGACGATTTGGAACAGGCGGCGGCGGTCGCGAACCGCATCGCGCCGGAGCATCTGGAGCTTTCGGTGGACAAGCCGGAGATTCTGGTGCGTTCGATCCGCAATGCCGGCGCCATCTTCATGGGGCGCTATACCGCGGAGGCGCTCGGCGATTACTGTGCCGGTCCCAATCACGTTCTGCCGACCTCGGGCACGGCACGCTTCTCGTCTCCGCTGGGCGTGTACGACTTCCAGAAGCGTTCCAGTCTGATCTACTGTTCGGCGGAGGGCGCGGATCAACTGGGGCGCATCGCTTCGCTGCTGGCCTGGGGCGAGGGGCTGGGAGCGCACGCCCGTTCGGCCGAATACCGGATCAGGCACCGGTAGGCAGCCGGTGCCGGTACGTCCGGCTCGTTCACAGGCGGTTTCGACGGCGAAACTGCGTCCGGAAATGTTCCCGAATGACAGCGCGCGGGTCTGCTTCCACAAGCTGGAACCCGCGTGCGTGCTACAATTGCGCGGTTTGGCTTGACCGAACTGATCACTATGCAACACAATCGGCGGCCAAACAATAAGGATGGTTTCGAAATGGATTGTTTCCAAACGGGAGTAAAACTCCTTCCGACCACCGCTGGAGAATTTTCACGATGACAGAAGGCGTCGATTCAGAGAAGCGCCGGTTCCTGACACAAGCCGCAACCATGATCGGTGCCGTCAGCGCCGGCATGGTCGCCGTGCCGTTCGTCGGTTCCATGCAGCCCAGCGCCAAGGCTCAGGCGGCCGGCGCGCCGGTCGATGTCGATATCAGCAAACTCGAGCCTGGCCAGCTCATTCGGGTGCTCTGGCGCGGCAAGCCGGTATGGGTATTGCGCCGGACTCGAGAGGAACTCGACCGTTTGGCCGCACTGGACGAAGACGTGCTGCGCGATCCCTTGTCCAAGGAATCCGATCAGCCTAAAGCGGCGACCAATGTTGCTCGCGCCTTGAAGCCTGAAGTTTTCGTGGCTGTGGGCGTCTGCACCCATCTGGGCTGTGCCCCGACGTTCCGTCCGGAAGTGGCTCCGGCCGATCTGGGTCCTGACTGGCCCGGCGGCTTCTTTTGCCCCTGCCACGGCTCGCGCTTCGATCTGGCCGGCCGCGTATTCAAAGGGGTTCCGGCGCCCAAGAATCTGGACATCCCACCCTATAAATATCTGAGCGACACCCTGATCCTGGTGGGGGTTGCCGGCGAGGAGGAGGCCTGATGCCCAACGAGAGAATGAAAGCCGTCATGGACTGGGTGGATGAGCGCCTTCCGGTGAGCGCGTTCATTCGCGACCAATTGACCCATTACTTCGCGCCGAAGAACCTCAACTTCCTCTATTTCTTCGGCTCGCTCGCCCTGTTCGTGCTGGTCAACCAGATCGTCACCGGCATCTTCCTGGCGATGCACTACAAGCCGGACGCGGGCCTCGCTTTCGACTCGATCGAATACATCATGCGCGACGTCAAATGGGGCTGGCTGCTGCGCTACATGCATTCGACCGGCGCCTCGGCGTTCTTCATCGTGATCTATCTGCACATGTTCCGGGCGTTGTTCTACGGATCGTACAAGAAGCCCCGCGAGCTGTTGTGGCTGTTTGGCATGGTGATCTTTCTGTTGCTGGCGGCCGAGGCCTTCATGGGTTATCTGCTGCCCTGGGGCCAGATGTCGTATTGGGGCGCGCAGGTGATCATTTCGCTGTTCGGCGCGATCCCGGTGATCGGCGAGGATCTCGCCACCTGGGTGCGGGGCGACTACGTTGTGGCCGATGCCACGCTGAACCGGTTCTTCGCCCTGCATGTCGTGGCGATTCCGCTGGCCATCGTGATGCTGGTGGTGCTGCATCTGGCCGCGCTGCATACCTCGGGTTCGGGCAATCCTGACGGTATCGAGATCAAGGAAAAAAAGGATGCCGAAGGCGTACCCCTGGACGGCATTCCCTTGCACCCGTACTACACGGTGAAGGATTTATATGCCATGGCGATCTTCGTGCTGCTCTTTGCCGTGGTCGTGTTTTACGCACCGGAGATGGGCGGCTATTTCCTGGAACACCCCAACTTCGAGCCGGCCGACCCGATGAAGACGCCGGAGCATATCGCACCGGTCTGGTATTTCGCCCCGTTCTATTCGGTCCTGCGCTCGGTGCCGGACAAGCTCGGTGGCGTCATCGCGATGGGTGCCTCGATGGTGGTGCTGTTCGGACTGCCGTGGCTGGACCGCTGCCAGGTGCGCTCGATCCGCTACCGGGGCGCCTATTACAAGACCGCCCTGACCCTGTTCGTCCTGAGCTTCATCGGGCTCGGCATCCTGGGCACCAAGCCGGTGACGCCCACCACGACGTTCCTGGCCCGGTTTTTCTCGTTCAACTACTTTGCCTTTTTCCTGCTGATGCCCTGGTACAGCCTGAAGGACAGGACCAATCCCTTGCCGGAGCGTTTGACCGAGGCCGTCATTCCCTTGGAAAAAAGGGAGGGCATCGTTTGGGAAGGTGTGCGGCGGGGTATTTCCGCGGCGGAGAATTCCGAGTGGTACGGACGCGCTTGTGCGCAGATCACCGCTTGGGCGGACAAAGCCAGGGAACTGTGCGGGATCAAGAAATGAGACGAATCGCCGGATTTTTTCTGACTTGGGTGGCCGGCAGTGCGTTGGCCGTGGAAAGCGTCATGCCGTTGGAGGACGTCGACATCGACGTCTTCGACAAGGAGTCGCTCAGGCGGGGCGCGGTGACGTACGCGAACTACTGCCAGGGCTGCCACTCCCTCAAACATCTGCGCTATTCGCGCATGGCGCACGACCTCAAGCTGGAGCAGCAGGCCCTGGAGCGGGATTTCCTGCGGGGGCAGGCCAAGCCGCAGGACAGCATGCTCAGCGCCATGCGCGCCGCCGATGCGAACGGATGGTTTGGGGTTGCGCCGCCCGATCTTTCTCTCATCGCGCGTTCACGCCATCCGGACTGGATTTACAGTTATTTGCGGGGCTTCTATCTGGACCCTTCACGACCGACGGGCGTGGATAACGCCTTCTTCCGTCAGGTCGCCATGCCGAACGTATTCGCCTCGCTGCAGGGCGCTCAGCGGCCGGTGGTCAAGAAGGGCGGAGGGGTGGAAGCCATCGTCGGTTTGAAACATGTCAGTCAGGGGGCGCTGCCGTCCGAGGAATTCGACGAGATGGTGGCCGATCTGGTCAATTTCCTGGTTTATGCCGCCGAGCCTGCACAATTGGACCGGCTGCGCATCGGCAAGTATGTGATCTCGGTGCTGATCGTTCTGGCGGTCGTCCTCTACCGGCTCAAGCGGGAATACTGGAAAGACATCGCCTGAAGCGATCATGATACAATCCGGATGGGTTGTGGCGCGCCGAGGTCCCGATCCGTCTGGCTCAACGCACGGGTTCGCTGCAACTGGGCGAGCGGACCAAGGGCCATCCATGGTGGAGGCTTCCCCCGAGGGGTGGTTTTCTCGAGTGTTCTGCCGCTTCCACAGGGATGGGCCCGCCGATTCGCGGTTGGACATGAAAGGAAGGGAGTTCCGGGCGTGATCACGACATGAAAGAGGTGTGATACGTGGCAACAGCGGCCAGCCGAAAATCCGTGATGACTCTGTTTTGCTCCCCGACCTGTGCGTACAGCCATCGTACGCGGATCGTGCTGCACGAAAAAGGGATTTCCGCGGACATTGAATATGTCGACATGAGTGATCCTCCCGAGGATCTTGTCGAGTTGAATCCCTATGGCACCATGCCGACGCTCGTCGACCGCGACTTGGTGCTTTACGAC
Source organism: Methylococcus mesophilus (assembly GCF_026247885.1). Lineage (NCBI taxonomy): Bacteria > Pseudomonadati > Pseudomonadota > Gammaproteobacteria > Methylococcales > Methylococcaceae > Methylococcus > Methylococcus mesophilus. Next base: position 1,210,100 of record NZ_CP110921.1, on the reverse strand, counting down.
TCCCGCATCATCATGGAGTATCTCGACGAGCGTTTTCCCCACCCCCCGCTGCATCCCATGGACCCGGTCTCGCGGGCCAGGGCGCGTTTGCTGGCGCATCGGGTTGAGCATGACTGGTACAGTCTGCTGGAGGAAATCGAAAATGCGCCCGAGGGCAGAAGCCAGAAGGCCAGGAAGCAGTTGCGGGAAAGCCTGATCGCGGCTGCGCCCATCTTTGCCGCCAAGCCCTATTTCCTGAGTGACGAATTCTGTTTGGTCGACTGTTCGCTAGCACCGTTGCTGTGGCGGCTGCCCATGCTGGGCATCGATCTGCCGCGCCAGGCCGAGCCGATCAAGGCTTATGCGACCCGGCTGTTCGAGCGCCATTCGTTTCAGGCGAGCCTGAGTGAAGAGGAGCGGGAGTTCGCCGCGCCGGCCCACGTTACGCCGGAAGACGCATGATTCCTCTCAAGCCCTATCTCATACGGGCTGTTTACGACTGGCTGGTCGACAACGATTTCACGCCCTATCTGCTCGTCGACGCCGAGGCGCCCTCGGTGAACGTGCCGCGGCAATACGTGCAGGAGGGCCGCATTGTGCTCAATCTCCGCCCGCAGGCCGTGCAGCATCTGGATATGAGCAACAGCGAGGTGACGTTCAGCGCCCGTTTCGGCGGAGCCCCCACTAGCGTGTACATCCCGGTGTCGGCCGTCATGGCGCTATATGCCCGCGAAAATGGCCAGGGCATGGTGTTCGACCAGGACGAGGGGCCGGGCCCGGGCGGCGAGCCGCCGCCGGAACCGCAGGAGCCGGAGCCGAAAAAGCGGCCGGCGCTGCGGGTTGTGAAATAGGGTTTCCCGCCAACGGTCATGGTGACCAGCCGCCACGGTTGATGAAAGCGACTGCCCGCCATGATTGCGCACCCTCGCTACGCTCTCCCTCACCCCGTGCGCTCGCAAAGGGAAAGGTTGAGCGACTTTCACGTTAATAGGTCAGGGTGAGTCCGCCGTAGGCCGCAGTTCCGGTGGCGCCGTAGCCGTAGACTTCTTCGTACCACTTGTTGAGCGCGTTATCCACTCGGGTCCACAGCGACAGGCGCTCGCTGATTTCATAGGATGCCGCGAGGTTGAGGATGACGTAGCCGGCCGCGATCTGGTTCCCCGTGCTGATCCGGGGGCCGACCATCACGATGTTCGCGTGGACGTTGGCACCGCTGTCGAAACGGTAGTTGAGGTCGAATGCCCCCTTGTTGCGGGCTCTTTGATAGAGTTGGGTCCCGGTGTCCTGGTCCCGGCTGTCCATATAGGTGTAGGTTCCCCGCAGGTCCAGGCCGCTCAGCGGATTCACTTCAACATAGGTCTCTACGCCCTCGGCCGTGGCGTTGTTGATGTTTTCCATGCGGAACGCGATGGGATCGAACTGGATCAAGTCCTTGAAACGGTTGTTGAAATATACGATGCCGGCATTGCCTCTCACCGCTTTCCAGAACGGCTGTTCGATCCCGACGTCCCAGTTGGTGCTGGTTTCCGGTTTGAGGTTCGGGTTCCCCGTGTTGTACAGGGGATCGTAGAGCTGGGCGAGCGCTGGCACCTTGAAGCCGGTCCCGTAGTTTGCCTTCAAACGGGTTTCGACGCGCGGAGCAGTCCAGACCTGGCTGACACGCCAAGTCGTCTTGCCGCCGACGAAGTTGTTGTGGTCATGCCGAACGTTTGCCGTGGTGGACCACCAGTCGAAGGGATTTATCTGGTCTTCGAGAAAATATCCCAGCGTGTTGTAGCCTTTGACGAATTGCGATGGTTCGCGGATGGTCATGGTGTCCTCTTCGTCGTCGATGCCGAAGGAGATTGTGTTGGTCTCGTGCGGACGGAGGGTGTTGAGCCAGTTGACCTTGAGCTTCTCCCCCATGTAGGCCGCACGGAAAGGGTAGGGGTCGCCGGGATTGTTCGGGTTGTCGTAGCGGCGGTCGACCCAGGTGTAGGCTAGCCCGGCGGTTTGCTCCCAAAAGTTATCGAACAGTTTGAGGGTGCCGAAGCCGCGAGTGTAGATCTCGTCGGTGTTGCCTGTGTAGTTGGGATCGTCGACCGGGCGCCGGAGCAGAAAATCGTAGTTGTCCAGCTTGGTGAAGCCGTTGTCGTAGCGGAGGCTCCATCCCAGCTCCAGGTTGTCGGCAGGTTTGCCGCCGACGCGGGTGCTGACGGTGGTGTTGCGGTAGCCGTCGCGCTCGGTGGCGCCGAAATGCTGATCGGCGGCGGAAAAGCCGCGGACTTCGCGGTGGCTGGTGGTGAGGCTGTAGTTCAGGCCGGGGTCGCCGCCGGCGAGGTCGCCCATGACCCGCCAAGTGTCGTAACTGCCGCCGTCGACACTGGTTTTCAGGCGGGGTTCGCCGGTGCCCTTCTTGGTGACGATGTTGATGACGCCGCCGATGGCCTCCGAGCCATACACCGAACTGGCCGCGCCGCGCAGGATTTCGATGCGCTCGATGTTGTCGACGGTCAGGTTGGCGAAATCGAACCCGGCATTGGTCGAGGATGGATCGTTCATCTCGGTCCAGTCGATCAGGACGAGGGTTTGACCCGAATTCGCGCCTCGTAGGAATACTGAGGTCTCGCGCCCCGGACCGCCGGTTTGGGCCACGTCGAGGCCGGGAACGATGCGCAGGATCTGATCGACCGAATAAATGCCGCGCTCTTTGATGTCCTCGGCGGTCAGGACGGTGACGGAACTGCCGACCTGCCGGCTGGGCGTTTCGGTGCGGGTGGCCGTGACCACCACGGTGTCGAGTTCCTCGGGATCGCTGTCGATGGCCGATGTGTCGAAGGAAAGCGCGGCGCCGAGCGCCGTCAGGGAAAGGCGGAAAAGCCGGAATTTCACGATGAACCTCTGCATGGGATGGCCATGCACACCCGCATGGCGTTAATGATTCCACAGAGGTCGCAAGCCGGCCGCAGCCGCATCGCCGGGGTGAGCACCGGGCGGGTGGCAAAGCAGGGCGCGACCCTCGCCCTCCGCGGGGTCTTCAAATGATCGCAGGCCGGTCTCCGGGCTGATGAGAGGCGTGTCCGCCGGGCGGTTTTCTGCCTTCCCGCGCATTCGCGCAGTGGCGTCAAGAATCCACCTCGGAACGTTTGATACGTTCCGGCTCAATCACCGTTGCGGGGGCAGCGCCGGACTGGGATAAGGTATCCGCACCGGCTTCCCGTTTCACCGACCGGCGTTTCCCGCCGGCCGACACCTGTGAAGGGCGCGGATTGTAGCGTATGGAAGCGGGAGCGCCAATGGTTAATAATTGATTATCTGAGAGATTTATTTGGAGACAGGCTTATGGGCTGGGACGAGAAGCGCTTCAAGCAGCCGACCGAGGAAGAACTGAAGGGCCGGCTGAGCGAGGAACAGTATGCAATCTGCAGGGAGAATGGCACCGAACGGCCGTTCGACAATCCGTACTGGGACAACCACCGGGAAGGCATCTACGTGGACGTCGTGTCGGGCGAGCCGCTGTTCAGCTCGCGCGACAAATTCGACTCGGGGACGGGATGGCCCAGCTTCACCCGGCCGCTGGAGCCCGACCACATCATCACGTTGACCGACCGGTCCCACTTGATGACCCGGACCGAAGTGCGCAGCAGGCATGCGGATTCCCATCTGGGGCACGTTTTCGACGACGGTCCGGAGCCCGCCGGCAAGCGCTACTGCATCAATTCCAGCGCATTGCGTTTCATCCCCAAAGAGGAGTTGGCCGAGGCCGGCTACGAGGAGTATCTGACGCTTTTCAAATGATGGATATCGTGGACCGCGAAAACGAGGATAAGGTGGGAGGCCGCTTGGTCATCAGTAAAGTCAAAGGCATCAGCAAATCGACACGGATCATGCTGGCGGAGCACGGGATTTTTTCGGTCGAGGAGCTGGCCGATGCCGACGTCGGCCGGCTTACCAAAATCCCCGGCCTCAGCCGGCAGAAAGCCCAGCGCATGGTCAGGGCTGCCAAGTTCATGGTCGGCGACATGGAAAAAGGGCGTGAAGAAGCGGTCGCATCTGCCGGTGCGGCCGAGGCGGCGGAGGTTTCACTGGAGGACGCCGGCCTGGACGAGTCGCGGTGCTTCCTGAACCGGGAACTCAGCCTGCTGGAGTTCAACCGCCGGGTGCTCGATCAGGCCAAGGACACCCGGACGCCGCTGCTGGAACGGCTCAATTTTCTGAGCATCGCCTGTTCCAACATGGACGAGTTCTTCGAAATCAGGGTCGCCGGGCTGCTTCAAAAATCCGAACTCGGGGCGGCGCAGACCGACCCGGACAGCATGATGCCGCAGGAAATCCTTTCCGCCGTCAGCGAACGCGTGCACGAACTGGTCGCCGAGCAGTACCGCGTGCTCAACCAGGAACTGCTGCCCGCGCTGGAAGCCGAGGGCATCCGGTTCATCCGCCGCTCCGACTGGACCGATGCCCAGCACAAATGGCTGCGCCGGTACTTCGAGGAAGAGCTCGCGCCGATACTCAGCCCGATCGGGCTGGACCCGACCCATCCGTTTCCGCGCCCGCTCAACAAGGCCCTCAATTTCATCATCTCCCTCGCGGGGAAGGACGCCTTCGGCCGCAACATCCATCTCGCCATCCTGCAGGCACCGAGGGCGCTGCCGCGCATCATCCAGTTGCCGAAGAGCACGACCGGCGGGCGGCCGCACGATTTCGTGTTCCTGTCGTCCATCATCCACGCCTTCGTCGACGACCTCTTTCACGGCATGAAGGTGAAAGGGTGCTACCAGTTCCGGGTGACCCGCAACAGCGACCTGTTCCTGGACGAGGAGGAAATCGACGACCTGCTGCAGGCGGTCGAAGGCGAGTTGGCGAGCCGCAATTACGGCGACGAAGTGCGGCTGGAAGTGGCGGACAATTGCCCGGACACGGTGATCGAGTTCCTGCTGAGCCAGTTCGGCTTGGGCGAGGACCGCCTGTACCGGGTGGACGGCCCGGTCAATTTGAGCCGGACTCGCGAGATCTACGATCTGGTCGACCGGCCGGACCTCAAATATCCACCTTTCACGCCGGGGTGGCCGGCGCAGCTCACGGGGCACCAGGACTTCTTCGAGGTCCTGCGCCGGCAGGACATTCTGCTGCACCATCCCTTCGAGTCCTTCATCCCGGTCATCGACCTGATCCGCCAGGCCGCCGACGATCCTCAGGTGGTTGCCATCAAGCAGACGCTGTACCGCACCGGACCGGATTCGCCCATCGTCGACGCGCTGGCGCGCGCCGCCAGGGCCGGCAAGGAAGTGACCGTCGTGGTGGAACTCCTGGCGCGGTTCGACGAGCGTGCCAACATTTCACTCGCCACGCGCCTGCAGGAAGCCGGGGTACAGGTGGTCTACGGTATCGTCGGATACAAGACCCACGCGAAGATCCTGCTGATCCTCCGTCGGGAGGGGCGGGCGCTGCGGTACTACACCCATCTGGGCACCGGCAACTACCATCCCCGCACTGCCCGCATATACACCGACTACGGCCTGATGACATCGGACAAGGCGCTGGGCGAGGACGTGCAGCGGGTATTCGTCCAGCTCACCAGCCTGGGCAAGATGGGAAAGCTGCACAAGCTGCTGCAGTCGCCGTTCACTCTCCACAAGACGCTGATCCGCAAGATCGAGCGGGAAATCGAGCATGCGAAGGAGGGAAGGCCGGCGCGGATCGTCATCAAGATCAATTCCCTGGTCGAGCCCAAGCTCATACGGACGCTTTACCGCGCTTCGTGCGCCGGGGTGCCGGTCAGGCTGATCGTGCGCGGCATCTGCTGCTTGAGGCCAGGCATTCCGGCTGTTTCGGAGAACATCGAGGTACGCTCCATCATCGGACGGTTCCTCGAACACAGCCGTGTCTATTGCTTCGAGAACGGCGGGGAGCCCGAGATCTACGCGGCCAGTGCGGATTTCATGGCGCGCAACATGTTCCGCCGGGTGGAAACCTGCTTTCCCATCGAAAACAAGAAGCTGGCCGAGCGGATACGCAACGATCTCGAGCTTTATCTGAAGGACGATTGCCAGGCTTGGCAGCTGCGTACGGATGGAAGCTACGAGCGGCTGCCCGACGTCAGCCACTGCGACGCCCAGGGGGAATTGCTGGAGGCGCTCAAAAAAACCGTCTGACCGGCCGGCGGATGGCCAAGCGCCTTCCGTCCTGCCGGCCCGGCGGCATCCGTCCCGCGGATCAGACCTCGAGCATTAGCCGGACGGGATCTTCGAGCAGTTCCTTGACGGTGAAAAGGAATGACACCGCCTCACGGCCGTCGATGAGACGGTGGTCGTAGGACAGCGCCAGATAGATCATGGGCCGGATCACGATCTGACCGTCCTCTACCACCGGCCGTTCCTTGATGGCGTGCATGCCGAGGATGGCGCTTTGCGGCGGGTTGAGGATCGGCGTCGACAGCATGGAGCCGAAGATGCCGCCGTTGGTGATGGTGAAGGTACCGCCACTGAGCTCGTCGAGGCTCAATTTGCCGCTGCGGGCCTTTTGGCCGAATTCGGCGATCGCTTTCTCGATCTCGGCGAAGCCGGCTTTGTCGGCGTCGCGCAGGATCGGCACGACCAGCCCGCGGTCGGTTGAGACGGCGATGCCGATGTCGAAATAGTCGTGGTAGACGATCTCCTCGCCTTCGAGGGAGGCATTGGCGACGGGAAATCGGCGCAGCGCCTCCACCGAGGCCTTGACGAAGAACGACATGAAGCCGAGCTTGGTGCCGTGTTGCTGCTCGAATCGTGTCTTGTGCGCATTGCGGATGTCGAACACCTTCTGCAGATTCACCTCGTTGAAGGTGGTCAGGGTTGCGGTTCGGTGCTGGGCTTCCAGCATGCGCTCGGCGATCCTGACGCGCAGCCGGCTCATGGGTACCCTGCGTTCGGCCCGGCCCTGGGGGGGCAGGCTTGCCGTCTGCGCGGCGGGTCTGGTTTCCAGGAAGTCCAGCACGTCCTGCTTGGTCAGTCGTCCTTCGCGTCCGCTGGCCGGAATCTGCGCCGGATCGAGGGCGTGTTCGGCGACCAGGCGGCGCACCGCCGGGCTCAGCACTGGCGCAGGCCTTTCCGCCGCCATGGCGACCGCTGGCGCGGCGGGCCGAATGTCCGTGTCGATCACGGCGATCGGCTGTCCGCCGACCACGACGTCGCCCCTGCCGCCGTGCAGTTCAGTGACCACGCCGTCTTCGGGTGCTGGAACTTCCAGCACGACCTTGTCGGTTTCGAGGTCGACCAGATTCTCCCCCCTGCCGACCGCCTCGCCGATTTTCTTGTGCCAGTCCAGCAGCGTCGCGTCGCTGACAGATTCAGGCAGAGGAGGCACGTTGATTTCGATGCGCATGGGTTATTTCCATGGTAGCGGTGGGATTGACCGGGAGAACCAGGGCGCGTTCCACCAGCATTTTCTGCTGTTCCAGGTGCTGCCGGAAGTTGCCGACTGCGGGCGAGGCGGACATCGGGGGACCTGCATAGCCGATATTGAAGGAACGGCCCGGAACGCCGGGGAAGCGGTGCTTGATCTGGTGCCAGGCGCCCTGGTTTTCCGGCTCTTCCTGGCACCAGATCAATTCCTCCAGCTTGGGATAGCGTTCCAGCATCGCCAGAAAATCCTCCCGCGGGAATGGATAGAGCTGCTCGATGCGGACCAGGGCGACATGGTTCAGGTTGTCCCGCCGCCGGGATTCCAACAGATCGTAATAGACCTTGCCCGCGCACAGCACCAGGCGGGTGATTCCGGCCGGTTCATGCGGATCGGTCTCGCCGATCAGGCAGCGGAAGCCTCCCTGGGCGAACTCGGCGAGGCAGGAAGTGGCCAGCTTGTGGCGCAGCAGGCTCTTGGGCGTCAGCACGATCAGCGGGCGGCGGTAGGGACGCAGCAACTGGCGCCGTAGCAGATGGAAAATCTGGGCCGGCGTGGTCGGCACACAGACCTGCATGTTGTCGCCGGCGCAAAGCTGGAGATAGCGTTCCAGTCGGGCCGAGGAATGCTCGGGGCCCTGTCCCTCATAGCCGTGCGGAAGCAGCAGGGTCAGGCCGCTCAGGCGGCCCCACTTGGTTTCGCCGGAGGAGATGAACTGGTCGATCACCACCTGGGCATTGTTGGCGAAGTCGCCGAACTGGGCCTCCCAGATGACCAGGGTTTCGGGTTCCGAACTGCTGTAGCCGTATTCGAAGCCCAGCACCCCCTCCTCGGACAACAGCGAATCGTAGATGTCGAACCTGCCCTGGCCGGCTTTCAGGTGCTGAAGCGGGGCATAGGCTTGTCCTGTGCGCTGGTCGTGGACGATGGCATGGCGGTGGAAGAACGTGCCGCGCCCGACGTCCTGGCCCGTCAGCCGGATGTTGCGGCCTTCCCACAGAAGGGAGGCGTAGGCGAGGGTCTCGGCGAATCCCCAGTCGGCGGGAAGTTCGCCCGCCGCCATGCGCCGTCGCGCCGCATGGATCGCTTCGACCCTGGCGTGTGCTTCGAAGCCGGGGGCCAGCGCCGTCATCCGCTCCGCCATGGCGGCGAGGTCCGCCATCGGCAAGCCCGTCTCCGCGGGCGTAGTCCAGTCCGCGCCGCGATAGCGGTCCCACCGGGTCTTGACGTAGCCGGCGGAGTCCCCCAGCAGCGGTCTGGACACGGTTTCCCCTCTGGCGAGAGCTTCCTGATAGTCGTGATCCATCCGCGCAGCGTCCTCTGCGGAAATGATGCCAGCTGCGGCGAGTTGTTCGGCATATAACGCCCGTACAGGCGGATGCCGGCGGATGAAGCGGTACATCAGCGGCTGGGTGACGGCCGGCTCGTCTGCCTCGTTATGGCCGTGGCGGCGGTAGCAAAGCAGGTCGACCACCACGTCGCGCCTGAACTTCATCCGGTAGTCGACGGCGAGCCGGGTGATGTACAGCACTGCTTCGGGGTCGTCGCCGTTCACGTGGAACACCGGCGCCTGGATCATGTTGGCGACATCGGTGCAGTACAGCGTGGAGCGTGCATCGAAGGGGTTGCTGGTGGTGAAGCCGATCTGGTTGTTGATGACGATGTGTATCGTGCCGCCTGTCGTATAAGCGCGGGTTTCCGCCATGTTGAGGGTTTCCATGACCACGCCTTGCCCGGCAAAAGCGGCGTCGCCATGAATGAGCACCGGCACCACGGCGGCCTCGGCGTCGCCGGCAAGCCGGTCCTGGCGCGCCCGCACCGATCCCTCGACCACGGGGTCGATGATTTCCAGGTGCGAGGGATTGAACGCCAGGGTCAGGTGGACCGGGCCGCCGGCACTCTCCACATCGGAGGAAAACCCCAGGTGATACTTGACGTCGCCGGACCCGCTGTCCTGACTCTCGGTGCCCTCGAATTCGCGGAACAGCAGTTCGGGTTTCTTGCCGAGGATGTTTACCAGGACGTTGAGGCGGCCGCGGTGCGCCATGCCGAGGACGACTTCCCGCGTGCCCTTGGCGCCGCAGCGCTGGATCAGTTCGTCGAGGAGGGGAATCAGGCTTTCGGCGCCCTCCAGTGAGAACCGCTTCTGCCCCACGTATTTGCGGTGCAGATATTTTTCGATGCCCTCGGCGGCGGTGAGGAGGCGCAGCAGCTCCCGCTTTTGTTCCGGGTCGAAATGGCCCTGGGCGCGCGAGCCTTCCAGGCTCTGCCGGAGCCACTCCCTGATCTCGGGTTCCATGATATGCATGTACTCTACGCCTACATGCCGGCAATAGGTCGCCCGCAGGGTGTCCAGAATGCTTTTCAGCGGCAGCTTCTCGTCGCTGTGCAGAACGTCCAGGTAGAAGGCGGCTTCCATGTCCCTGGCATCGAGGCCGTAGCGGGCTGGATCCAGGTTACGCGAAGGCGAAGTCGGCTTCAGCGGGTTGTTGTCTGCCGACAGATGACCATGCGTGCGGTACCGGTCGATCAGCCGGTCCACTGCCGCCTGCTTGCGCACGGCCCGGTCGGCGTCCCCGGTTCGGAGGGGAACGGCCGGTTCGGCCGCCCTGCCTTCGCGGACGGCGCGGAACTTCTCCTGCCAGTCCGGCGCCACGGCTTCCGGGTCGCGCAGGAACTGCTCGTACAGCGCTTCGACGAAACCGGCGTTGTCTTCGGAAAATGCAGTGGTGTTTGGAAATAGTCCGGGTTTGCTGCTCATCTCACGCGTTCCTTGCCAAAGACACAGTCGGCTCGGAGGGATACACGGAATTGTGGGGGGCAAGGCGGTGAGCTTTCAAGACCTGAAACACTGGGGGAAATCCGTTTGGGGCGGACCGGCTCTTCCTTGGGCCGGTGTCCGCATTACTTCTGGACCGTGAAGACCGCGTCACTGACATCGCAAATGGCCGGGGCTTTCTTGGTCTTGGGCAGGCAGACGCGGATGAGCGCCTGGGACGTTGCCTGACCCTTCTTGACCTTCCAGTTCCAGCTTCCGGTATTCCGGGCGCCGGACTTCAAGGCGCTCCATTTCGCCCCGCCGTTCTTGGACAAGGCGATGTTCACTTTCGCCTTGGAGCCATAGCCGGTGAGTTGCCATTGTACCGGCACGATTTGTCCGGCGGTGAGGGTTTCGCCACCGGCGGGGTGGATGACGGTCATGGTGGCCGAGTCGGCGGAGTTCGTACAGGTCTGATGGTCGTAGCTGCCGCTGAGGGTGCCGTCCGAGCATCTACGGACTTCGGCGACCGATGCGCAATTCACGGCGCTGTCGATCTGATAGGCGGTGACGCTCTGGCCGTCTTCCAGGGTGCCGCCCCAGGGGAGGGTACAGGACGCGCCCGCCACGTAGGTGCACGTTTCGTAGGTATAGCTTCCGCTGAGATTGCCGTCGGTGCAGGTCCTGGTCTCGGACACCGAAGCGCACTTGCTGGCAGTGGCTTTCTGGTAGGCGGTGACGCTCTGTCCTCCGGGAATGCTGCCTCCCCAGGGCAGTACGCAGGAGGTGAGCCAGGGCTTGATCTGGTCGTAATAGCCGGCAAAGTGGCTGTAGACGCTGGTCTGATAGTCGTTTTCAGGTCCGCCGAAGAGGGAGCCCTTCCAATAAGCCGCCTCCGTCTCGGCGGCGAACAGGCCGGAGCCGCTGCTGCCGCCTTCCGTGCCGCCCTTGATATATTGCACTTCATCCAGCAGGTGAGTACCGCCCTGGCCGCTGTCGGTGACCGTCTTCTGCAGGGCCGTGACTTTTCCCTTGCTGACCATCGTGTGATCTCCGCGCGGATGATGCACGCCCCATACGGCATCCCCGACATGGATGGCCGTGTCCCAGCCGGAGAAGTAGACGTTTGCCGGCGGGGGATTCCGGAGCCTGAGAAACGAAGGCTCGCGATTGAACTCGGTCCACAGGAGTTGCGCGCCGCCGAATGTCTGGCTGTAGCGCGAATCGGTGTAGGACAAGTCACAGTCGGTCGCCTGCATGAACCATTCGAAGGATGCCGTATCGGCGACGGCTTGGTCCGGCAGGCAATGGTTGGCCGTGGCGAACCACGGCGTGCTGGTGTCGCCCATGTCGTTCAAGAGCGTACCGCTGCAGATATAGGAGCTGCCGTCTTCGATGAAATTGACCTTGGACGTGGCCGCTGCCGCGATTTGAAGGGCGGGATAGTGCGTGTCGTTCGACCAGCAGGCGAGGTCGTATTCCAGGTGTTTGGCGTACCCCAGGCTTTGGGCGGAGAAGCCGGGGGTAGCCGCGCCGCTGGCATCGACCAGGATGAGGTTGATCTTGTCCAGCCTCAAGTCGAGTTCCTCCGGCGATGCGGTGCCGCCGACGAAAATTTCCAGATCGGCGCCGCTTCCCTGAGTGATAGGCAGCCAAAGCTCGTTGCCGTGAATCGCCGTATTGCCGATCGGCGCCGGCAGGGTCGCGTCCTCGTTGCCTTGAACGCGCAATTCGAGGGGCGGCGGAGCAGCGCCGAAAACCAGGTGCAGCCGGAGCCGAACCGCATTGGCCGTCGACACCCGGATACGGCCCGCATAACCGCCTTGGACCGCTTCCCAGTGCAACACCGACGGCGTGACGGGAATGGGCAAGGAGTATACGGTTCCGGTCTTGGGTATGCCGGGTTTTGCGGACGTCAGGTCCGCTACCACCGCGGGCAGTTCCAGGTCGAAAGGCTGGCTGCCGCTGCCGAGGAAACCCCTCTCCGGGACGCTCGCCGCGCTCAGCGGAACGGCCGGCCGGTGCTGAACCGGCTCGGCCCGGTCGGCATGGACGGAGGAGGAGCTTGCGATGGCAACGACCAGGGACAGCGAGCGCATCTTCATCGTGGGAGTCCTTTTTGAGAAAGCCGCAAGCCTATAGTAGTTCATGTATCGATGACTTTTTCAGACCGGATGCAAGGTGGGAAGGTTCCCGCCTTTACTCGCCGCACAAAGCGTTCTAAGGTGACTTCCGAACCTAGCCATTCGGAGCTTGTCGTGATGAAAAATGGGAATGCCGACGTCGGACTCATCGGTCTGGCGGTGATGGGCCAGAATCTGGCGCTCAACATCGCCGATCACGGTTATACGATTGCGGTATACAACCGCAACTACGAGCGAACGCGGGAATTCATGGCCCACTGCGAACGCGCCGAGCCGTCGCGCGGACGCCTTCTTCCCTGCGCCGAATTGGCGGAGTTCGTGCAGGCCATCGAAAGGCCGCGGCGCATCATTCTCCTGGTGAAAGCCGGCGCGGGGACCGATGCCGTGATCGGGCAGCTCCTGCCGCTGCTGGACCCGGGCGACCTCGTCGTCGACGGCGGCAACGCCCATTGGCTGGACACGATCCGGCGGGAGCGGGAACTGGATGCCGCCGGGTTCCGCTTCATCGGTTCCGGCGTCTCCGGCGGAGAAATCGGCGCCCGCTTCGGGCCCTCTTTGATGCCGGGCGGAAACGCGGAAAGCTGGCGTCTGCTGGAGCCGATATGGCAGGCGATCGCCGCCAAGGTCGATCCGGCCACCGGGCAGCCGCTGGAGGGGGCAGAGCCCGGCCGCCCCGTTGGCGGCGGCGAGCCTTGCACGGCCTTGATCGGCCCGAACGGCGCCGGCCACTACGTCAAGATGGTGCACAACGGCATCGAATACATCGACATGCAGCTGATCTCGGAAAGCTACTGGCTGCTGAAGCACCTGGGCGGTCTGGAAGCCGGCGCCATCGCATCCATTTTCCGGGATTGGAACGAGAGCGAGCTTTCGAGTTATCTGATCGAAATCACCAGCGACATCCTGCAGCAGCAGGACCCGTCCGGCGGCGGTTTCCTGGTCGACAAGGTCCTGGATGCGGCGGGGCAGAAAGGCACCGGACAATGGACCGCGGCCAGCGCGCTGGAGCAAGGCATACCGGCCAACGCCATCGCCGAGGCGGTGTTCGCCCGGGCGCTGTCGGCCCTCAAGGAGGAGCGGGTGGCCGCAAGCGCCATCCTGCAGGGCCCGGAGGTCCGGCGGGAGGCCGATACCGCACACCTGGTCGAGGCGGTCCGGGATGCCCTGTACTGCGCCAAGATCTGCGCCTACGCCCAAGGTTTCCAGCTCATGGCCGAAGCCCAGAAGACCTACGGCTGGCAACTGGACTTTGCCACCATCGCCCGCATCTGGCGGGGCGGCTGCATCATCCGCGCCCGGTTCCTGCAAAAGATCACCGACGCCTACACCTTGGATGCCGCGCTTTCGAACCTGATGCTCGACCCCTATTTCCGCGACGCCCTCCATCGAGGCCAGGGCCACTGGCGCGGAATCGTGGCGCTCGCCGTCCGCAACGGGCTGCCGGTCCCGGCTTTCGGTTCGGCCCTGGCGTATTTCGACGGCTACCGCAGCGCCAGCCTTCCCGCCAACCTGTTGCAGGCCCAGCGCGACTATTTCGGCGCCCATACCTACGAACGCACCGACCGGCCGCGCGGCCGTTTCTTCCATCTCGACTGGCCGGCGCCGGATCGTCCCGAGGCGGAGGCCGGCGGCTGAATGCGTCCGCGGGAGGGTTCGCCGGAACGCGAATCCGCCCTGCGCAAGCATCCGGCCGTTACCGGAGCTTTCAAGGCGCGGTCAACGATGGGAAAATACGCGGCATGACTGTTTCGCTCGTTCCCATGGCCAGCACTTCCGCGCCCCCCTCCGGTCTGATCGACCGATTCGGCCGCCGCGTCAACTATCTGCGCATCTCCATCACCGACCGCTGCGATCTGCGCTGCGTGTACTGCATGAGCGAGGAGATGGATTTTCTGCCGCGTGCGCAGATTCTCACGCTGGAGGAAATTCACACCCTTGCCGCCGCGTTCGTAGCGCTGGGAGTCGACAAGATCCGCATCACCGGCGGTGAGCCGCTGGTGCGCAAGGGCGCCGTGGACTTGCTGCGGCGGCTCGGACGGCTCGAGGGGCTGCGCGAACTGGTGGTGACCACCAACGGTATGCGGCTTGAGGGGACCGCCGCGGAGCTCAAGGCCTGCGGAGTGCGCCGCATCAACATCAGCCTGGATTCGCTCCGGCCCGAGCGGTTCCGGGCGCTGACCCGGGTGGGCGACCTCGCCGCGGTCCTGCGCGGCATCGACGCCGCGGTGGTGGCCGGTTTCGGGCGGATCAAGCTCAATGCAGTGATCCTGAAGGAGCGCAATCACGACGAGGTGGCCGATCTGGTCGGCTTTGCCGTGGACAAGGGCGTCGACATCAGCTTCATCGAGGAGATGCCGCTGGGACGGGTCGATGGCCACGACCGCCTCGAAGGCTATTATTCGAGCGACGCGATCCGGAACGATCTGGAGGCGCGTTTCAGCCTGCTGCCGACCCCCGAAACCACCGGCGGGCCGTCGCGCTATTTCCGGGTCGCCGGCACCGAGACCCGTGTGGGTTTCGTGTCCCCCCATTCGCACAATTTCTGCGGCAGTTGCAACCGGGTGCGGCTCACCGCCGAAGGGTGGCTGCTGCTCTGCCTGGGCAACGAGCATTCCGTGGACCTCAAGCGGGTCGTGCGGGCTCATCCCGGCGATGTCGAGCGACTCAAGAGGGTGATCGTGGAGGCCATGAGCCGGAAGCCGGAGCGCCACGACTTCGATCTGGCCGCCCGGCCGGTGATCCTGCGCCACATGAACGTCACGGGCGGTTGATAGGGAAGATGGCAGCGGGGCGTCTGCGTATTCCGGCGGATCGGTTTGGCCGGTGGCCGGTCATTTCCTTGATATTGGTGTGCTTAGCGGGCTGTACCGGCAAGCCGCCGGTAGCGCCCCCGCCGCAGCCCGCACCCGCCAAACCGGCTAAGCCGGTCGTGCAGAAACGGCCGGAGCCGCTTGCCACCGACCGCCGGGAGGTATCCCCGGTGCCCGGCGTTCCGCTGTGGCGATGGGAGTCCTGGGATCAGCACGGCAAGACGCATCTGGTGTCCAAGCCTGAAAATTACACTGTCCAATTGCTCGCCAACGGCTGGCTCAAGTTTTCGGCCGAATGCCTCAAAGGCGAGGGCATCTATGAGACCCACGGCGACCGGATCGTGATCGCCGTCACCCGGTCCGATGCCGGGCGCTGCCGGCCGGGGCCGGTTGCCGAGCACTTCATCCAGTCGCTGGAGGGGGCGTCGCATTTTCATCAGTCCGGCGGCCGCCTTTTTTTGGATCTCGGGCGCAACGGCGGCGGGATGAGCTTTTCTCGGTCAACGGATTAGCCGTCGCCCACAGCGGAGCCGGAGGAGACATGAACGGCAGCGTCACCCCCGAAAGCCAACTCGACGGATATCCGCAGTTGCCGGGAGTCGAGACCGCCTCGGCGTTGAGGCGCCTGGGACAGGACCGGGAACTTTATCTGGACAGCCTGCGGGCCTTCGCCGACGTCCATCAGGACACGCCGGAACGCCTCCGCCGGCTTGGCCTTGGTCCGGACGCCGAAGCCCTGCGCCTCCTGGCTCATACCCTGAAGGGCGAGGCCGGCAACCTTGGCATTACTGCGGTCCGGACCGCGGCCGGCCAGTTGGATGCCGCGCTCCGGGCGTGTTCCGAGCGGGAGATTGCTGCCTCGACCGAGATGCTGGCGGATGCGGTGGCCCGGAGCGTGCGGGAGCTCCAGGCCGGCCTTCCCGCTGAGGCGGCTGCGGTGGCGGAGACTCCGCGCGCCGCAGCCGATGCGCCTCCTCTCGGCGCCGTTCTCACGACGCTGGAAAGCCAGTTGGCCGACCGCAGTCTCCGTGCGAGCGACACGCTGGACCGGCTGGAAGCGCTGCTTGCCGGCCCCGAATACCGGCCTTTCCTCGCCGGCCTGCGCGTCCTGATGGCACGGCTTCGATTCGAGGAGGCGTTGCAGAGCCTCCGTGCGGAAGCGGCGCTCCGGGTCTGGCCGAGGAAGGGCGAGCCGTGAGCCAATATCGGCCGACCCTGCTCATCGTCGACGATTCGCCTTCCAATATCCGCCTGTTGGGCGGCGCATTGGGCGACGATTACGAAGTCCGGTTCTCCACTTCGGGCGACGAGGCGCTGCGGCTGGCCCGGCGGCTTCCCCCCGACCTGGTGCTGCTCGACGTCGTCATGCCGGCGATGGACGGTTATCAGGTGTGCAGACGCCTCAAGGCCGATCCGGCCACCCGCGACATCCCCATCATTTTCATCACTTCGGC
This sequence comes from Methylococcus mesophilus, assembly GCF_026247885.1. NCBI lineage: Bacteria > Pseudomonadati > Pseudomonadota > Gammaproteobacteria > Methylococcales > Methylococcaceae > Methylococcus > Methylococcus mesophilus. Next base: position 1,193,596 of record NZ_CP110921.1, on the reverse strand, counting down.
CTGCGGCGAAGAGAACGAGGTGCACGGCTTCCAAGCCGGCGCTGCCGACTACATCAGCAAGCCGATCAACATCCCCGTCCTCCGCACCCGCATCCGCAACCAGCTCGAACTTCACAGGGCGTTTGCCGAATTGCGGTTGGCAGCCAGCGTGTTTCACAACACGATGGAAGGCATCCTCGTGGCCGATGCCGACAGGATCATCATCAAAGTGAACGAGGCTTTCTGCGGCATGACCGGTTACCGGCCGGAGGACCTGCTGGGTTTGAACATGACCATGCTGCAGTCCGACCGGCACGAAGCGTCTTTCTACGATCACATATGGGAGGCGGTACGGCGCAACGGCCACTGGGCAGGCGAAATCTGGAGCCGCATGAAGAACGGGGAGAGCCATCCCCAGTTGCTCAACCTTTCGCGGGTCGAGAATGCCGGAGGCGGAACCAGCCACTTCGTCGCCCTTCATTCCGACATCCGCTTCCTGCTGGACCAGGCCCGGCAACTCGAGCGCCTCGCCTATCACGACGCACTGACCGGCCTGCCCAACCGCCGCCTGCTGATGGACCGTCTGCAACACGCTATTGCCCTGAGTCTGCGGCATCGGACGCCGCTGGCGGTCGCGGTGCTGGATCTGGACGGCTTCAAGCCGGTGAACGACAGGCTGGGCCACCACGCGGGCGACGCCGTCCTGGCCCGGGTCGCCGAGCGGCTGAGCGGAGTATTGCGGATGAGCGACACCGTCGGGCGGTTCGGCGGTGATGAATTCGTCCTGATCCTGCCGGATCTGGAGATTGCGAGCGACATCGAAACGGTGTTCGCCAGAATCCTGGAGGCCATAGCCGAGCCCGTGTCTCTCTTTGAGGAACACATCGTCGTTACCGCCAGCATCGGCGTGGCGTTCTGTCCGGCCGATGGAGCGGAGCCGGAATTGCTGCTGCAGCGGGCAGACCGGGCGATGTACCGCGCCAAGGCATCGGGTAGGCATCGCTACAGGATTTTCGATGCCGGGCGGGACGGCACCGTGTACTGACGGTCTTTATACTTGCGGCGCGGGGGGCCGCCGCCGACAATGCCTGCTTTCCCTACGAAACCGCAGGAAATTTGGCATGAACTACATTCGTTCCACAGTGGCGTTGGCAACCGCGCTCGTTTCGGCCGCCGCCTTGGCCGACGACCCCGTGGCGAGTCTGAAAACCGCAAGCGGGAAGGTCGAGGTCTCGCGCAACGATCAGATCATCGCGCTCTCGGCCGGGGCGCCGTTGTATACCGGCGATGTGCTCAAGACCGCCGATGCGAGTTCCGCGGGCGTCAGTTTCCAGGATGGCACCCGGATTAGCATGGGGCCCGGTTCCGAGCTCAAGGTCGATCGATACCGGTTCGTCCCCATCAAGCAGGACTATGCCTTCGACGTTTACCTGCGCAAGGGTTCGGCGGTTTTTTCCACCGGCAAGTTCGGAAAGCTCGCGCCGGAAGCGGTGAAAGTCAATACGCCGCAAGCCAGCATCGGGATTCGGGGCACCAAGTTCCTGGTCAGGGCGGAGTAGGGAGATCGCGATGAAACGTATCGGTTTTATCTCGCTGCTCGGTCTGCTGCTGGCGGCATGCGCACCGGCGACCACCGTGGTTCTGGTGCCGGACGACGACGGCAAGCTGGGACGGGTGGAAGTCTCCGGCGGCGGCGCCAGCCGCACGATCGCCGAAGCGTCGGCTTATGTGGATGTGACCAACCAGATTTCCGAGCCCCGGCCCATGGACGAAGCGAAGCTGCAGACGCTGTTCGGTGCCGCGCTGGCGGCCGCCCCGGCCAAGCCGCTGAGCTACTTGCTGTATTTCGGCAAGGATTCGGCCGAACCCAAGCCCGATTCCAAAGCGGAAATTCCGGAGATCGCGCGGGCGATCAAGGCGCGCCCTCTGCCCGAAGTGACGCTGATCGGCCACAGCGATCAGGTCGGCAACTTCGACCACAACGAGCGGCTGTCGGCGGCACGGGCGGATGCCGTCCGTTCGCTGCTGCTGCAAGAGGGCATAGATCCGAAGATCATGCGGGTGGAGAGCTACGGCTTCCGCGCGCCGTTGTTTCCCGCCGCGGAGGGGGTGGAGGAGCCGAGAAACCGGCGGGTCGAGGTCTTCGTGCGCTGAGGCGGCGGACGGGCAGACGGTCCATGAATGCCGGTTCCAGGCTCGGCGGCACCGGCGAGACGCCGTCCCGCGCGGTATTGGCCGCGGGCTGTCTGCTGACCGGGTTGGCTTTGCTGCTGCGGCTGGCCGACTCGGTGCCCTGGATCGGGCTCGATGGCGCCATTTTCGACCATCTGGTCCGTGTGCGCCTCGCCGCGCGGGCCGAGTCCCACGTCGTCATCGTGGACATCGACGAGAACACCTTGTCGGCAGCGGGGCAGTGGCCGTGGCCTCGCTATCGAGTGGCAACGCTGATCAAGGCGATCGCTTCTGCCAAGCCGCGGGCCATCGGTCTCGACATCCTGTTCCCGGAGCCGGATCGCACCTCGCTTTCCACGCTACGGGACAGCTTCCGGCGCGAGTTCGGGCTCGAACTGGGTTTCAGCGGTGTGCCGCCGGGGATGGAGGACAACGACGGCTACCTGGGCGCGGTTCTCGCCGCCAGCGGGACCGTCGGTTCGATCTACTTCCCTCCCGATCTGCGTGACACCGGACCACGCTGCGCTCTGGCTCCCCTTGCGATCAGCGGCGCGCGTCAAGCCATCGTCCCGCCCGAGGGGAAGAGCGTGCTTTGCAATACCTTTCCCGTGCACAGCGGGCTCGCCGGCCACGGGTTCATCAATACCGCGACCGACCCGGACGGACGTCTGCGGCGCCAGCCTCTGCTGCATGCCTACGAAGGGCAGTGGTACCCGAGCCTCTCGCTGGCGCTGTTGATGCGCGTCGCCGGTGCCGATGCCGTCGAGGTGGGGGCCGATGCGTTCGGGCCGGTGCTGAAACTCGGCCATCTGACTGTTCCGGTGGACCGGCAAGGCGTGGCGCTGCTGCGGTTTCAGACGGCGGGTCATGCTCACCAGAGGGTCTCCGCCCTCGACATTCTGCGGGAAGCGTACTCCCCTGAGACCTTGGCAGGACGGACAGTGCTGGTCGGTTCCTCCGCCCTGGGGCTGGGCGATCTGCACCGTACCGCCGTCGCGCCGGACTTGTCCGGCGCGGAGGCGCACGCCGTGCTCATTGACGGTAGCCTGTCCGGGGCTTATTACCGCGAGCCGTCGTGGCAGGAAGCGTTCGTCTTGGGCACGACTCTGGCCTCCGGCTTGGTGACAGCCCTGCTGTTCGCCCTTTTGCCGGCGCTGCGGGCGACGCTTGGAGTCGTGGCGCTCGTCTCGGCGCTCGTGGGGCTTGGTGTTGGAACGTTCACCGGCGCCGGTGTGGCTCTCGATTTCGCCTCGCCCGTTATGACGGTCGTCGTGGAGGCAGGCGTGCTGTCCTTCCTGCTATACCGCCGGCAGGAACGGATCGCAGCCGCCTCGCGCCGTGCCCGGGAGGCGGCCGAGGCCGCCTCCCGGGCCAAAAGCGACTTCCTGGCCCGTATGAGCCATGAGATCCGCACGCCCTTGCACGGCATGTTGAGTGCCGTGGAACTCCTGCTCCACGGCGCGCTGGAGGCGGGGCAGAGAGAGTATGCGGAGATTATCCGCGGCAGCGGCCGGACCTTGCTGGCGATGCTCGACGACATTCTGGACCTGTCCAAGATCGAAGCGGGAAAGCTCGAACTCAAGCCGGCCGAATTCCAACTGCGGGAGGTCGTCGACGCGGCGATCGGGTTGTTCCGGGCGCAGGCTCTGAGCAGAAGCCTTGAACTTCACTGTTACGTGGAATCCGCGGTGCCGGACTGGGTGAAGGGCGATCACGGCGCACTGCGCCAGATCCTCGCCAATCTGGTCGGGAACGCGGTCAAATTCACTGCGCGGGGGGAAGTGGCGCTCAGAGTTTCGCTGGAACAGGAGACGCCGGAGGCCGCGACCCTGCGTTTCACCGTTACGGATACCGGTATCGGTATTCCGGCGGACTGTAAGGACCGGATATTCTCGCCGTTCGAACAGGCGGACGGTTCGACCACGCGGAAATACGGCGGGACGGGCCTGGGACTCGCCATCAGCAGGAAACTGGTGACGCTCATGGGGGGCGAATGCGGAGTCGACAGCGAAGACGGGCAGGGTTCGCGTTTCTGGTTCACCGCGGTTTTCGGCAAGACGCACGGGTTTCTCCGGAACGGCCAGACTTTGAGCGGGTCGGCCGGCGCCGTCGATCCAGTCAGCCAGCCCGAACCCCAAGCCGGCGCTTGGGCGCCTGGTCCGGCCATGGGCGGGATTCCGCCCGTGTCGATGCGCCCTTGGAGGGTCCTCGTGGCCGACGACAGCCCCGTCAACCGCAAGCTGCTGCTCGCCATTCTCGAGAGGCTGGGATTCGCCGCCGACGCGGTAGGCGACGGGCGGGCTTGCCTCCGGGCTCTGGGCGAACGCCGGTACCATCTGGTGCTCATGGATTGCCTGATGCCCGAAATGGACGGCTACGAAACCACCCGGCTGATTCGGGCGGGGAAGGCGGGTGCCTGTGATCCGACAATACCCGTCATTGCTCTCACAGCCAGCGCAGTCGCCGGCGATCAGGAGAAATTTGCACTTGCCGGCATGGACGATCACCTGACCAAGCCGGTGGACATCGAATCGCTGGGTCAGATGTTGGACAGCCGGCTGCCCGCTCGGGGGTGAGACAAACACTGGATGATGTGTGCTGAGTCGGGAAATCTCTTTGGGAGGCGGAAGCGATGAATGATGCAGCCTGGCACCGGGAGGCAATCAATCCGGTGTCCGCTTCCCTCGTGGGACTGGTGGTATTCGTTGCGCTGACCGGCGGACGGGTGCTCGATCCCGGCTACGTCGATTGGCTGATAGGGCAGGATGCCATCATGGTCGATCGCACCATGCACTACCTCGGCTGGGAGTTCTTCCGCCACTCGCCGGTTTTGCAGTTCCCGCTCGGCGCCAATCCTGCCTACGGCGGCGAGATCAGCAGCTCGATCGTATTTACCGACTCGATACCTTTGTTGGCGCTTCTGCTGAAGCCGTTTGACGGGGTTCTGCCAGAGCCGTTTCAGTACTCCGGATTCTGGATACTGGCGTCATTTTGTCTGCAGGCGATGTTTGCCTGGAAGATTCTCTTCGCTATTGGCAACGACAGAATTCTCGCGCTGACAGGCTGCGTGTTTTTTGCTCTGGCTCCACCCGCGCTTTGGCGGCTAACGGCTCATTATGCTCTGTTCGCTCAATGGGTGTTGCTGGCGGGTTTGTATCTTTATGTGAGGCGGCCGTTCAGCAGTTCGTCGTGGTATTTGCTGCTGGCGGTGACGGCACTTATACACGCTTATCTTCTTTTCATGGTTGCCGGGATTTTCGTGGCCGATCTCTTGCAGCGCCGTTGGCTGGCGCAGGCGAATACTGCGGGCTGCGTCGCCGTGTTTGGTGCCGGAACTACCGTCACGGTATTGGTGATGTGGGTTGTCGGATATTTCATGGTGGGGACCGGGGTTGAAATCGGTGGCTTCGGATATTATAGAATGAATGTTCTGGCTCCGGTCGACCCCGATTCCGGCTGGTCGATATTACTGCGCGACCAGAAACAAGGACCGGGAGATTATGGTGGATTCAGTTACCTCGGTCTGGGAATTTTGGGCCTTTTGTTCGTGGGGCTGTACGAAACGCTGAAGTCCCATGGTCTGGAATGGAATGCCAAGCGGCTCGCGCCGTTAGTCCTGTTATCGCTATGTCTATATCTGTTCGCGATTTCAAACCATATTGCGTTTGGAAGCCATGAATTAATTTCCTATGGTGTTCCGGCGCCGGTTGAGCCTCTGACACGGATATTTAGAGCGGCAGGAAGAATGTTCTGGCCGGTTTTCTATGTCATATACATAGCAGCTTTTTATATTGTTTTCAAAAAACTGGAAATAAAAACGGCCAGAATTCTATGTGTGCTGATGCTTCTCGTGCAGGTGTCGGACATGTCCCCGGCCTTGGCCCGGCTGCGGGATATGTTTACCAGCCGATATACCTGGTCGTCTCCCTTGACTTCGCTGGAGTGGACTGACATAGCCGCCAAATATAGACATATTGTGTTCGTTCCGCCGAAAAACGAGCCGGCCAATTGGGTGCCCTTGGCGCACTTCGCTGCGAGGAACGGGATGACGGTGAACGCGGCCTATTTCGGCAGAGTTGATAACGCCAAGATCGATCGTGTCGCACGCGAGCTGGCTTTGTCCTTGTACCGCAACGAGCTGTCCCGCGATACGTTATACGTATTTGAAGATGGGCCGTTATGGGCCCTGGTCTCCGGCCGCGTCTCGAAGGCGGACTTCGCCGGAGAGATCGATGGCTTGCGCGTCATCGCCCCGAATTTCAGATGAGGACCGTGCCGTCGTGCGCGTCGATACCGGAGGCGCATCGACAGGTCCTGCTCGAGCCTGTGCCGGGGCGCCTCGGTAGGTGATCGGCGCACCTGCTCTCGGCTATCTCCCTTCCTGGTCCCTGGCGCTCCCCGGCGTCTTCGGAAAACAAGTGTCGTTCGCCGCCGTCTTGGCGTCCTTGAGCTTCTTGCGCAGTTGTTCGGATTGCGGTGGATCGCGGAACACGGCGCCGCGTTCCCCCCCCATGCCGAACAGGTTGGTGAAGGTCACGGCCTGGTCATACTCGTCCGGGGTCATCGTCTTGGCGACGACGTCGACGGCGCAGGCGCAGTGGTACATGTTGTCGTAGTTTTGACCGCCGTGTTCCTGCATGCATTCCAGAACGTATTCGACCCGCGTCAGCGTCGGGAAATCGCCGGCGCCTCGGGCGGCGGCGGGCTGTTCGGAAGCGGCGGAGGCCTGGACCGTTGGTTGCACCGGCTGGGGGTCGCAGGCATTCAGGCCCGCCAGCAGCAGGGTCAGGCCAACAGGCCGGGTCGTTTTAGCAGGGAAGGTTTTCGCCATGGTCGTATCCGATTGGTGAGAGGAGAGGAAACTAATTTTCGGCGGCAAAATCGACGATTTTCTTGAGTTTCTCATTCATGCTCCTGGCGAAATCGTCGAGGGGCGGGTTTCGGGTGGTTTCGGGCAAGAGATGCGCCGTGATCCGCGTGCGGCCCCGCTCGAAGCGGACGGCGACGTTGCATGGCATCCAGGCCACGGCCGCCGGCTCGATTTCCAGCATCTGCCGGGCCAGGGTCAGGTTGCAGAACTGGAGCGTGTCATAATCGGGGAAGTCTATATGATCCCGCTGGCGGATCACACTGCCGATCTTGTTGTGGCCGGTGATCCGGAAATTCTGTTCGGTGATCGCCAGTTCCAGTTCGGCCATCACATCGGCGTACGGTTTGGCGGTTTCGACTTCGTAATAGTCCGCGCGCCAGCCCGCCGGCTTTGAGGCGCAGGCGGACAAGACCGCCACCGCCAGTATGGACAGGTGCCACATGGGTTTTTCGATCATCGTCGGGGACTGCGCCGTGAAATATCCTTCCGAGAAGATTACCGGATGCGTGCTTGCCGGCGGAAGAGGAAGCCGTATGGGCGGCCGGGACAAGGGGCTGGTGCCATTCAAGGGCAGGCCGCTGGTGGTTTATGCGTTGGAGGCCTTGCGGGCGGTGGCAGGGCAGGTGGTGGTCAGCGCCAACCGTAGCCGGGAAATTTACGCCGGCTTCGGCTGCCCGGTTATCGCCGATGAGAGCCGTGAATTCGAGGGGCCGCTGGCGGGGCTTTTGAGCGCGATGGCCTGGGCCGACACGGAATTCGTTCTGACCGTGCCTTGTGATACACCGCTGGTCACCGGCTGCATGTTGAAACGCCTGGTCGAGGATCGGGAGGCGTCGGACTGTGATATCGCCGTGGCGCACGACGGCGAGCGCCTGCATCCGGTGTTCGTCATCGCGCGGCGGTCTTTGCTGGTCGATCTCCAGGCATTTTTGGCGTCGGGAGAGCGCAAGGTCGAAGCCTGGCTGGCGCGGCACAGGGCGCACCGGGCCGACTACAGCGACGTGCCGGAACTGTTCGCGAATGCAAATTCCCTCGAGGAGCTGAAGGCGCTGGAAGCCCACAGGAGTCAGCCCAGCGCCTGACCGGCCCCGTCGAAAAAACGCCAGTCTTCCGGCGCCATCACAAGGCGGACGGCATCGCCCAGGACAAAGGGCTGCAGGCCGGGGAGGCGGGCGATGAGAGCGGCCGGTCCCGCTTCAGGGGCGAAATGCAGCAAGGTCTCATGGCCGAGATATTCCACGTCCTGGACCTGGGCTGCGATCCCCTCGGAAGAGCCTTTCGCCAGCCGGACCGCCTCCGGCCGGATGCCGGCGATGGCCGCGCTTTGCGGCGCCCCCGTCATTCCAGGCAGCGGGCAGCCGCCGAAACTGGGGAGGACGATCCGGCCGGAGCGCTCAAGCCGGACCGGCAGGAGGTTCATGGGTGGGTTGCCGATGAAGCCGGCGACGAAGGTGTTGGCGGGGTGAGCATAGAGATCGCGAGGCGAGGCGGCCTGCTGCAACCGGCCGCGGTCGAGAACCGCGATGCGCTGGCCCAGGGTCATGGCTTCGACTTGGTCGTGGGTGACGTAGATCATGGTCGTCCCGGTCCGCCGCTGCAATTCAGCGATTTCGGCGCGAACCTGGGCGCGCAGGCGGGCGTCCAGGTTGGCGAGGGGCTCGTCGAGCAGGAACACCGCGGGCTCGCGGACCAGCGCCCGTCCCATGGCGACGCGCTGGCGCTGGCCGCCGGAGAGCTGGGCGGGGCTGCGGTCGAGGAGCGGCAGAAGATCGAGCATTCCGGCCACCTGCTCGATCCGGCGCCGGCGTTCGGCGTGGCTCATGCTGCGCATCTTCAGCGGAAATTCGAGGTTGCCGCGTACCGTCATGTTGGGATAGAGCGCGTAATCCTGGAACACCATGGCGACATTGCGCTCTGCCGGGGACAGTGCGTTCACGTTCGTGGCGCCGATCCGGATTGAGCCGCCGGTGGGCTGGTCGAGCCCGGCCAGGAGCCGCAGCAGGGTGGATTTACCGCAACCCGATGGGCCGACGACGACGAGAAGTTCGCCGTCGGCAATTTCGAGGCTCAGGTCAGACAGCGCCGCGAAACCGCCCGGATAGATCTTGCTCAGGCGTTCGAACGCGATGCTGCCCATGCGAATTCGCCGGATTCGGTGTTGGCATAACACTTGACCTGATTGCGGCCGGCATTCTTGGCCGCGTACAGCGCCCGGTCGGCGGAGCGGATCAGCAGGTCGCCGGTGTCGCCGTGACGTGGGAAGGCCGCGACGCCGAACGATGCCGTGACCTGCAAAACCGCATCGCCGCAATCGAACGGCAGGGCGGCGCAGGTTTCGCGCAATTGTTCCGCGCGTTCCGCCGCCTTGGCCAGAGTCATGCGCGGGCAGACCAGCACGAACTCTTCGCCGCCATAGCGGCAGCAGATGTCGCCGCTTCGCGTCGCCCGGTTCAGCAGGCCGGCAAAGGTCTTGAGTACCTCGTCGCCTGCCTGGTGTCCGTGGGTATCATTGATGGATTTGAAGCGGTCGATGTCGCAGATCACCAGGCTGAGGGGATCGCCATGGCGCGCCGCCCGGATCAGTTCCCGGCCGAGCGAATCCTCCAGTGCGCGCCGGTTGAGCAGGCCAGTGAGCGGGTCGTGCACCGCCTGCTCGCGCAGTTGTGCCTGGAGCGCCTGCATTTCCTTCTCCACCCGCACCCGCTCGGTGATGTCGGTGACGACGGCGATGATGGAACGGTGGCCGGCGATCCGGGTCGGCGGGCTGCCGGCCACCTCCACATGGACGGCCGCACCGTCCTTGCGCGTGCCCCGGAAGGTGAACCGGACCTCGTGGATTCTTCCGGCGAAGGCTTTGCGGAGCTGCTTGCTCACCAGCGGGCGGTCTTCCTCGATCGCCAGATCGATCGGGCGGATGTGTGCCAGTTCATCTTCGCTGTAGCCGAAGATCTCCGTGAACTTGGGATTGACATAGCTGAACGATCCCTGCTCGGTAATGACGATCCCGACCAGGGACTGGTCCAGTACGGCGCGGAATTTCGCTTCGGATTCCTTCAGCACCCGGTTGATCTTTTCGATTTCGCGCAACGCCGCGTTCAGCTCCAGGGTGCGCTGCCGGACTTGGTTCTCCAGTACGATTTTCCCCTGGAACAGTCCGAAGTAGGTGGTCGGCCGCAGGCTCAGATTGTTTTCCACCCGGTCCATGAGAACCTCGATGATTTTGTTCAGGCGGGCGATTTCCGCGCGCAAATCCATTTCACTGTCCGCCATGCCGAAGTCTCCCTGGCGCGCCGATGGCGATTCCGGTAAAGGTCTGGTTGATGTGTACGCCGAGATACTGCTCGCCGTAGGTGCTGAAGCCCACGGTGCGGTTGTTCCGGAAAATCTCGCCCACATGCTGCGTCACGCCGCAGCGGGTCATTTCCAGGTTGCGGAAAATGCAATCGCAGGCAATCACGCCTTGCAGTGGACCCAGGGTTTCCCGCAGCTGCTCGAAGGTCTGCGCCACGTTCCCCTCCAGGTCTCCGCTACGGCCCAGGCGCAGCACCATTCCCGTCTCGATGGCGCAATAGAAGGTCAGGCTGCCGTCGGCATCGGCTTTCTGGATCGAACGCACATAGTCCGTGCCGCCGATGCGGACCACGACGGGCGACGCTGCGAAATGCTCGGAACCGACTCGCGCGGGATCGACGCCGATCAGCCGCGCATATTCCTGGAGCGCCGGCCGTCCGTTGATTTCCCGGACGACGCGATGGGCGGCGTCGGCGTCGGTGACCACCACCCGTTCGTCGGTGACGGCGAAGTGCTCGGTCATGAACACCTTGAAGGGCAGGGAAGTGGTAAACACCGCCAGCACCGCGGCATCGCTGTGGAAATGGCCGTCGAAATAGACGCAGGTCCTGGCGAACTTCATGCCATCGCCCGCCGAGCCGCCGATCAGCGGAATTTCGCCCAGAGCGTCCTGCAACACGTGGGTGACCTCCTCTTCTCGAACCGAGAGTCCGTCGATCATCAGGAAGGCGAAACTGTCATCCGGCCGTGCCGCGGGGGAGGAAACTTCGAGCCGCTGCAGGAGTCCCTGTACCAGCGCATGACCTTTGTCCGGGTCGAAGCGCTGTAGACCCGTCAGGATGTCCGCCGCTGCATGAAAGCTGCCGGCCTCAAAGCTCGCGCCCGCCAGGCTGTGGTCGCGGTAGCCGGCCGGCCCGATTTCTCCAGCCGTGGTGCAGCCGACGACGGGGATTCCGGCAAACAGGCGGCGCATCTCAGCAGCGATCGCACCCAGATCGTACTCGCTGGAGCAAAAGAAAGTCACCAGTGCCGGCTGTTGGGGTGCGATGCCCGCATGGAATTCACGCACGGATTTGCGGGGGTCTTTGGCGCAGGATTGTGCGATTTGGATGGCGGAGGACTTTCTCTCTCCCATAGCTGGCCGGGCGCCTGGATTTTTCATGAGGGCGGGGAAATTGAGCGATCAACTATTCTAACCCGGCAGTCTTTCCACAAAAGCCGTCCTGAATGGGGAAGAGGCGAATGATCCACGCTGCGGCAACAAGCGCGGCCTTCCGGCCGCGCTTGCCGATCCCGGTACGCAAGTGGGGTTAGCGGACAATGAGACCGGTGGTGCCTGCGGGCAGGGCGCCCAGACTCTGGAGCTTTTGCAGCGCGCCTCCCTTCAGGATGCGGTAAACGCCGATACTGTGGTCGCCACCGCTCAAGGTATACAGCATTCGGCCGTCGGTAGAAACGGCGAGGTCGGTGGGCCGGTTTTCCTCGGCTGCACGGGTGTGCAACAGCGACAGATGGCCGGCGGCATCGATTGAGAATGCGGAAATGGCGTTGGCGGGGGTATCGGCGGTGAAGGCAATGCGGCCCGTGGGTGTCGTGGCCAGCCAGCATGCGGCGGTTTGCCCGGCCGCGACCGCTCCGTCGATCAGTTGCGCGGTTCCGTTCTCCAGCAACTGGTAGGACGACACGGTCGCGCCATCCGGGGCACCGCCCTGGGCTTCGGAAACGAAGAACTGGTCGCGCTTGCCGAAGGCAAAGCCGAAGGGCGTCGATCCGGCGGAATCGATCGAATGCCTGGCCTCCGGGCTGCCGTCCTCGTTCAGAGAAAATGTCGTGATTTTGTTGGTCGCTTTCTCGGTGACGACCAAGGCGTCGCCCCCGCGGTCGAGGCTGATCTGGGCCGGCGCCGTGCCGTCTCCGCTGAGCTTCTGGTGGGATTCGGGCAGGGGGTGCAGCTTGCCGGTGCGGTGGTCGAAGCGGAAGCCGAAGATGGAATCGTCTCCCGAGTTCACGACATAGACCCGATTCGGGCCGACGGCCACGCTGACGGGGGTGGTGCCTTCCTCGGCGGCGCGGTCGATGAGTCGCAGCCCGTCCCGGTCGATCCGGAACACCGATAAGTCGTTGCTGCCCGCATTGACGGCGAACAGGTACCGCGCATTTGCGCTCAGTGCCAGAGCACCCTGGTTGCCGAGTCCGGAGCCGGTACCGGTTCCCCCGGTGGCGAAGCGGCCTGCCGGCTCCATTTGGCCATTGCCGTGGCGGTGAAATGCGAGCACCTCGTTTCCGTCGGCATTGTTGGACAGCGTGTATACCGTCTCCACCGGCGGATTTCCACCGAATTTGGGGAGTTTGTCGGGATCGGCCAGGCCAATGCCGGGGATCATCGATGCGAACGCAAATGCGGTGAAGATGAGCTTGAATAGGGTCTTCATGACAGGCCTCGTGTGAATCGAAAAAGGTTCCTCCGGTAAGCCATGGGCTTTTCGGGCGTGGCCATTGTGCGTGGCCAGAAATCACGAATTCATCACGGAGCGCTCAAATAAATGTGACTGGCCTGTCCCTTGCCGCGTGCCGATAATTGAGGCCCCACCATCCGATCGGCGGGAGTCCGGCTCCGGCAATGAAACGCATCCTGGTCATCGAAGACGATCCCGACATCGGGGACATGCTCGGCATCAACCTGCGGGATGAAGGTTACGCCGTGGAGATCGCAAGAGACGGTACCGGCGGACTTGCGTGTTTGAAGGCCTACCGTTTCGACCTCCTGGTTCTGGACCTGATGCTTCCCGGCATCGACGGCCTGGAAATCTGCCGTCAAGTCCGGCGCATGCCCCATTACCAGCCGATCGTTATCATCAGCGCAAAGTCCACGGAAACGCAGCGCGTATTGGGCCTTGAACTCGGGGCTGACGACTACCTGACCAAACCCTTCTCCATCCCCGAACTCATTGCGCGGATTCGTGCCCTGTTCAGACGAGTCGAAGCGATGGAACGGGAGTCGCAGGCAAAGGCCGGCGTCATGGTCCGTGGGCCGCTGACCATCGACCCGGTCGGTTATTCCGTCATGCTGGAAGGTCGGCCTGTCGCCCTGACGCTGAAGGAGTTCGAGTTGTTGCTGTTCTTCGCCCGCCATCCCGGTCAGGCATTCACCCGCCTGGCGCTGCTGGATCGGGTGTGGGGCTATAGCCACGACGGCTACGAGCACACGGTGAATTCGCATATCAATCGCCTGCGTGCGAAGATCGAACGCGATCCCGGACGGCCCGAATTCATCCAAACGGTCTGGGGTGTCGGCTATAAGTTCGTGGATTTTGGGGAGAATCGCCCGTGAAATTCAGGTCGCTCTACAGCCGCATCGCGCTCACCTTCGCCGCTCTGGTTCTCCTCTTCGGCGGCTTGTGCGGCGGGCTCGATCTGGTGGCGGCAAAAAATCACCAGCAGGAAATCATCCAGCGGCTCAGCCGCGGCCTGGCGGAACACATCGCGAGCCACTGGCCCTTGTTGAATGGGGAGGGGTTCGACGGCAAGGCGGTGAGCGAGCTGTTCCACATGCTCATGATCGTCAACCCCAGCATCGAACTCTATCTGTTGGACGCGAAGGGTGCCATTCTGGCCTACGATGCGCCGCCGGGGCGGGTTCGGCTGAAGGAGGTTTCCCTGGCCCCCCTGCGCGGCCTTCTCGAAGGCGGTGCGCTGCCCGTGAAAGGGGACAATCCGCGCCGCCCGGACCGCCGCGAGATATTCAGCGCCACACCGCTGAAGCGGGATGGGCGAATCATCGGTTACCTATACATCGTGCTGGCCGGAGACGAGTACCAAAGGCTGGCCGAAGACGTCTGGCAGGGGCATGTGTTCCAGAGTGTCATGTGGACGGGAGCGGGGGCGTTGCTGCTCACCCTGGTTGCCGGGTTGGGCCTGTTTTCGCTGGTGACCCGTCGTTTGGACGCCTTGACGCGGACGATCGCCGCCTTCGACGACGCGAGTTTTTCCGGCACCTTGCAACTGGACGGCGCGCTGCAAAGCAGTCCTGACGAGATTGGCCGGCTCGCCGCGACATTCTCGCGGATGGCCGAGCGCATCGCCGCGCAGGTGCAACATATCAAGTCCCAGGACACGCTGCGGCGCGAAATGGTCGCCAATGTGTCGCACGACCTGCGCACCCCGCTCACGTCCATGCAGGGTTATCTGGAAACCATGCTGCGGAAGTCCGACCGGCTTTCTCCGGCGGAACGGCAACAGTACCTTGAGGTCGCCGTGCGGCAGAGCCGGCGTGTGGCGCACTTGGCTCAGGAGCTGTTCGAACTGGCGAAGCTGGAATGCGAGGAAGTGCGGCCGAGTTTCGAGCGTTTCTCCCTGCAGGAGCTCGTCCAGGACGTGGCGCAGAAATTCGAGCTGGCCGCCGATGCCAAAGGAGTCCGGATTGCCGCCCGGTTTCGCGATCGCATTCCCTTGGTCTATGCCGATATCGCGATGATCGAGCGGGTTTTGACCAACCTCATCGACAACGCGTTGCGCCACACGCCGGAGGGCGGTGAGATCGACTTGACGCTGAGGTGCGAAGCCGGCGACAGGGTGACGGTCCGGGTGGAGGACAGCGGTGCCGGCATCGCCAGCGAACTTCTGCCAAGCCTGTTCGAACGGGATTCGCCGTTGCGCCGGGATTCCGGAAGGCATATGGGGGGCGGGCTGGGTCTGCTTATCAGCAAGCGGATGCTGGAACTGCATGGAAGTACGATCGAGGCATTGAGCGGAGAAGGCCGCGGGGCAGTCTTCACTTTCAGCCTGGCGGCTCCGGCCTGAGAAACCGGTGGGCCCGTTCTTCCGATGAGCCGGACCAGGAGTCTCTGTCCCCGTTCGATCCTCCTGGCCTGTGCCTTGATCCTGAGCGGCTGCCAGCCGGAGGAAGAAGCCGAAGTCGTGGAATTCTGGGCGTTCGGCAGCGAGGGTGAAGTCGCCCATGAGCTCGCCGGGGAGTTCGAGCGGCTGAACCCGGAAATTCGCGTCGAGGTCCAGCAAATCCCCTGGAGCGCCGCCCACGAAAAGCTGCTGACGGCTTATGCCGGCGGCAACCTGCCGGACGTATTTCAGCTCGGCAACACCTGGATAGCGGAATTCGCCGCGCTCCGGGCACTGGAGGATGTCGCCGCCCGGTTCGAGAACACCGGGCGGAAAGGCGACTACTTCGAAGGGCCTCTGGATGTGGCCGTCGTCGACGAAAGGATGCTGGCCGTGCCCTGGTATGTCGACACGCGCATTCTGTTTTACCGCCGTGACTTGCTGGAGGCCGCAGGGATCGCATCACCGCCCCGGAGCTGGGAGGGCTGGTTCGAGGCCATGATCCGCGTCCGCGAACGCCACGGCGATTTCGGGCTGTTCCTTCCCATCGACGCATGGGAGGTCCCCGTGATTTTCGCCCTGCAGCAGGGGGCGGCTCTGTTGAAGGACGGGAACCGCTACGGCGATTTTCTCCATCCCGATTTCCGGGCGGCATTTGACTTTTATCTGCGCGGCTTTCGGGAAAAACTGACGCCTGCGGAAGCCTCCGGCCAGATGGCCAACCTTTACAGGGAGTTCGGACGCGGTTATTTCGCGGCTCTGATCACCGGCCCCTGGAACCTCGGCGAGTTCCGGCGCCGGCTGCCGGATGTCGACGCCGCCTGGGACACCGCGCCCTTGCCGTCCTTCGACGGTTCCTATCCGGGAATCTCTCTGGCCGGCGGGGCCAGTCTTGCGCTCGCCGCCGGGTCCACGCGCAAGGAAGCGGCCTGGAAGCTGATCGAGTTCCTGACCGCTCCGCCGCAGCAGATCCGCCTGTATCGTCTCACCGGCGACCTGCCGCCGGGACGGACGGCCTGGAGCGATCCCGTCCTGGCCGGGGACCACAAGGCGCAGTCCTTCCGGAGGCAGATGGACCGTCTGCTTCCGCCCCCGAAAATCCCGGAGTGGGAGCGGATTGCCAGCCGCATCGCGGCTTATGCCGAGAAGGCTGCGCGGGGTGAAATGGCTCCGTCGGCGGCCCTGGAGGCCTTGAACGATGAAGTGGACCGGATCCTGGAAAAACGCCGCTGGCTGCTGGAGCGGGGGCGATGAGGCTCAATCCCGCCTTCTGGTTCATCGCGCCGGCGCTGGCGCTGCTCGCCATGTTCGTCTTCCTGCCGGTGGCGGCGGCGTTGGGCCTGAGTTTCACCGATTTCGACATCTATGCTCTGGCCGACATTCGCCGGCTCCGGTTCGTGGGGCTGGACAATTACCGCCGCTTGTTCGGCGATGCAGAGTTCTGGATGGCCTTGCGGAACACCCTGTATTTCGTGGCCGTGGGCGGCCCGCTGTCGGTGCTGGTTTCGCTGGCGGCGGCCCTGCTGGTCAATCACCGCCTGACCCCGTTCAAGGGGCTGTTCCGTTCGCTGCTGTTCCTGCCGGTGGTGACGACCCTGGTGGCCGTGGCGGTGGTCTGGCGCTACCTGTATCAGCCGCGCAACGGCGTTCTCAACTACCTGCTCGGCGGGTTCGGCATCGGACCGGTCGACTGGCTCGGCGATCCGGACTGGGCGATGCCGGCGATCATCCTCATGGCGGTGTGGAAGAATTTCGGCTTCAACATGATCGTGTTCGTCGCCGGCCTCCAGAGCATCCCCGAATCGCTGTACGAGGCGGCCAGCATCGACGGCGCCGGCGCCCGCCAGCAGTTCTTCCACATCACCCTCCCGCTGCTCGCGCCGACCTTCCTGTTCGTCGCCGTGATCACCATGATCGGCCACTTCCAATTGTTCGCCGAACCTTATGTGATGACCCAGGGCGGTCCTTCCGGCAGCACGCTCAGCATCGCGTTGCTGATGTATCAGCAGGGATTCCGCTGGTGGAATCTGGGCTATGCTTCTGCGATTGCTTTCGTGCTGTTCGGCCTGGTGCTGAGTCTGACCGTGCTGGCGGCGGGGCTGAGGAAGCTGCGGGTCGCGGCCGAAGAGGAGCCCGAAGGCCGGTCCTTGCCCAAGCCATAGGAGGATGCCGAATGTTCCGACAGCTCGCAGCCCTGCCTTCCACCGTCTGGCTGTTTGGACTGGTGAGCCTGTTCAACGATTCCGCGAGCGAGATGGTGTATCCCCTCGTTCCGCTCTACCTCGCTTCCGTGCTGATGGCGGGTCCCAGGGCATTGGGAATCATCGAGGGCGTCGCGGAAACGGTAAGCAGCCTGCTCAAGCTGTTTTCGGGCATCATCGCCGACCGGGTGCACCGGGCCAAATCGATGGTCGTGAGCGGCTACGGTCTGGCGGCGGTATCGCGTCCTTTGCTGGCGCTGGCGTCCGCCTGGCCGGTCGTCCTGGCCATCCGCTTCGCCGACCGTTTGGGCAAGGGGCTGCGCTCGTCGCCCCGCGATGCCATGATTGCCGCCAGCGTCTCCTCCGAACAGCGCGGTCTGGCGTTCGGATTGCAGCGCGCCATGGACAATGCCGGGGCGGTTATAGGGCCGCTGGCCGCGGCCGTCATGCTGGCGGCTGAAATGCCCCTCACGGAAATCTTCCTCTGGGCTTCGCTCCCCGGCGTCGTGGCGGTCGTCCTGGCGGTTGCGGTCAAGGAGCCGGCGCGGGAGATCCGGTACGACGGCAAGCCGCTCGACTGGGAGCTTCGGAAGCTTCCCCGGGTTTTCAGGCGCTATCTCGGGGTGCTGGCTTTGTTCACGCTCGGCAATTCGTCCAATATGTTCCTGCTGCTGCGCGCACGCGAGTTGGGTTTGCCGGAATACCAGGTCCCTTTGTTATGGGGTGCGACCTCGCTGGTCGCCATGTTGTTCTCCACGCCGCTTTCGGGGCTGTCCGACCGTGTCGGCCGGGTACCGGTGATTTTCGCGGGGTGGATCGTCTATGCCGTGTTTTATCTGTGCATCGGGTTGAACGGGGCCGGTCTTCCGCTGCTGTGGCCGCTGTTCGCCTTGTATGGCCTGTTTCTGGCTGCGACCGAGGGCGCGGAAAAAGCGCTGGTTGCCGATATCGCGCCGCCCGCCCTGTTGGGGACGGCTTACGGCTGGTTCAATCTGACCACCGGCATCATGCTATTGCCGGCGTCCATGGTATTCGGAATGCTGTGGCAATACGCCAGCCCGGAAGCCGCCTTCGGTTTCGCCGCCGCTTGTGCGCTGGCGGCCGCATTGCTGCTGAAGTTCTGGGTGAGAGACTGCCGAATATAGGGTAATGCTTCCGCTCCAAAACAACATGAATCAGGAGGAGACCCCGATGTCATCGAAGCCGAATATTTGCGATCTGGCGCGGTCCTGGGCCGCCAAGCTGTCCGCAAACATGGACGACATCGCATACTGGAACGCCAGGTTCGATCGCTTCGCCAGATTATTTTCGCGCCTTTCCGGCCGGCCGCTCGCTTTCAACATTGCATTGTTCGTGATTCTGGCCTGGGTGATCACGGGGCCGATATTCGGCTTCAGCGACACTTGGCAGCTGGTGATCAACACGACCACGACGATCGTGACTTTCCTCATGGTGTTCCTGATCCAGCATACCCAGAACCGGGACACGGAGGCCTTGCAGGTGAAGCTGGACGAGCTGATCCGGGCGGTCGAGCGCGCCGACAACACCTTGCTGGATCTCGAGGAACTGGAGGAAGAAGAACTGGCGCTGATGCGCCGGAAGTACGTCAGTCTCGCACGCGCGGCCCGTGAAGAACGCATGGGCGGAAAAGGTTCCGGGGAGGAATAGAACGGCCCGGCGCGAGGAGGTATTCCCGCAGGCCATGCCGCACCCTTCCGGAGCGTCCTGATGCGTTTGTCTTCGGCGGGGTTTTATCTCGTGCTGCTGACGGCGGCCGCGGCGACGCTGTTTCCGCTGGTCTGGATGGTTTCGGTGTCGTTGACGCCGTCGGCCGAAGCCATGCGTTACCCGCCACCGCCCTGGCCCCATACGCCGACGCTGGAGCATTACCGGGACTTGTTCGACCGGCTTGCGGTGGGGCGGTACGTGCTGAACAGCCTGGTGCTGGCCGCCGCAGTCACCGCGTTGTCGGTGCTGATCAACGCCGCGGCCGGCTATGCTTTCGCCCGCCTGCCGTTCGCAGGGCGCGATGCGCTGTTCCGGACGCTGCTGGCGGCCATGGTCATTCCCGGCCAAGTGGCCATGCTGCCCTTGTTCCTGCTCCTGAAGCATCTCGGCCTGATCAATACCTACGCCGGAGTGATCGTTCCTGGGCTGGCCAGCATCTTCGGAATTTTCCTGGTCCGGCAGTATGCGCTGTCGCTT
Organism: Methylococcus mesophilus; assembly: GCF_026247885.1. Taxonomy (NCBI): domain Bacteria; kingdom Pseudomonadati; phylum Pseudomonadota; class Gammaproteobacteria; order Methylococcales; family Methylococcaceae; genus Methylococcus; species Methylococcus mesophilus. The sequence continues at coordinate 1,174,042 of NZ_CP110921.1, read as the reverse complement.
CCGCAGAGCTTGCTCGATGCGGCGAGGCTGGACGGGGCAGGGGAGTTGCGAATCTTCTGGTCGCTGGTCCTGCCGCTGTGCCGGCCGATTCTGATCACTCTTGCGGTCTTCACCTTCCTGGGAAGCTGGAACGATTTTCTCTGGCCGCTGATCGTTCTGGGCGACAGCCGTCTTCATACTCTCCCGGTGGCGCTGGCCAACCTGATGGGCGAACACGCGGTGGATACGGAGCTGATGATGGCGGGCGCGGCGCTTACCGTGCTGCCGGCGATCGTTCTGTTCCTGGCGGTACAGCGCTATTACATCGGAGGCTTGATGCAAGGTGGGGTCAAGGGATAGCACCCCATCGCAACACTCTGCCATACCGGCTTCCGGCCGCCGGTCATAAGCCTGACATTTACACCGTTTACCGTAGCGGCCGATTCGACCCGGCCCGCCGGGCCGAATGGCGCCGGACGTCCGCATGCATCATCGACGGAGCCGTTCCAGCCATCCCAACGACGGCCGATATGCGGTTTCCCTCCCTTCCGTTTTTCCGGATGCGGGCATGACCAGCATCGGCTGATGATCAGCGCGAAATCGGAGAGATGAACATGTCGAAAATACGTCGGGTGCTAGCCTTGCTCGTGGGCTCGTCATTCGTAGCTGGGGCCTCTTGCGATGCGATGGCCGGCAAGCCAGCGCTCGGAGAGAGCGTGCAACTGGGGCCGCGTCCGTTCTTCCTGGTCAATGACATGACGGACGGCAAGCTGAAAACCAAACTGCTGAAATGTTCCGGCGGTCCGTTCAAGAAGACCGATTTCTCCATCGGTCATCGCGGCGCGGCGATGCAGTTCCCCGAGCACACCAGGGAGTCCTACGAGGCGGCGGCACGCATGGGCGCCGGCATCGTCGAATGCGACGTGACCTTCACCAGGGACAAGGAACTGGTCTGCCGTCACGCGCAGAACGATCTGCACACCACCACCAACATCCTCACCATCCCGGAGCTGGCGGCGAAGTGTACCAAGCCCTTCACCCCCGCCACCTTCGATGCCAGCGGCAACCTGCTGACGGCGGCCAGCGCGGAATGCCGCACCAGCGACATTACCCTGGCAGAATTCAAGACGCTCCGGGGCAAGATGGACGCCTTCAACCCCAGGGCGAAGACCCCGGCGGAATTCCAGGGCGGCACGGCCAACTGGCGCACGGACGTTTACGCCGGTCCCACCAGCGGCACGCTGATGACTCACAAGGAAAGCATCGCGCTGTTCAAGAAGCTGGGCGTGAAGATGACGCCCGAGCTCAAGAGCCCGAGCGTTGCGATGCCTTTCGACGGCTTCAGCCAGGAAGACTACGCCCAGAAGATGATCGACGAGTACAAGGAAGCGCTGGTTCCGGCCAGCAGGGTCTTTGCCCAATCCTTCAACAAGGCGGACGTCCTGTATTGGATCCAGCATGAGCCCGCGTTCGGCAGGCAGGCCGTGTACCTGGACGACGCCGAGGGGGTGGCAGACCTGCCCGATGCCGTCGAACTGGCGCAGTACAAGGCCGATGGCATCAACATCGTCGCGCCGCCGATCTTCGCCCTGCTGGACGCGGATGCCGCCGGGAACATCGTGGCGTCGGAGTACGCCAGGAACGCGAGGCGTGCCGGTCTGGACATCATCACCTGGACCCTGGAGCGTTCCGGCATCCTCGCGGACGGCAACAACGGCTTTTATTACCAGACTTTCGACTCGGCAATCCATCACGAAGGCGACATGATGCGCGTGCTGGACGTGTTGGCCAAGGACGTCGGCATCCTGGGCATTTTCTCCGATTGGCCGGCAACCGTGACGTATTATGCCAACTGCATGAACCTGAGATAATATTATTATCCCAACGGACGGAAAATTTCAGACAAGGAATTCGCTATTGCCGGGCCTTTGTGCCCGGCTTTCTTTTATTTCGTCATTACTTATTTTAAATTTTTATAGTAGAGCGCCGGTTTCGCCCGATAGGAATCCTGATTCCCAACCGCTGGAAGTGGATATCGAAGCGGCTGGCGAGCACTGCAGGATATCTTATTCTACTGTTTGACAATACGATTTTCCCGTCCATATTTAAATTCTAGCTGGGTGAAAATACTCCCAGCGAAACCCATTCCTTCAAGCTGCGTGCGGGTTTCGCCGCCCCTGTGCAGCGCAAGCTGAATTTGTTCGATTTCCGGTCGGACCAAAGGAGGCCTCATCATGAAACCAGCGCTTATCTTTCGTGCTCGCGCCGCGCTAGGCGCAGCCGTGTTTTTCCTTGTCGCTGCCTCGGGCCCCGCAGCAGCGACTCCTTGGACTCCGACGGCATGGAAGGACAACGGCAAGCTGCGCCATTGGGTTCGCGATACCAATGACAATTTCGTGGACGATCTGATCGAAGCCCGTACCGATTCGACGGCTGTCATCGTGGATTTGAACGGATGCGTCGGAAACCCTGCCTCGAGTCCCTTCATCGCTTATCTCAAGACTCTGGGCGACGTCAGGTATGTCGGCAAATACCTAAGCCTCGTGGTCGTTACGGGTATCGACCGCGACGAAGCCAGGCAAATCGGAGCGCGGCCCGAAGTCGCGATGGTGGAACTGGCCGAGAAGGGTCGCTGGACCTGGGACGTTTACCAGGCGGCCAAGGTCCGCGCCAGCACGACCTATGCCCAAACCCTGGAAAGCGGCTTCGGCTGGCCTGCCACTCTGAATGGAAGCGGTGCCAACGTCGCGATTCTCGATACCGGGGTAGGCGTTGCCTACGACGCTTCGTTCCGGCACGGCTATAACGCCTTGACCGATTCCGTAGAGAATCCGTCCGCCGAACCCCCCGCACAGGATCATGCCGGCTACATGGCTGAACTGATCTACGATCCGGCCAACGGTATCGCCCGCGGGGCCGGGCTCATCGACATCAAGATCGGCGACGGTTCCGGACCCGATCCCGCGGCGTACGTCCGTGCTCTCGAAAAGGTCTACGAGATGCACCGCACCTGGCAGATCCATGTCGTCTCCATCTCGGCGGCTTTCAGCGGGGCGGCCGACGGTCGCGAAAGCTGGAACCAACTCGTCGACTTGGTCTCGGGGATGGGGGTTCTCGTGGTCGCCGGTTCGGGCGACAATGCCGCGGACTCGCCGGTCCTCACGCCGGGCGCGGCGACCCGGGCCCTCGCCGTGGCCACGGCGGACATTCATAACACGGTCGAGCGTGCCAACGACACTGCCACGACGGTTCAGGGACCCCGCGCGAACGATCTGGACGACGACCCTCTGGACGAACTCAAGCCCGAGGTCGTCTTTCCGATGGGCGGGTCCATGTGGCTTCCCTCCAATTCGGCTGCGACCGCCGCCACGGCGGGACTCGCTGCGCTTGCCTTCGGCTATAACTCCCAGCTGAGGGATTTCGACAACGCCGCCGCCGGCAACGTCAAGGACTTATTGATCCGCAGCGCCGAGGCTCGGGATACCGCCGATACCGCCGTCGCCTATCCGCAGCCGGCCGCAACCTGGGACAACCATTGGGGCTTTGGGGAGATCGACGCCTACCAGGCCTTTCATAACCTGTCCGATGGCTCCCAAGGAGGGGTGGCTGATCTGACCTTTCTGGGATTCGACGGCAGCGCGCACCCCAATCCCAGCGACCCGTGGTACTACTCTCACGCCGTCGAAACCGAGAGCGAACGCGGCGGGCGCAATATCAGTTCCGGGGTGGCGGATCGCATCTATGCCCGCATTCACAATAACGGACCCGGAAATGTCCAGCGGGTCCGGATCAGCTTTGGATTCTATCCCTTCACCGCAGGCATCCCCACCTTTTACGACCTGGGCAGCCAGGTGGTCGATATCGCAAACGGGGAGACGCGAGAAATCTCGATTGCATGGACACCGCCGGACCTGCCTACCGGCGAGTTTCATGGATGTATCCTCGCCACCATCGACTACGGCTACGATACCCACTTCGGGAACCGTTCCAATGTCGCTCAGAAAAACGTCCGCGTCCATGACACATCCTCTCCGGCGAAGTTCGATTTCCGCGTCGAAAATACCTTGCCTGTAAAGGCCACAATCCGCCTCCGGGTCGAGAATCAGATTCCTGACTGGAACGTCAAGCTGAGCGAAGACAAGTTCGTATTGGATGTGCACGACTGCGCCAGGCTCATCCAGGCCGTCGTGACGCCGACGGCCTCGCCGCCTAAGCATGATGACGTCGTCTTTTTCGTGACCGCCCAGGCCGCGCCCTTTGGCACCGAGGATTTCGTGGACATCGGAGGCGTGGCTCTGCATGCCCGCTATGGCGGTGGAGCTGGTTATTATTTCCCGCCCTGGGCTACGGTCGCGACCGTTTTGATTCTGGTCGTGGCGTTGCTGTACTTGGTGCTCCGGTTCCGTAGGCGCGCTTGAGTCGGAAACGGGAGTCACCAGCGGTTTCCGCTCTGGCAACGCTATTGGCCAAGAATCTGGCAGCGGTTGGTGGGAAGGCAATAGGGCCGGCAGCTTAAGGCACAGCCCCCAAGGCCTCCTCCACCAGCTCCAGCGCGCTGTCCAGGTCGGGGTAGACCAGTTCGAAGGCCGGTGCCGAAGCTACCCAGCGCGCCAGGGCGTCGAGCTTGTCCTGGGTGAGGTGACGGATCACCGCCTCGGCCGTGACGATCCCGTGCAGCACGCTCTCGGGAGACAGCGGCGTCAATGCGGGTTCGGCGTCCGGCCGGTAGTTCGGGAACAGGAACAGGCGGAGCGGCACCGGCGCCTCCGGTGCCGGGCCGGCGGGCGGCAGATACCGCACCCGCTCTCCGAAGCGCAGCAGCGGTTCGGCCGTGTCCAGGTCGGGCCGCAGCGGCGCGAGCACCGGCCAGCTGCCCGGTTTCAGGCAGATGCTTGAGCCCAAGCCTACCAGCTTCCCTTCGGCGTTCACCGGTACCACATCGTCGCTCAGCAGCACGTGCCCGGCGGCGTTGAGCGCCGCCGCCAGGGTGGTCTTGCCCGCGCCGCCCTGCCCGATCAGCGCCACGCCAATCCGCTCCCGCACCACCAGCCCCGCGCCGTGCAGCACGATCAGCCGTTCTTCGGCGGCGGAGGCGAGCTCACACAGGGCGTGGAAGGTTTCGACCAGGGCGGCGTCGGCCCCGGTGCCGGAAACCGAAGGCTCGGCGTCGAGCCACAGCGTCCAGTCTTCGGCCGTGCCGGCCAGATGCACGGTGTGAGACACCGCGGCATCGGAAGGGCTGCCTGGAGAGCCGAGCAGCTTTGCCAGCCGGGCCGCCACGACGGCGTCGTCGACGGCGAGGCCGAGTTGCCTGTCCCCCAGGCGAAGGTACCGGACCGGTGTCGCCTCGTCAGGCTGCCTCTGGGCAGGGAACCGTCCGGTCCGGGGAACGGCAGCGGGTCCGCCCATCGGGTCCGGGCCCGGTTCGCCGAGCAGGCCGGCCCGGTCCCAGTGCCCGACCATCGCTTCGACCTGCGTCCTGGCCTCGTCTTCCGTCAGGGCGAACCGCGCCGCCAGCAATTGCGCCATCCGATCGACTCCGTAGCCGGCCTGGTGCGCTTCCCACAGCCAAGCCGCGAGCGGGTTGAGGATGCACAGGCGTCGGTCGCCGGGCTGGGCGAGGACGGCGCTTGCGCCCAATGTGGCTTGCAGCATGGGCATCCCCTGCCGGACGGTAGGCGTTCAGAACGAAGCCGGCGGCGCAGGCGGGGTGGAAAAAGCCGAGGCACGCTGCGACAGCATGAGGGTGAGCATCGCCGGCGGGGTGTAGGCGGCGATCAGTTTGAGCTTCTCCAGCACCTCGCGGCGGTCGGGCCCCTCGCAAGTGTCGAGCGCTGGATCCATGCCTTGGATTTCGGTGTTGTCGGTCATGTGGGCATTTCCTTGTCGAGGTTTGTGAGAAACAGCATTCCCTCCGATTACGCTGCGCGTGCGGAGCTACCACCGGCGGGCGGAGCCGGCAGGCGATCCGCCATTACGGTTTGCCCAGGCCGCCGAGGTAACGCCAGCGCAGGCGCTGCACCTTGTCGGCCAGGAATACCGCCACGCCGTTGGCGACGAGGTCGGGGTCGCCAACCGAGTAGGTCTGTCCGCTGCTCAGGTCGGTCAGCCGCGATCGGGCCAGGATCCGCGGGTCGCCCTGCCAGCTCACCCGCACTTCCGACCCCGCCTGATCGGCGCGGATTTCGATGTCCCAGCTCATGGCCTTCAGGCCTTTGGCCGGCCGGTAGTCGCTGGCATAGGCGCCGGCCTTGTCGCCCCAGTCTTTGTGCGGGAACACCAGGGTGAGGTAGGGCGCGGCGAAGGGCGCCGGCTCGGCCAGATCGTAGGCGTCGTAGCCCGCTTTGGCGTCGGGCAGTTGGCCGAGAATGTTGCCGCTGTCCTTGTAGCCGAGCGCAGGGTTGTCCAGCTTGAGCCGGACGTACCAGGCCTTGAGACTGGCCAGGGCGGAGGCGTGGCTGCGCCGCGTCGCTGCGCGGGCGGCCAGGCCTTGGGCTTTCATGCCGGCACCCTGGGCTTCGACCGCCAGCCCGGCTTCTTCGGCCTTAACCGGCGCCACCACCCAGTCCAGCCAGCCAAGGTACCAGGGCAGGGTGCCGGCCGCCAGGGTTTGGCTGGGCATGGGGAAGGCCTGGCTGGTGGTACTGGGCTTCGCGGGGATCAGCAGCTTCAGGGTATGGCCGCTCGAGCCGGGCAGGGTCTTGACCCAGAACGACTGGAATACCTTCAGCGCGCCGGTCAGGCCGGGAGTCACGTCGTCGTAGGTGTCGTAACTGGTGCCGTTCCAGATGGAGAAACTCTTGGACATGAGGTTGCCGATCTGGGCCGCGACCGGTGCATAGACCGCAACGTCGTCGACCAGCAGCCGGACGTTGGCCCAGTCGATGTCATAAGGCAGAGGATTACCCACCAGATTCATCAGGCCGGAGGCGCTTGCGGTACTGGTGAGGGTGATGGAGTAGCAGCCGTTGGCCGAAGCGCACTGGGCGCTGGTGGTTACCGGGGTGGCGCTGCCGTTGATGACGACGGCTCCATACGTGGGGCTGTTATAGCTCTTGAGCCAGTAGCCGGTGCCAGGGGAGACAATGGCACCGAGGTTGGAAAAGGCGTAGGCGTCGGTGGCGGCATTGCGGGTGTATAGCCCCCAGGTGCTATTCCATCCAGCGCTACTAAAATTGGCATAGGTCGAATCCAGGTCACCGAAGGTATAGCCAACGTAGGGGTCTTGAGGATTACAGGGGAGAGCGATCATCTTCCACAGCGAAGTGGAGGGGCTACCGGTGGCGACGACGCCGGTACCGAAGGCACAGGGGAAGGTGTAGAAATAGGCCTTGCCCGCGTCGGCGTTGCCGCCCGAATATCCGTAAGGCGCTCCCACCAGAGCCGTATTGCCCGACAGGGCCACCCAGTTGCCGAAATTGTCGCCGTAGGCCCCATCCGATGCGTAGAGGATCTTCTGTTCGGTCCAGGTCGTGCCGGAGCGGGCAAAAACATAGGCTTTGCCGGCGCCGCTGGCGATGGGGGAGTTGGCGTTGTACGCCCCCACCAGGGCGGTGTCGCCGGACAGGGCCAGCGCATTGCCGAAATAGGCGTTGCCCGCCGCATCCGAGGCGTACAGGATTTGCTGCTGCCTCCAGGACGAGCCGGAGCGGGCAAAGACGAAGACCTCCCCCGCACCGAGGGGCCCGACCGTATTCCTGTAAGGCTGGGATATCAGGGCGGTATCGCCGGACAGGGCCACTGCATAGCCAAATCGACCCAGCTGCTGGGGATCCGGCGGCGGCAAGGCCTGCTGCTCGGTCCAGGCGGTCCCCGAGCGGACGAACACATAAGCCTTTCCCGCATAGGCGAGATTAGGGCTAGAGGGGTATGTGGCGCTATACGCACCGATCAGGGCCGTGTCGCCGGACAGCGCCACGGCATTGCCGAAATTGAATCCCGGGCTCCGGTCCGAGGCGTACAGAATGGCCTGTTCGGTCCATACCGCTCCGGAACGGGTGAAGACGTAGGCTTGGCCCGCCTTGCTTTTGCCGCCGGAGTTCGCTTGGTAAGCTCCTACCAGGGCGGTTTCGCCCGAGAGGGCCACCGACCACCCGAAGAAGGCGTTCGCCGTCTGGTCCGAGGCGTACAACAGGGCCTGCTGGGTCCAGGTGGTGCCGGAACGGATGAAGACGTAGGCCTGTCCGGCCCAGGTTGAACTGTTGGAAGTCGCGTAGGGTGCACCGATCAGGGCGGTATCGCCGTACAGGGCGACCGAGCTCCCGAATTTGGCGTCCACCTCAGGGTCCGAGGCGTTCAGAATGGCCTGCTGTGACCAGACGCCGCCGCTGGAGCGGACATAGACGTAGGCTTTACCGGCGGTGGTGAAACCGCCGTAATTGGCAAAGGCCGCCCCCACCAGCGCCGTGTCACCGGACACGGCGACCGAGAAGCCGAAGGTCGTGGTCGTCGCCGCATCCGAGGCGGCTACGATCTGCTGGCTGCTGACCAACGGGTCCACCACGATGGGCCAGACGGCGCCCCGGGCGTCGACATGGATTTGCACGCCGTCCCCGGCCAGGGCGAGGCGGGCCGGGATGGATTTGCCGGCGGCGTCGGTCACCTGGAGATCCTTGTAATGCAGGACGGCGGCACCGGTGGCGTCGCGGAAGGCGACGGCCCGGCCGGCGGGATCGAGTGAGGGCTGCAGGCCGCCTTCCACCGCCAGGCTGAGCACCAGGTCTTCCGCGCCGGTGGCGGGCGGTTCCGCCAGGGTGAAGCCCTGCTCCAGCCCTTCCGGACGGTTTTCGTACCATTCGGCGACGGCGCCGCGGCGGTATTCAAGCCGCCGTTCCGCCGCGACGGCTTGGGCGGGAGCGACCGGCCGGATCGCGCTCGGCGTGCCGTAGCCGATGAGCTTCAGGCCCCAGTGCCAGTCAGAAACTTTATGTTCTGTGCTGTTCCGTGGCTGGAGCGGGCTGACGGCGACCGCGCCTTCCTCGAAGCGCAGCGCGAGGCCATTGTCCGGATGAGTGAGGCGTAGCCTCTTTCCGCCGCCGCGATTTTCCTCAGGTCGGCACTTACGGCCGACTGGAGCTCCGGCGGCATCGTGGCCTCCGTCTCCGCCGCCCAGACCCCGAAACTCGGCACTCCCAGAACCAGCGCCAGCCCGATTGTCCGCAATAGCCGAAATCCGTCGCGCATATCCGAGGTCTCCTATCGTTTGAAGTCTGTACTGGGAAAACAATTGCACAGAAATGTAATATGTGATTAGGAAAAATCACATATCAGCATTTTTTCGAGAGACTAGCCGAAGCTGCGGGGGTTTTCAAGGGGAAGCGGCGAGACGATATTCCCGCCGATGGGAGGCTCGTTTTGTAACACAGGATATTGATTTGCAGCAAATATGATTCTTCGCGGAAACAGCCCGGCCTGGGTGGGGGACTCTCAAAGATTGAGAGATACAGGGGGGCTTTGTCCGACTCGCTGGCCCGTCATTCTGGCAGGGATTGCCAGATCAATCCGCCGGGAGCGGATTTTATGCGGCACATCTCTGTGCCGCTCCCATCGGGCGCTACGCGTGCAATTCGGCTTTGCTGCCGATTTGTGCGTTTACCCGAAGGGCGGAAGGCAGGATGGCCTGCCGTGAGTCCATGCCGGGGCGACGACTTGGCTTTTGCCCGACTAGCGATCAGGCCAAGCCGTATCCATGAGGTTCCCGTTCGGGCCATTTCCGGCCAAAAGTTGACAATCGGGGGCGGCACACCGATGTCGTGTGCCAAGGCTCTGCGGGGAGCCATGCATCAGCCGTGCAATTTCCGCCGCGCCTCCTGCACGTTATGAATCTGCCCGATTTTCTCCAACGCGGTGCTGAGCTGGCTCAGGTCGTGGACTTCGATCGTGATGTCCATGACGACGCCCTGATCCCGAGGATTGGTTTCGGTATAAGTCCGCACGATATTGATGTGTTCATGGGCCAGCACCTGGGTGACGTCTTTGAGCAGTCCCTTGCGGTCGAATGCGCGGACTTCGATTTCGACCGGGAACACCCGTGTTTCCGCCCCCCAGGCGACGTCGATCAGACGGTTTCGTTTGCCCAAGGGTAGCTGGACGACGTTGGGGCAGTCCTGGCGGTGGATGGTCACGCCGCGGCCCACGCCGATGTAGCCGATGATCGGATCACCCGGAATCGGCGAGCAGCAGCGGGCGAAATGGGTCAGGAGGTTCCGGACGCCCTGCACGGTCACTTCGCCGGTTCCGGGGACGGCCGCGGGCGCCGGTTTCCGCTGCGGGGCGGGCGGCGGCGGCTGGAATCCGGGCACTTGCAGCGCGGCGGCCAGTTGGCCGGGACCGATGTCGCCGCGGCCGATGCCGAGCAGGACGTCGTCGGGCCTGGGCAGGTGGAAATGGCGGGCCAGGGTGTCCAGGTCGATGTCACGGGTCTGGAGCTTGTGCTTTTCCTTGTCGAGTATGGCCTTGCCCGCGCGCAGATGCTTGTCGTGGTCCTGCTGTTTGAACCACTGCCGGATCTTGCCGCGCGCATGCGCGGTCCGCACGTACCCCAGGCGTGGATCGAGCCAGCCCAGGGTCGGGCCGCCCTGCTTGGCGGTGAGGATTTCGACCTTGTCTCCCGATTTCAGCGGGTGGGTCAGCGGCACCATGACGCCGTTGACCTTGGCGCCCCGGCAGCGATGGCCCACTTCCGAGTGGATGGCGTAGGCGAAATCGACCGGGGTGCTGCCTTTGACCAGACGGATGACCTGGGCGCGCGGCGTGAGCACGAAGATCGCATCGCCGAAAGGCTCTTCGCGGAAGTCTTGCAGCAGCGAATCGTTGTCCTCCTCGCTTTCCAGCAGGCGGCGCAGGGAGGCGATGCTGCGGTCGAATGCCGCGTCCTGGCTGCCTCCTTCCTTGTAGCGCCAGTGGGCGGCGACACCGTATTCGGCGAATTCATGCATTGCCGCGGTACGGATCTGGACTTCCACCGGACGGTCGTCGGGACCGATGACGACGGTGTGCAGCGACTGGTAGCCGTTGTCCTTGGGATTGGCAATGTAGTCGTCGAACTCCTTGGGAATGTGCGGCCACAAGCCGTGCACTGCACCCAGCACGGTATAGCAGGTGGGAATGCTGTCCACCATGACCCGCACCGCCAGCAGATCGTACAGATCGGCCAGTTGGGCGTGTTTGCGCTCCATCTTCTTCCAGATGCTGTAGAGATGTTTGGGACGGCCCGAGACCCGCGCATTGACATCGAGTTTCTTGAGTTCTTCCCGCAGCAGGCTCATGAAATTCTGGATATAGACTTCGCGCTCCGCGCGGTTGGTACTCAGGGACTTGGCTAGCGTGCGGTATTCGTCCGGATGCAGATAGCGGAACGACAGATCTTCCAACTCCCATTTCAGCTGGCCGACGCCCAGGCGGTGCGCCAGGGGGGCGTAAAGTTCCAGGGTTTCGCGGGCGATGGACTCGCGGACGCCGTCGTCCTGGTATTTCAGGATGCGCATCCGCTGCACCCGGTAGGCGAGCCGGATGAGCACGGCGCGGACGTCGTTGACCACGGACAGCAGCATGCGCCGTAGCAGTTCGGCCTGTTCGGGGCCGGGGTTTTCCTGCAGCGAATATTCGTTGAAGGTATTGAGCCAGTTGACCTTTTCCAGCAAGCGGACGGTCTCTTCTTCGAAATGGACCCGGACGAACTCTGCCGGAAGCGTCTCCCGCAGATAGGGGTCCGCCAGCAGCGCCGCCTGGACGCTGTGGGCATCGACCTTCAGGTCCAGCAGGATATGCCCGACGTCGACCCCGCGCGGCCGGGGTTCGGAATCCTTGGCCGCCGCGTCGATGGCGAGGTTCAGGGCCTTGCGGATGTTTTCCGCCTGGGCGGGATAACCTTGCTCGAACAGTTGGTGAAGTTGCTCGGCCTCCAATTTCGAGGCGTCGGACTGGTAGTGCGTGTGCTTCATTCAGTTTCGGGGCGGGTGGAGACGCGGGCTCTGGGGCGAGCGGGCACTGCCGGTTGCCGTGCGCGGGAGATCGCTTCCATAATCGGTCTGCGTGTGGCTCTCCCGCAATCTTAGCAGAACTGATGCTTTCCGCCCGCGGGCCGGCGCCGAAACCGTATGTTGCTCGAGGAGCGTAGGGTGATGCAGCAGACTGAAAAGGACACGGGGAGGGCCGGCACAGGACCGGCGGCGGCGGGGCGTGCCGATGCCGTCGTACGCCGGTTCGCGTTGCAGTGTCTCGATCGCATGGAGTCGAGCGAAACCGGGATACTGGAAAACCGCGATACCGAGGCCCTGCACGATTACCGTGTGGCCCTGCGCCGCAGCCGGACCTTGCTGGGGCAGCTGAAAGGCCTATTCCCCGAACGGGAGGTCCGCCGCTGGCTGGACCGGCTCGGACGGCTGGGCGAATTGACCGGCCCGCTGCGGGATTGCCACGTCATGCTCGCCGATCTGCCGCTCTACCATTCGGTGCTGCCCGAGTCGCTGAGGCCGGCCTTGGCGCCGTTGCAGGTCTATCTCGAGCGGGAGGCGGCGTCCGCTCACCGGATCGTGGCGGATCGTTTGCGGCACAAGGATTACCGGCGCGCGATCGAAAGCTGGCGCCGGTTCCTCGAACGGCCCGCGCCGAAACGGCCATCGGCGCCCAATGCCCGCGCTGCCGCCGGCGAGGTCTGCGGCCGGCGCATCTGGAAGCTTTACCGGCGGATGCTGCGGGAGGGGGCGGTGCTCGGGCCGGACAGTCCGCAGGAGGCGTTCCACGCCTTGCGGAAGCAAGGCAAGAAACTGCGCTATCTGCTGGAATTTTCGGCTTCGCTCCGGGACGATGGCAAACTCCGGGATCTCATCACCCACTTGAAGAAGCTGCAGGACGTCCTCGGCGAATTCCAGGACACGGCCGTTCAGCGCGCCCGCCTCCTGCACCTGGCGGAAACCCTGAAACAGGACGGCCAGCCGCTCGAAACCCTGCTGGCGATGGGCGTCCTGGTCGGTTATATGGAGGGGCGCCAGTCGCGCTGCCGCCGGGCTTTCGGGGAAGGTTTCGCGGCATTCGCCGGAAAGCCTTCGCGCCGGCGTTTTCGCAAGCTGTTCGGGCCCGGCCACGGCGAAGGAGACAGGGACCAGCGCGGGGTTTAAACTTTTTCGGACTCAACCTAAGAATGGAAGGGGATTCATGCAACAAAAACAGAATAAGGAACCCGTACCGCGCATCCTGATCATCGGCGGCGGCGCCGGTGGCCTGGAACTGGCAACCAAACTGGGCAAAACTCTCGGCAGGAAAGGAAAGGCGCAGGTGACCCTCATCGACGCCCACCCCACCCATATCTGGAAACCTCTGCTGCATGAAGTCGCGGCGGGCACGATGGACGTGAACGACGACGAGCTGGATTACTTGGCGCAGGCCAACGCCTGCCATTTCCGTTTCGTCCTGGGACGCATGAACGGCCTGGACCGTGCGGCTAAACAGGTAAAGCTCGCGCCGACGCTCAATGTCGCGGGCGAGGAGGTGATCCCCGCCTGTTCCTATCCCTACGATATCCTGGTGATCGCGGTCGGCAGCGTGTGCAACGATTTCGGCGTGCCCGGCGTGGCGCAGAACTGCATCTTCCTGGATACCGCGGAAGAAGCTCAGCAGTTTCACCGCCGCCTGTTGGAAGCCTACATGCGCGCCCATGCAATGGGAGGCGCGAAGCAGGCCGGCCAGCTAGACGTGGCCATCGTCGGCGGTGGTGCCACCGGCATCGAACTTTCGGCCCAGTTGCATCAGGCCACCCGGCTGCTGGCCGCGTACGGCCTCGACAACGTCAAACCGTCGGACATCAAGATTCATCTGATCGAGGCCGCGCCCCGGCTGCTGCCGGAGCTGCCGCCGCGCCTTTCGGAGTCCACGGTCAAGCAGCTCCTGTCGCTCGACGTGGAGCTGCACCTTGGCGAGCGCGTGGTGGAGGCGCGGCCGGACGGGGTCCTCACCCAGACCGGCAAATTCATCCCCGCCGCGCTGAAAGTCTGGGCGGCCGGGGTGAAGGCGCCGGACTTCCTGGCGCAGACCGATCTGGAAACCAACCGCATCAATCAGGCCGTGGTGCGCCAGACTTTGCAGACGACACGGGACGACCACATCTTTGCCATCGGAGACTGCAGCGCCTGCCCCTGGCCGGAAAAGAACGCCACGGTGCCGCCACGCGCCCAGTCGGCCCATCAGCAGGCCGACACGGCCTACAAGAACATTCTGCGGCTCCTGGCCGGCAAGGCGCTGGCCGATTACCGCTACCGCGACTACGGTTCCCTGGTTTCCCTGGGAAAATACAGCACGGTGGGCAACCTGATGGGTAACCTCCTGGGCAGCGTGATGATCGAAGGGGTGATCGCCCGCCTGGTCTACCTGAGCCTTTACAAGATGCACCAGAATGCCCTGTTCGGGCCGTTCCGGGTCGGGTTGATCATGATCGCCCATTTCTTCAGCCAGAAGCTGCGGCCGAAGATCAAGCTGCACTGAGCCGGAGGCGGAGGCGGGTTCGACGGTCCGCTTCCGCGCCTCGTTAGTCCGGTTCGCCCGCCAGCCACTCCAGACGCCAGCCGCCTTCCCCTTGGGGGCTCAGGGTTGCGTGCAGCCAGGGTAGGAGGGTCTTCATCTGCTCATCCAGACGCCACGGCGGGTTGACTACGATCATGCCGCTGCCGCTCATCCCCTTTTCGCCGGTCTCCGGCAGCACCGACAGCTCCATCGCAAGCAACCGGCCGATTCCGGTCTGGCGGAATTTCCGGCGCAACCAGTCGGCTGTACGGCGGTCCTGGATCGGGTACCAGTAGGCGAACATGCCGGTGGGCCAGCGTTTCCAGGCGGCCGCCGCGGCTTCCACCATCCGCTCGCGCTCGTTGCGCAGCTCGAACGGCGGATCGCAAAGCACCAGGCCGCGCCGCTCGGGGGGAGGCAAAAAGGCTTTGAGGCCCTGGTAACCGTCGATCTGGTTGACCGTGATCCGGCGTTCGCCGGCGAAGACGGAACGCAGCGACTGGACTTCCGTGCCGTGCAGCTCGCACAGGGCCATCCGGTCTCCGCCGCGAAGAAAATGCCGGACGATGAGCGGCGATCCCGGATAAAGCCGCAGTCTGCCGCCGGGATTGAGCGCCCGCACCGCGGCGAGGTAGTCCTCCAGCTCGGGCGGAGCCGAGGGCAGCTTCCACAAGCGTTCGATTCCGCTCCGGTGCTCCCGGTTCTGCTTCGCCATGGCCGACTCCAGGTCGTAACGGCCGCCTCCGGCATGGGTATCGAGGAAAAAGAACGGCGCCGATTTGCGCAGCAGCGAACGGACGGTCTGCGTCAGCACGACATGCTTGAGGACGTCGGCAAAATTGCCGGCATGAAAGCCGTGACGGTAGCTCAGCATCGGTCGATTCGAAGGTGAACCGGACCCGGAAACTCCGGGGCAGGGAAGGTTAGCGGGCGGATGGCGGGTAGCGTCGTTCCAGGTCGTCGAGAAAACGGCCTATCTGTTTCATGCTGCCTTTCAGCAGCCGCGGCGGCCGCCCGTTAAGCCAATGTTCGAGGCGCGTGCTGCTGCCGGGCCACAATACCAATCCGCCCATGGCGAGGAAAGGCAGGCCCAGCACGCCTGGCGTGACCAGCCCGACGACGCCGGCGGTGATCAGCAGCCAGGCCACATCATGCGGCATGCGGCGTATCCGCTGTTCGGTTTTCTGTTCGATGGCGAGGGCATCCAGCGTCTCGAGGCTCTTTTCGAGGGACGCCTCGCCCGCCTCCCGTCCGCGGGGTTCGGATGGGGCCGGGGCGGCGCCAGGCTTGCTACGCGGCCTTGGGGATTTGCGTCCGGAGTGGGGAGTTTCGGTCATGTTCATACGGCTTGAAGGTTGAGCCCAGCATGTTACATTCCGCAGCCGGCACCGCTCAACCCGGACTCACGCAGGCACGATCCAGCCTGGGATCCTGCCGTGATCGAGCAGCCAGCGTTCCTGGTAAACGCGTTTGGCGGCGAGGCCGGCGCGCCGGCTGAAGGACCGATTGGCGTAGGCATTGAGCACAACGGACAGGCCGGGAACGAACGATGCGAGCTTGCGGCCGAGCACGATCCGCTGCAGCACTGCCAGCGCCGCATCGTTCACGGCGTCGCCGACGAGGTGATGCTCGAGCTGCCAATGATAGTTCTCCATGGCGCGCGACTGTTCCTCGGATGTGCTGGCGGTGGACAGCGCCAGGATGTGCAGCATGAAGCTGCGGTCGCCCGTACACTCCGTGGAATAGCCGTAAGCCTGGGATACGCGGTGGATCAGGCGCAGGGCCACGCCCAGCAATGCCGGAACGCCCACCACGACGGTACCCAGGCTGCCGGTGCCGGTCACCGCTCCCACCCCGGTGGCGAGCTTGAGTCCTTCTTCGATGACCTTGTCGGCCAGGCGGTCGCTGAATTCCAGCGATTGCGCGCCGATTTCTTCCAGGCTGCGGAATCCGCTGTGGCGCAGGATCCAATCGTCCCGTACCAGTTGTTCGGCGACTCCGTTGAGGGCGTCGAGTGCGAATCGCGAGGCGGGGGCGGGTACGATCTTCCGGCTCAGCCGGACCAGCGGCCGTTGCGCGCGGTTCAGGAGCGGGCTCGCCAGATGAGGCTTGCGCCGTTTCCAGGCGGCGATGGCCCGGATCTGTTCCGCCTCGTAATGGCTCGGCGGTTCGGCTGGGATGAGGTGTTTCATGCGTGTCCGCAAGACGGGGCGGGGAGGAGGCGGCCTGCTTCCCCCGCCGAAAAACGGGTCAGCGCAGAACCGGAACGCGGCGGGTTCTTGCCGCCTGCAGGTCTCGCCGCATGCGGCGGTCGACGTTCATGACGCCGATGTTGGCGATGATTCCGGAAGTGATGCCGTTGAGCAGGCCGGCGAAGGCGCCGGCGATGCACAGCAGATTCGGGATCGCCGCCATGCGGCAGGCCGAAACGACGTTGGCGTCGTGGCCACGGGCCAGCTCCATCAAATCGACGAGGGGATCGAGCGACTCGCCCAGGATCGCGATGTCGCAGGGGCCGCCGTCAGCTGCCCGGCTTCCGAACGCGACGGCGACATGGGCTTCGCCCGCAGCATCCGGATCCCTGCCGAAGTCGCCGATCAGCGCGGCGCGCACGCCCCGTTTTTTCAGCCCCTGGAGAAAGCGGATCTTCTGCTCCGCGTTCAGTCCGCCGCCGGAAAGATCGGCGCCGAGGCGCCGCGCGAGTTCGGCGGCTTCAGCGTCGGGACGGGACGAGACGACGAATATCTGCTGCATGCCGAGCGCGTGGAGACGGGCGAGAGTATGGGCCGCGCGAGGCAGGGGTGAGTAAGCGAACCGCAGCTCGGCGACGTCGGCGCCGTCAATGCGCATCAGCAATGGCGCCGGAGCCGTCGTGGAACGGCTGGGATCGCCGACCAGGCTGACGGTATGGCGGCCGATCCGCACCTCCACCGCATTGGCCTCCAGGGACAGCAGTTCCGGCTCGCGGACGACCAGCCCACGCTGGAGGCAGGTTTGGGCCAACGCCTCCGCGCGCTCGTCGCCGAGGAAGAGTCCGGCGCCAGCGGCATGCCGCAGGATCGTGTCAGTGTCCGGTAGTTGGCTGGCCACTTCGGTCAGTTCGAGTTGCGGACTGAGAAGGCCGGGCAGATCGCCGTCGATCACCAGGAAGTCGCTGTCCTTCAGGCGGGCGAGGGCCGAAGCCGATTTGAGCAGGGCACCGCTGTGCAGGGCCAGGCGCATGTCCCGGAGTGCCTGCATCGGCAGAGCCATACCGGGTCCGCTGACCCAGTCCTGGTGCAGGATGGCACCGACCGTGATCAGGTCGCCCGCGGCCCAGCCGACGCCGGCGGTGGCCAACGTGGGGAGCACCGTCCGTTCCGCCAAGTCTTCGGCTTCGCGCCGCATGGCCCGGTCGGAGGGTATCAGTGTGGCGGTTTCGAGAACGGATCTCGTAAGCCCGGCCGCCCGTGTGTCCGGTCCGGTGCGGACGGTTTCGATTTCCAGGGAGCCGTTGATGACGACGGTTCCGGCGAAGACTTCGTCGCCGGGGATTTTCCGCACCAGGCCCCGGCTTCCGCGGAGGCTGGTTTCCTGGACAAGGGCCTGGCCGGCGACGATGACCCCGTCGACCGGGATGGCTTCCGATGCCGGGACTTTGACGCGGTCGCCGGCGCGCAAATCGGCCACGGCGATCAGAGACTCGCTTCCATCGGTATCCAGCAGGACGGTCTGTGCCGGAAGTGGCAGGGTGTCCTCGAGGAGCGCATGGGTTTCCCATGCCAGATTTTTCCGCCAGTTCCGCTGCCAGTAGCGCAGAGACCATTCGGTCAGGGCGTAGGCGAGAACCTGGCCGGTGGCGATCGAGCAGGCGAGCAGGGCGGTGTGAAACACCGGCACGCCCAGTTTTCCGCGGCCGATCTGCTTGCCCGCATCCTGCAAGACCTTGAGATTGCTCGCGACCAGCAGGCCCGCCGCGACCGGCGTCGCAAGCGGCAGCATCAATTCCCCAACGGCGCCGAGTCCGATGCCGGCATTGGCGACCCGGAAGTCCACTGTCGCGGGTTCGGGAACACGCGATGCCACTTGACCCGTCAGCAGCCCCTCGGCCAAGCGCGCAAGGATCAACGGTTCTGCCGACTCGGCGTCATAACGTATCCGGATGGATCCGGAAGCGGCGTTGCCGGAGACCCGCCTGACGGCATCGAGTGCGCCCAGCCCGGTTTCGATGTTTCGGAGGAGCCGGGAATTTCCCTTCAGGCGGGGATGACGCAATTCCAGCCAGCCGTCATCGACAGCTTCGATCCGGAACAGCGAAATCAAGCCCTCGTGCCGATGCAGCGTCAGCGAGGAATCCACCGGCCAATGCGGCAAATCGCGGTCGTCCAGTCCTTCGTTATCGGGGCCCACGGCGGCGGCCAGACGTTGGCGGAATGCGCTAAGGTCGCCTTTCGCGGTGCGGTGCCTTATGAGCGCCCTGCCTTGGGACGGCGCCAGGTCGAGTGATTCGACTTCCGGGAGGGCCAGGACCTGCCGGGCAAAACGGCGGGCAATCCTTGCGCGGCCGGGGCCAAAGACCGAGTCGTCCTCGATGCGCAGCCAGTTGGAACCGAACGTGATGCTATCGGCCATACACCAGTCTTTTGTCGGGCTGTTGGTTTGAGATGCGGCTAATCGGCGTAGGGCTCGATTTCGCCGAGCTCGACCATGCGGTCGAGTTCCACGACGATCTGCTTATCCTGCTCATCGAGGACGTTGTATAGCTCCTGCAACTGCTTCTGGCGGCGCCGGACTTCGATGATCATGGCCGATAGAAAAACGGCCGCCAGGGCGGTGGTCAGTGCGTTCGTCACCTGTTCCATGCGTCTATCCTCCGGTTTCGGTGTAGTGAAAATGCGGGTCGAACGTTTCCGTCAGGCGCCCATGGCGTCCTTGGCACCCTCGCGGATCACCTCGATCGTACCGATGAACCCGTCTTTGTGCAGCCTGTCCTTGATGTCCCGCTCGATATTGGGGCTGTCGTGATGCAGGTTCAGAAAGCGCAGGAATTCCTGCAGAGCGTGCAGCGCCCGCACGGGCTTTTGGATCAGTCCCAGATTGAGATGGAATCCGTGGTATTCGCCGCCGTCGCGCGGACCGGACCGATGCATGTCGCGGACGATGAGGACAGGATCCTTTCCGATGAACTGCGGATGCCGCTTGACGATGTCTCGGGACTGTTCCGGGGAAAGCACGTAGAGCGGGTCGCCGTCCTGGAATGAGCGGATCATCTCGAAATTGTCCCGGATCACCTGAGCGGCGGGGGAGGTCCAGCCGGTATCCACGATGAATATGCGAAATCTGGGAGCCGGCCGGCCGCCTGCGCTTTCCGAGGCCGCGGCGTGTACCGGTTTGCTTCTGCGTCCGCGGGATGCGGGTGTGTTTGGTTCGGACATGGGCAATCCTCTGTTGGAGATTTCCGAAGCATGAGAGCGAGAGCGCGGATGCCGCTGCATGGGTGAGGCGGCACGAGCGCCGGAACCGGATCGCTAGGCCGCCAGCGCGCTCCGTCTGCCGTCGTCGGCATCGTCGATTTCCGCCGTCGCGTCGACACTTTCCGCTGCGGTGGCGGTTTCATGGATTCCAGACCGATCTACATTAGCACAGCCCGCGCGCTTCAGTTCGAGTTCGATCTGATGGCGCCGTTCGGCTTCCAGAAGGGCGACCTTCCGCATGGGCAGCAGGCCGTTGGCGAGCGCCGCGAGCGCCGCGACGTTATTGGTGAAAACGGAGGCTGCCACGCCGAAGCCCAGGGTGAACACGCCGAGGACGCAGGCAACGTTGGGGGCGATGATCATAGCCCAACTGCGCGCGATATTGCGCTCCAGCTCCCGGGAGATGTCCCGCAGTTCGCAGAGCTTGCCCAGGCCCTGCTCGAGAAACACGATGTGGGCGGTATCCGTGGCGATGGAGGTGGCGCCCCGCAGCGAGATCGACACGTTGGCCTTCTTCAGCGCGATCGAGTCGTTGATCCCGTCGCCCACGAAGCAGACCATGCGGCCTTCCTGCTGCAGCTTTTCCACGTAATCGGCCTTGTCTGCCGGCAAGACCTGGGCGAAATAGCGGTCCATGCCGAGTTCCTCGGCCAGTTTGCGCGTGGGTGCTTCATGGTCGCCGGAAATGATGGCCAGATGCTTGACGCCGCGTGAGCGCAGGCCGGCGACGATTTCCTTCACTTCGGGGCGGACCGCGGCCCGGAGTTCCAGCGCCCCACCCATCCGGTCGCCGATCGCGACCATCACCATCGTGTAGCCTTCGAGATGGGCGGCATCGAGCGCTTCCTTGATTTCCGGGGTCAGCGCGATGCCCTCCATCTCCATGAAGCGGGGGCTGCCGACCCGGATTCGCCGGCCGTTCACGCCGACGTCGATGCCATAGCCCACCTTGTACTGGGTTTCGTCGGTCGCCGGCAGCCCAATCCCCCATTCCTCCGCCTTGTTCAGGATAGCCAGGGCGATGGGGTGATGGAATTTCTGTTCCGCGGCGGCGGCATACATCAGCACCTCGCTTTCGGCGAAGCCGTTCGCCGTGATGACGCGGCCGACCTCCGGGCACTCGCGTGTCAGGGTGCCGGTCTTGTCGAACAACACGGTGTCGATCTTGCCCATGAGTTCCAGCGCCCGGCCGTCCTTGACCAGGATGCCCTTTTGCGCACACAGGGCCAGGGAGGACAACAGGGCCAGCGGCGCCGCCATCCGGATGCCGGTGCCGAGGTCGCTGTTCAGGGCGGCGACTGCGCCGCCCGGTCCGATGGCCGCCATCGCGAGGCCGCCCACCACCAGGGTCGGAACGGCTGCCTGATCCGCCAGCTTTTCTCCCCGGTTCTGGGAGGAGAGCTTATAGCCCGCGGTATCGTTCAATATCTGGCTGATCTTCGAGGAGGCCGTTTCGCTGCCCGATTGCTCGACCGAGACGAAAATCTTGCCGGCCACCATGATGGTGGAGGCGAAGACCCTGTCCCCCACACCTTTTTCGGCGGGGGTGGATTCGCCGGTCAGCGCGTGCTGGTCGATCATCGCCATGCCTTCGACGATGTGGCCGTCCACCGGCACGGTATCGCCGGTGTGGACGGCAACGATGTCGCCCTTCTCGACCTTGTCCATGGGCACCTCGATCTCTACGCCGTCCTTGACCAGCCAGACATAACGAGGCTGTTTGCCGAAAGCGTTCAGCAGCATCTTCTTGGAGTTGTCTTCGGTCTTCTTGACCAACAGCCGGCCGAACGACAGGCACCAGGCGAGCACCGCGCCGGGCAGGATCTGCAAGGTGCCCAGGCAGCCGAGCACGACGATCGAATCCAAGAAGTCGCAGCCGATCCGCTTTTCCTTGAAGATGAGTTCGTAGGCTCCCTGGAAGCAGGGGATCGAGGTGTAGGCGAATACCGCTGCGGACACCGGAAGCAGGGCGGGAACCGCGAATTGGGCTGTCGCCGCGAGGGGAATGGACAGGGTGCAGATGGTCAGGTCGAGATCGAGTTTGTCGAGTTCTTCCTGGTGCTCTGCAGTTTCCAGGGCACTGTCGAGTATCTCGATGAGATTCGCCTGACTCAGACGGCGCGGATCGTAGTCGATCTGTACTGTGCATCGCAGCGAGTGCGTCTTGTAGCGGTCGACCCCCAGGATGCTCATCAGCTCCCGCTCGATGGCCTGGCAGAGATTATTCTTGCGGTACAGAACGGGGTTCTTCAGCCTGATCGAACCGGTGTGGTCGCTTACGACCTGCCAGCCGGTGACCCGCTTGCCGAAGCGATGGTAATGCACGACACCGTGACGGTCGCGCGCGGTAATCATCGGCGCAATAACCGGAGCGGCTTCGCCCTCCGCCGGAGCGGCGCCGTCTTCCACCAGGCAGTCCGCCACCCGCCACAGCACTTCTTTCGCAGCATGACGCTTCGTGTCGAAATGCAGTTCGGCGCAACAGGCCGGTGCTGCCTTGATCGTCGCTCCCCGGATTTCCGGTACCAGGAATACCCGCCGTAAGAAAGCTCGGCAGACTGGTGTATCCGGATTGCCGAACATTTCCTGACCGTGGATTGCAATGGTTCCGGGCGCGGGAAACGAGACGGTGATGCAACTGGATCCGGAGAGTTTCTGAGCGCTGGGGTTGGAAGCGAGCTGGGGCATTATCAACTGTCCTGATTGATCGATGAGAATTTCCGATGATTCCTTTTACAAAGGGGCGTCATCCCGCCCCGTGGCCGGCATCGCGGCTCAGGCGCCGGAAACGGGTGCTTGCGCTTCCTTGGCTTCGTTCAGCGCATCGATAGCGGCGCGGCTGCCATCGACGAATCCCTCGACGATGGGGTTGTCCTGGGGAATGGCGCGGGCGATGAAGACAGTGCCGTAAACGATGCCGTAGGAAACCATGTAGGAGCTGGTGTAGGCAAAGCGCGACAGCGAGCGTCCTACGTCCATGCCGGCCAGCTTCTCTCTCACCTTTGCGGCGTCTTCCGTCGCGTTCTGGACGGCGTCACGCATCGCGTCCGAGATTGATTTCAGGGCTTCGGCCTCGCCGGCATCGGTGCTGGTACTGTTCGCGGTTTGATCTGCCATGGTATCGGATGCTCCCTTGAGGTTTGACATGTTCGTTTTGACTGACGGGCCGGCCGTTCGAAACCGGCTGTAACATTCATTCTCAGGCTAACATGCCTGTCTGGAGGAAGCCAAGGTCGAGACGCCGTCGACGAGCCGATTTAACCTTACTGTAACGTTATGGCGCGGCCTTCAAGTACGAACCGTATAAGTATCTGCAAGCCGCGTTAAGATTTCGTTGGAGTTTCATGTAGGTTATCGGTCGGTGGATCAGGGCGAAGGTGCATAAAAAAAACCGATGCCGAGCATCATGTAGACTCCGATCAACATCACGCCTTCGAGCCAGGTCGAGGTATGGTCGCTCAGGAGGTTCCGGGCGACCGTCACCGACAGGATGATGCCGACGAGTTCGAACTGGGTGAACAGCAGGTCCATGCTCATGCCCATGAGATTGCCGGCGATGACCAGCACCGGAGCGACCAGCAGCACCAGTTGGGTCGTCGCGCCGAGGTTGACCGACAGGGCCAGGGTCATCTGGTTCCGGTAGGCGAATGAGGTCGAATTCATGAACTGGGCCACATTGCCGACGATGGAGAGTAGAAACACACCGGCAAACACGGGAGTGAGGCCGATGGCGTCCGCTGCGTCGTCGATGGAGTCGGTCAGCGCATCGCTCACGACCGCCAGGAGGACGGCCACCCCGCCGAGTATCCAAAAGGCGGTCTTGGGGTTCCACGCCGGTTTTTCCGTCTTCGCGGCGTCTCCTTTTTCCTGCAGCTCTGCTTTTACCGCGAGGGCGCCGACCGCCGGCCGGTGCGTGATCAGGGTGAAGACCATGCTGGCGAGGTAAACCACGAACAGGACGATGGAGATTTCCAGGCTGATTTCCTGGTCGGGCTTGGCTCCGAACTTGAACACTGCGGGTATCACGAGCCCGAAGGTTCCGAGCATCAGCAGCGCGCCATTGACCGAGACCATCTCGCTGTCGAAGCTCTGGCGGGGCTTGCGCAGCCCGCCGGCAAGGAGGGAAAGGCCCATGCCGAACAGCAGGGTGCCCATGATCGAGCCCGCGATAGAGGCTTTGAGGATGTCGATCAGTCCATTGCGCAAGGCCGAAACGCCGATGATGAGCTCGGGAGCGTTGCCCATGGTCGCGTTCAACAGTCCGCCGTAAGTGGGCCCCAAATAGTCGGACAGGGCATCCGTGGCTTTTTCCATCAGGCCGGCCAGGGGAACGATGGAAAGGGCGGAGCAGAGGAAAACCAGGATCGGATCGGCATGGGCCCAGTTGAGCGCGACCGACGCGGGTATCAGCGCAAGCAGCCAATTCAGGTTCATCCGCGGCCTCATTCAGCTATTTTTCAAATCGCGCGATTATAGTCACCGAGCGTGATAGTTTTTTGAACGGATATTGATATTCTTCATGGGCCTTGGGAGCCGAATGTGAGACTGAACTGGTTGCTGGTATTCATTCCGATTGCGTTGGGCATGGACTGGCGAGATGCCCACCCGACGCTGGTGTTCCTGGCTTCTGCCTTGGCGATCGTGCCGCTTGCGGCGCTGATGGGCGATGCTACCGAATCGCTCGCGAGCTACCTGGGGCCCACTTACGGAGGCTTGCTCAGTGCGACCCTCGGGAATGCGCCCGAAATCATCGTGGGACTGTTCGCGCTTCATCAAGGGTTGGTCGACGTCGTCAAGGCCTCGTTGACCGGTTCCATCATCGGAAATCTGTTGCTTGGGCTGGGTTTGTCTCTGTTCGCCGGCGGTGCGAAATGGGGCGAGCAGCAATTCGATTCCAAGACGGCGCGCCGCAACGCGGGTTCGCTGATGCTGGCGGCGATCGCGCTGATCATCCCTGCCGTGTTTCATTTCAGCGCGAGTTCCGACGAGGAAATCAGCGTCCATATCGCCGCCGTGCTCTTTTTCGTGTACTGCGGCAGCATCATTCTGACCCTGCGAAGCCAGAAGGCGGTTTTCGGTGTCGCGGCGGCAGCCGAGGAGCTCGAAGAGAAAGGCAAGGCCGAGCCGGAGCCGTTGGGCGGCGAGCTCGGATGGAGCAGGAACCGAGCGCTCGCGGTCCTCGCCGTGGTGACCATCGCCCTGGGCGTCATGAGCGAAATCATGACGGACGCGATCCAGCCGGCGGCCGATGCGATGGGATTGACGCCCTTGTTCGCCGGCGTTTTCCTGCTGGCGATGGTGGGCAACGCGGCTGAAACCTTCAATTCAATCCGGTTCGCCCGCTCCAATCAAGTGGAGCTGGCGCTGGGCGTCACCGTCGGTGCCAGCACCCAGGTCGCTCTGCTGGTAGCGCCCGTCTTGGTGTTCTTCAGCATGCTCATCGGACAGGACATGGACCTCCTGTTTTCCCAGTTCGAGATCGTCGCCGTGATGCTCGCTGTCGTGGTCACACGCGACCTGGTCCGAGACGGCCAGTCGAGCTGGTTCGAGGGTCTGTTGCTGATCGGCGTTTACTGCATACTCGCTATTGGCTTTTTCTACATCCCTGCGGCGCAACCCTCCTGAGCCTTCATTCCGGCTGGTAGCCGTCGGTCAGAGTCTTGAGGAAAGCGACCAGATCGTCGACTTCCCTGTCGCTCAGGCCCAGATCGCCGAGTTCGTCGCCATTGACGTTCTGTTTGACCTCGGGCGCCGGCCAGCAGCCCAGTCGCTCGGCTTCGGCTTCGGTCACGAGTTCGTTCCAGCAGGTGGGGCGAACGTCCCGGGTATTGTAGAAATCCACCACGGAGCGCAGGGTGCTGAAATAGCCGTTGTGCATGTAGGGCGCCGTGACCGCGATGTTGCGGAGCGTCGGCACCTTTAGTTTTCCGTCTTCCCAGAACTTGCCCACCTGTTTACCCAGTCCCCGGTCGACGAAGGCGGGGCCATCGGGATTCAGTTTCGACGGGAGGGCGTAGAACGGGTTGTCCGGGTTCTTGGGCACGCCGAGGTTGTCGTAGGTGTGATCCGTGAACAAGGGCGGGGTGCCGTTCGCGCTCGGCGTGCTCGGATGACAGGCGGCGCAATTGCCTTTTTCTTCGGATTCGAAGACCACCAGCCCCCGCATTTCCTGCGGCGTCAGCCTGACTTTCCCCTTCAGGTAGTAGTCGTACTTGGAATCGAATCTGGCGAATACCGGAGATCGCTCGAATGCCGCGATCGCGGCGGCGATCCGGTCGTAGGCCTTGCGGGTATTGTCGAGCGAGCCGGGTCCGAAGACCTCGTCGAACATCCAGGCGTATTCCGCCTCCCTGACCTTGGTCACTACGGTCTGTTTGTCGGGATTGGCCATTTCCACGGGATTGAGGAATGGCCCTTTGGCCTGGTCCTTGAGCGTCGATGCGCGTCCGTCCAGGAACTGCCCCCCCACAAAGAGGCGCAGCGTGGTGTCGTAGTGGAACGGCGGGGTATAGGCGGCGTAGGCCGCGGTCGGCGCATTGCGGTTGCCCTTCAGCGTCGGCAGCACGCCATTGGAGGTCGGTTGATTTTTGTTCGGGTCGGAAAATGCCGAGTTGGGATCGTGGCAACTGCTGCACGACTGGCCGGGCGGCGTGGACAGGCTGGTGTCGAAGAACAGCTTCTGTCCGAGTTGCGCCTTAAGGGAAAGGTGCTTTCCGCCTGGCAGTGCGAGATCGTCCGAGAAAGCCGGGTGGGAGGCGATCAGGCCGAAGATGCCTGCGGCAAGGGTGCGACGGTATTTCATTCCAGGTTCCCCCGATCTTGCGTCTGTAATTAATGAGAACAATTCTCGTTATATGATCAGACATGGTCAAGCGTTGTATTCAACCGCGACCCAAGTCCTGACGGTTCGGCTCAGCGTATCGCCGTAAATGGACTCTTTCAGCCAATGGGCACTTGCATGATTTCCATGCTAATGCTAATGTCCGCGCAAACGCAAATCAATCGCATTTGCATGCGTGTTATTTTTCCAAGAGGGGAGAGTCAGCAATGAGTGAACCAGCAGTCAAGCCGAGCCCGTTCCGGGCGGCATTGTCCACCGCCCTTCTGTCCTGCGGTATCGCGGGAGAGGCGAATGCCGCCCAGAAGATGCCTTCGGTCGAGGATCTGTGGAAAGTGATTCAGCAGCAACAGCAGGAAATCGAAGCGCTGAAGACCAAACTCGGTCAGACCGAGACCGTGCAGAAGGAGGTCAAGCAGGAGGTGCAGGACCTCAAGACGGCCAACAAGGCGGAGGCCGCAGCCGAACCGGAAAAGCCGGGTGATACTGCAATCAAGAAAAAAGCCAAGTCCGAATCGGACCGCAAGACCGATATCCTTGCGGCCGAGGTCGAGAAACTCAAGACTTCACTGATCATCCCGGAAAAGCGCGAATACAAGAGCATGTACGGCATGGCACCGGCGGCCTCGCAGGTGTACATGAACAAGCGGGGACTGTCGATCGGCGGCTACGGTGAATTCTTCTATACCAATTTCCAGAACGACGGGGTGGAAAAATCGCTGCAGCGGAAAAACACCGCCGACATGGCCAGGCTCGTTCTCTACGCCGGCTACAAGTTCAACGACTGGATCGTGCTGAACAATGAGCTCGAGTTCGAGCACGGTTCGACCGGCGAAGGGGACGAAGAGAAGGGCGAGGTTTCCGTCGAGTTTTCGTACCTCGACTTTCTGTTCGATCCCAGGGCCAACGTCCGTACCGGTTTGATGCTCGTGCCCATGGGCTTCATCAACGAAATCCACGAGCCGACATTCTTCCACGGCAACCGGCGTCCTGCGGTCGAGCAGCTGATCATCCCGACGACCTGGCGGGAAATGGGCGTTGGAGTGCACGGCGAGATCGTGCCCGGCCTGGTATACCGCGCCTACGGCATCAACGGCCTCAATTCGGAAGGCTTCGATTCGCTCGGCATCCGGGAAGGCAGGCAGGGCGGCAGCACCGCGGTGGCCGAAAACCTGGCGTTTACCGGTCGGGTGGACTATATGCCGCCTGAGCTGCCGGGCCTGATGGTCGGCGCCTCGACGTTCGTGGGCGACGCGGGGCAAGGCAATGTGTACATGACGGCTGCGGGGCCGCAGAAGCCGAACGTGTTCACCCAGCTCTATGAAGGCCATCTCCAGTGGCATTACCGTGGCTTCGAGTTCCGGGCCCTGGGTGCCTGGGGCGGCGTCGGCGATGCGGCGATACTCAGCGAGGCCAAAGGTGAGACGGTGGGCAGTTCCAACTACGGCTGGTACGTGGAAGGCGCTTATGATGTGCTGCCCTGGCTGTGGCAGGGGACCACCCAGTACCTCGCGCCGTTCGTGCGTTACCAACGCTACAATACCCTGGCGACTGTGCCGGACGGTTTCACCGATTACGACGGCCTCTACGACCAACGCATCTACCAGGCCGGCCTCACCTACAAACCCATCACCAACATCGTCATCAAGGCCGACTACCAGAACATCAGTTCCGGGGCGGGGCAACTGCCGGGCCAGTTCAACCTCGGTGTCGGGTTCATTTACTGATCAATCCAGTCGAAAGGAAAACCCATGCTGTATCGCGGACTTTTATTGGCGGTGGTGGCGATTGCGGGCGTCGCTTGCTCGCCGGCACCGGTCATCGACAAGTCGAATTTCTCGGACGTTTCGGGGCTCGAGCCGCCCCTGGGCCAGCAAGCGCAGGCGCCGGCCGGCGGTCGGATCTTCACGGTTTACAACTATTGGCACCGCAAGGGCGCCGTATTCGCCGACTCGAACCGGCAGGTGGTCGGCGAAGGCGCGGTTTTCGTCGATGCCGGCGATGCGGTATTCCCGGCGACGGTGCAGAACGATCCGGTCTATTGTTCGGACAAGCTGCTGTACATCGATCCCTTGATCGGTGCCTACAAGACGGCCTGCTTCTCGGATGAAACGGGCGACGGTTTGTTCGACCACGTCCGGGTTGCGCCGGAATCGTCCTGGATCAAACAGCCGCTGTCGCCGCGGCTGCCTTACAAGACCCAGGATGTCGTCGTGCCGCACGGAGGCGCTTTCCGCTACGAACTGATCTATCAGGGGTTCGCCGACAATACTCTCAGCCTCCGGTTCATGGAGTACAAGGGGGGGGATTTCGACCGGCCCATGGTCACGCTGGACATGAGCTACGCGGTCGACTCCTTTCCGACCACCATCAGCTTCCGCAATCTGAAGGCCGAGGTGCTGGCGGCCGACAACCACAAGATCGTTTACCGGATCCTCAGCGGATTTTGACGCTTTCGTGACCGAAGGTGGTCCGTAAAACGCGGTCTTTGGTGTAGCATGGGCCTGTAAATGACATTGAGGAGTATTTTTCTTTGCATAGCCAGTCTCGTATCTCCGGCCTGGGTCGGGGGGAAAAGAAGATCGCGTCTTTCGCCGGCCTGTTGATGGGCACCCTCCTGGTCGGAGTCGTTCCAGGTGCCGGTGCAACGGTCTATCACAGCCAGGAGGAAGCTTTCGAACTGGCATTCGGCGTCGGTGTTTCTGTGACGGCGGAGCCGGTTTTTCTGACCGACGAGCAGATTGAGGCCGTGGAGCGGGAGGCCCGGGTAAAGCTCGAATCGGGCCTTTTCACCTTTTACACCGCCGAGCGGGACGGCAAGTCCTTGGGATTCGCGGCCATCGAGTCCCACACTGTGCGTACCCAGCCGGAGAGTCTCCTGATCGTGCTGTCCCCCAAGGGCGAGGTGGTGCGAGTGGAGGTGCTGGCTTTCCACGAGCCGCCGGAGTATCAGCCCGCGGCCCGCTGGTTCGAACAGATGAAGGGAAGGACGATCGAACAGTTGATACCGGGCAACGGCATCGATGCGGTCTCCGGGGCTACCCTGAGTTCGATGGCGGCGCTGGCCAGCGTCAGGAAAGTCAAGGCGATTTTCAGGCAGGCGCATCCTGCCGGAGGTGAGTGATGCGATTCTTCGTTACCGGAGAGCAGAATCGGCAGATGATGCTCAACGCCGTGGTGCTCTTGTTTCTGGGGTACATCGCCTTGTTCTGGATCAGCAACGGCCTGATGTATTTCCACAAGATGGGGCTGACGGCGCAATCGGTGGTCGAGTATTACCTCGGCTCGCCGGAAAAGTTCACCCAGCCCCGGAGTTACCAGAGTCTGCTGGAAGTGTCGCATTTCCACCTGTTTTCGATGGGGATACTGGTGGTCACGCTCGCACACCTGGTGCTATTCACTCCCTTGCCCACCAGCCTGAAAGTCTGGCTGACCGGCTTGACATTTTTCGGCGCGGTGGCGGATGAAGCGGCGGGCTGGCTGGTCCGTTTCGCCCACCCGGCGTTTGCCTATTTCAAAATCGGGGCTTTCCTGCTGCTGGAACTCAGCCTGGCGGCGCTGATCGTGGTCGTATCGCTGTCGCTTCTGGCCCAACGGTCGAGGCAGCGCGGGAAAGAAACGCCTCGTCCCGTTCAGGCCGTGACGGACGCCGTCTGATCGCTCACCAGAGTTTCAGCTTCTTGGCCGAATAGCCTTCCGGAAGGCCCACGACCCCGGCCGACAGGGCGTCCGAGGTGATCTTGCTCAGCGTCATGGTGGCGGCTTGTTTGGCCGAGGCGTCGTGGAGTTCAACCGGGATGCCGGGATATTCGCTGAGATTCACAGCCGGTAGCGGTCCCAGATCGACGTAGCGTGCCGCCACGCCCTTGGCTTTGTCGGCGATTCTGGACGAAAACACCAGCATGGCGCGCAGGGTTTCGTAGTCTCCGGCCGGAAGCTTGAGCGCTTCGGCCGAAGCGAGGCAGATGTCACCCTTCTTGTCGCCACCCTGGCGCAATTCCACTTTGCTGCAGGCGATGCCGCCTTGAGTTTTTGCGGCGCCGGCCTGCGACAAGGTGATCGGCCGATTGTCTTCCGATTTCGCCGTGACCCGGTCCAGATCGACTCCGCCCAGCATGTCCGACCACTTGGCTTTTTGTTCCGGGGACACTTTTTTCAACTGTTCGCCCAGCCCGCGCAGCAGCGGCTGCACGTCCTGGACCTGGGACGCAAGCTCGGCGACTCGCTGCTCGGTCACCGGCATGTAGGCTTGCTTGCGGTGATCGATCAGGAATGCCGCGTTTCGGGACTGGTTGAACAGAATGTCCAGCTTGGTGTCGCCCCCCGCCGACTTGATCAGCACTTGGCCGTCCTTGACGAACAGCGACTGCGGCGCTTTTTCACCGGCGACCTGATATTGCAGGGTGCTGTCGGCGAAAGCCGGGGCGATGGAAAAAGGGGATGCGAGGATTGCGCATGCGATGCGCCGGGAAAGTCTTGCCATGGGATGACCTGCTCGGATTTTTCGTAAAGCGGACGATTCGGGGCACTGAGCGGCTGCCGGTGCGGTAAATCCGTTAAAATGGGTATTTTCGCGCGGCCTGGAGAACGCTGTGCCTCACGACGACCACGAACATCATCATGCGGCTGATTCTGCCGGAGCACAAGGGCGACTGGTCTGGGCGTTGATCATCACCGCCGGCTTCGTCGTGTTCGAAGCGCTGGCGGGCTGGAAGGCGAACAGTCTCGCGCTGCTGACCGATGCCGTGCACAACTTGAGTGACGTGCTGGCGCTGGGCTTGAGCTGGTACGCGATGCGGCTGACCGCGCAGCCGGCGCACGCGGCCAAGACGTTCGGCTACCACCGCGCCGGCATCCTTGCCGCCCTGGCCAATTCCGCCGGACTTGTGGTCGTTGCCCTGTACGTCCTCTATGACGCCTATGGCCGGCTGCAGAGCCCCGCGCCGGTTCAGGCAGACATCCTGATCGGGGTGGGTGGGGCGGCGCTGCTGGTCAATGCCTTCACCGCCTGGCTGGTCCATCACGGCAGCCACGACGACCTGAACATGCGCAGCGCCTTCCTGCACCTGTTGGGCGATGTGGTTTCAACTCTCGGCGCCATCGCCGCGGGCGTGGCGATCCACTACACCGGCCTGTACTGGCTCGATCCGGCGGTCAGTATCCTGATCGCCCTGCTCATCATCTGGAACGCCAAAGGGCTACTGGCCGAGGTTTTGGATATCCTGCTGGAAAGTACGCCGCGGGACGTGGACATGAGTTCGATGGTGCGGGATTTGATGCAGGTCGAAGGCGTGCGCGGCGTGCACCATCTTCATGTGTGGAGCATCTCTCGGCAGTTGCGCATGCTATCGGCCCATATCGTGACGGACGACATCCGGCTGAGCGAAGGCGAGGCGCTGCAAAAGCGGGTGACCCGCCTGCTCGCTCGACGTTACGGCATCGCGCGTACCACGCTGCAACTGGAGTCCGAGAGTTGCCAGCCGGATCTCCTGTATTGCGACATCTCCAGGCCGAATCACCGCTATCACGAAGAATGAGCCGGTGTTTCGCGATGAACAGAGCGTTGGCCGTTTGGCGGCTAATCCTTAGAAAATCGCTAAACTATTGCCGGCTACAATAGGGCCATCCCAAGTTTCCACAGGCATTCTCCTCCATGTTTCCCACCATAGAATCCTTCGTCGGCAACACGCCGCTGGTGCGTCTGCAGCGGCTGCCTGGCGATACCGGCAACGTCATCCTGGCCAAGCTGGAAGGCAACAACCCCGCGGGGTCCGTCAAGGACCGGCCGGCCCTCAGCATGATCCGCTGCGCCGAGGCGCGCGGCGACATCCAGCCGGGCGACCGGCTGATTGAGGCGACCAGCGGCAATACCGGCATTGCACTGGCCATGGCCGCTGCCATCAAGGGCTACCGAATGACCCTGATCATGCCCGACAACATGAGCGCCGAGCGCCGGGCGACGATGAAGGCCTTCGGGGCCGAGATCATCCTGACGCCGGCGGCGGGCAGCATGGAGGCGGCGATCGATCTGGCGCGGGCGATGGAGGCGCGGGGCGAGGGCAAGATCCTCGACCAGTTCGCCAACCCGGACAATCCGCGCGCTCATTACGAAGGCACGGGACCGGAAATCTGGCGCGACACTCAGGGGCGGATCACCCACTTCGTCAGTTCCATGGGCACCACCGGCACCATCATGGGCACGGCGCGCTATCTCAAGGAGCGGAATTCGGCGATCCAGATCATCGGCGTGCAGCCCAAGGACGAGGCCAAGATCCCCGGTATCCGGCGCTGGCCGGAGGAATACCTGCCGAAGATCTACGACGCCTCGCTGGTGGATCGCATCCTCGACGTGACCCAGGAAGAGGCGGAATCCACCACGCGCGAACTGGCGGCGCAGGAAGGCATCTTCGCCGGTATTTCCTCCGGCGGTGCGGTGGCGGCCGCCCTGCGCCTGTCGCGGGAAGTCGAGAACGCGGTGATCGCCGTCATCATCTGCGACCGCGGCGACCGCTATCTCTCCACAGGCGTATTTCCGGAATAAGATGGGTTATCGAGGTAAAAAAAAGCCGCTGCCGGTCGAGCCGATCGCTGCGCACATCGAATCCTTCGCTCACGACGGCAAGGGGATCGCCCACGTCGACGGGCGGGTGGTGTTCGTCGACGGCGCCTTGCCGGGCGAGAATGTCACCTTCGTTTACACCGAAATCAAGCGGGACTACGCCGCCGGGCGGGTGGAGGATATCGTCACGGCCTCGCCCGATCGCGTGCCGGCGCGATGCCAACATTTCGCCCTTTGCGGCGGCTGCAGCCTGCAATATCTGTCCGAGGACGCTCAGATCGCCCTGAAGGAGGATCTGCTGCTGGAGCAGTTCCGCCGCATCGGCAAGGTGGAGCCGGCGGCCCAGTTTCCGCCGCTGCGGGGGCCGCACTGGGGCTATCGTAGCCGGGCCAGGCTCGGGGCGCGCTATGTCGCCAAGAAGGGCAGGGAGCTGGTGGGGTTCCGCGAAAAATCCACGGCCTTGATCGTCGACATGCAGGCTTGCCCGGTGCTGCATCCCGCCTTGGGCGAGCGCATTCGAGCTTTCGCCGAGCTGATCGAAGGTCTTTCGCTGCGGGAACGGCTGCCGCAGATCGAGGCGGCCGTGGGCGAGGAGCGCACCGCGCTGGTGTTCCGGGTGCTGGAAGATCCGACGCCCGAGGATTTCGCCAGGCTGGCGCAGTTCGGCAAGGACCATGGCCTGGACGTCTACGTTCAGCGCCAAGGGCGCGACTCGGTCGCGCCGGTCTATCCGGAGACCGCGCATGACCTGAGCTACAGCCTGCCGGAATGGGACGTGACCTTCCGCTTCGGTCCCCTGGATTTCACCCAGGTCAACATGGCGATCAATCGCCAGATGATCGACCGGGTCATGCAGGTGCTCGATCCGCAGCCGAACGAGCGCGTGCTCGACCTGTTCTGCGGCCTGGGGAACTTCACTCTGCCGCTGGCACGCCGCGCCGCCCACGTCACTGGGGTGGAAGGCGGCGCGGAGTCGGTCGCGAGGGCGATCCGGAACGCGGCGGACAACGGTATCGGCAACGTCGAATTCCACGTCGCCGACCTGTCCAAGCCGGAACGCTGCGGCCCTTGGGCCGAGCGGGAGTACGACAAGGTGCTGCTCGATCCGTCCCGCGCCGGCGCCCAGGAAATTTTGCAGTGCGTGCCAAAGTGGAAAGCCGGGCGCATCGTCTACGTGTCCTGCAATCCTTCCACCCTGGCGCGGGATGCGGGCATCCTGGTCCACGAACACGGTTACCGTCTGCTCCAGGCCGGCGTGATGGACATGTTCCCGCACACCGCCCACGTCGAATCCATCGCTCTGTTCGAGCGCTGAATCGGGATTTCACTATGAAAAGACTGCTACTCGCGTTGGCCGCCGCGCCCGGACTCGCCCTGGCCATCCCCGCCACTCCGGTGATGACGCTGTACCAGTTCAACGGGCCGCTCGAACTTCCGTACTACGACGCCGACGCTTTCCTGCGCAACGGCCCCGCGTCGCCAGCCGGGACGCTGAGCCAGGGCAGTTCGGTCATCCCTTGCCTGGTTCTGAAAAACGGCCAGCCGCTGACCGATGCCAGCGGCACGCCGTATGTGGGTTTCAAGTTCGTCGTGGATTCCCGCACCGCCACTCCCGCCTCATTGGAGAAATTCAAGCAGGCCGTGGCGGAGCGCAAGGCCATGGCCGTCGCCAATCATCATTGCGATGGCTCGGTCCGGCACGTGATCGACGTCCGCAAGCTTTACCCGATGGAAAAAGCGCCATTCTTCGACCCGCCGCCGGCTCCGGCGGGCCGGCCGGCCAGGCCGGACCAGGGCGAGCTGGACCGGATCGTGAAGGCGTTCCACGACTCGCCCCAATGCGAAAGCGCCAATGGCGACCTGACCGGCCGCCGGTCCGCCCTGGACCGCGCCTGGGATCAGTTCTCGCGGGCCAACCCCGGCCATTGGCCAGCGCGGGCGCTGGAGCAGGCCAGGCATCTCGACTACGTCATGCGCACCGCCCTGTTCGAAGGGCACCTGGAGCGCGGATGCAACGCCTACGGTGCCTGCGAACGCAACATCATCGCCCTGTCCATCCGCAACCGCGGCAAGGACGGCTGCACCAGCGGCCAGGGCTGCGGCGGGCCGGGGGATTTCGAGGGGGTGGCGTCGAAGCCCTCGCAATACAACATCTGGGACGAATACCTAACCCAGGTCACGGGCCTCACGGCCTGCTTCCTGCGCCAGGATTTGAGCCATGCCGAGCGCTACGCCAAGCTGCAGGCCATGTACGAGCAAAGTCTCCCGGACGTGCAGCGCATCCTGTTCGGCGACGATGCGGACCTTCGGGAAATCTTTCCCGGCGCCGCCCTCACGGATCTGAAGAGCCTCAAGCACTACTACCACGCTCCGGCCATGGGCAAATGCTTCCCCGGCCACACTCGGGCGGAGTACATATCGGGTGCCGTCGCAAGGAAGGGGACCGATTTCGCGCTCATCGCCAATACCCGGATTCAGCTGGAGGAGCGCGCCGACGGCGGCTATTTCTTCCAGGACTTCATCGTGACCCAGCAGGACGACCGGGACGAGATCAGGATCGTCGACAACTACCCCGGTTTCGTCATCGACGCCCGCAAGATCGATCTCAAGCCCACCGCCCGCTGCGTGCCCTACGGCATCCCAGCCGGCTGCGAAACCGGCGACGTTGGGCGCTACCGTACCACGCCGGCGTGGCTGACCTCGGGCAAATCGCTGGAGCTGCGCTGCCATCTCAAGGATCGCGGAGAAAACTGCCAGGCGCCTGCGGTCGACAAAACCGTCGGCGTCGGCGGGAGATGCGATACACAGATGCGGCCGGTGGCTGGGGTGAAGTGATTTCCCGCCAGTATGCTTGCCGGTAATGCGACATTGCCGGCATTGCGACAATGGATCGTCCGGCCGGTCGCTCCCAGTGAACATGTAACCGTATGGTTTATAAGTCCTTTCTGAGAGGTCGCCTCATGGTTCGGATCTTGCTGCCCCTAGCGCGAGAACATTTTCCATCAGAGGACCGATCATGGCGGTAGCACCTGGCTTTTTCGTGGATTGGAACGGCAACGCGCGTCGCACCGAAGACGCTGGCGGGGATTTCGTGGTCGACGTCGACACCGCCGCGAGATACGTTGCGCTTTACACCCGGAATGGCACCTTGATGCACGAGGCGACGTTCTATAAGACCTTGGAAGACATGGAGAAAAAGGGCATCAAAGCGCCCTTGGTGGATGGCTCTACGCCTTGGGGGATGAAAAACGAGTGGTGAATCCCGGCATCCTTCCGGGCGCCGAAGGCGGCCAACGGGGACACCGACCAGGATTGGATCGCCTTAAGAGGACGACCCAATCCTTGCAGCGGTAAACGGAGACCGTTCCCGGCTCAGTGCGCAAACTCTGCGGGCGAGGCGCGCACGGCACGGTTGTAGGCCCAGCTCCGGATGTGGTCGACCTGCTCTTTCATGGTCTTGGACAGCGGCACGATCTTGCCGGCGGCCCGCAAGAGGTCTTCCACCGTCACGTCGCGGTTGTCCAGGTGGGCTGAGGTCAGGGCCGACACCACGCACTGCTCCACCTCGGCGCCGACCCAGCCCTTGGTGATCTTGACGAGGCGGGTGAGGTCGAACGGGCTGGTGTCGATGCCGCGGCGCTCCAAATGGATGCGGAAAATCTCGACCCGCTCGTCGTCCAGCGGCAGGTCGACGAAGAAGATTTCGTCGAAACGCCCTTTTCGCGTCATTTCCGCCGGCAGGAGGTCGATGCGGTTGGCGGTGGCGGCGACGAACAGTCCGCTGGTCTTTTCCTGCATCCAGGTCAGGAAGAAGGCGAAGATGCGCCCCTGTTCGCCGGCGGACTCGGTGGAGTTGACGCCCATCTCGATTTCGTCGAACCACACCACGGCGGGCGCGATCTGTTCCAGCATGCGGCAGGCGGCGACGAAAGCGCCTTCGGGGCTGCCGTGGCGGCCGGAGAAGATTTCGGTCATGTCGATGCGGTAAAGCGGCAGGCCGAAGGCGGAGGAGATGGCCTTGACCGAAAGGCTCTTGCCGCAACCGGAGACCCCCATGATGAGCACGCCCTTGGGCACGATCTCGGCGCTGATGCTGTCGCGGAGCTGGAACAGCTCGCGCCGTTCCGTGAGCCATTTCTTCATGATTTCCAGGCCGCCTACGTTGTCGATCTTGGTGCCGTCGGCGACGTACTGGATCATACCGGTGCGGTTCACCAGGAGCCGCTTTTCCTCGTACAGCGCGGGCAGAGAATCCGCTCCCAGACTGCCGCCCGTGGCGAGGGCGCGCCGGATGGCGTGGCGTGACTCGTCCAGGGTCAGGCCCTGCAAGGCCCGTGCGATCTGAGTCAAAGTCGCATCGTCGATGTCTGCGCTGCCGCCCAAGGCCTTGACGGCATGGACTTCGTCGCGGAGGAAGTCGATCAGTTCGGCCAGATCCGGCAGCGTCAGCTCGATATACATGATGCTGCGGCCGAGCTCCTCGGGGATATATCGGACCGGGGAGGAAATGACGACGAACTTGCCCTGGTCGAAGCAGGCGCCGTACAGGTCGCGCAGACGGCGGCGGATGTCGGCCCGCTCGCGCAGGGGCTCGTGGAAGTCCTTGAGGTGGAACAGCGCCGGTCCCTGGTGCGCAGCGATGAAGTCGAGCGCGGCCCGGGGATCGGCGGCGGAGGCGTCGACCGCGCCATCGTCGCAACGCAAGCCTTCGGTGAGGCTCCAGGTCCAGACCGGCACTTTCGTGCTGAAGAAGCGCTGCGCGGCGTCCTTCAGTAGTCTCTCGACGCGCTGTTCTTCGGACGACCGGATGTAGCTCAGCGGCCGCGCGGACTCGATGATCTCGCGCAATGCGGCGATGGAACGGCTTTCGGATTGGGTATGGGGGGTGTTTGAGGAAGTCATCGACGGTGTTTTTGCTTGATGGAGGCGCGGCACGCGGCAGGTAACGGAATGCAGCATGCCTGGGACGGAACGGCGGACTGCCGGGCCCGGCCGGCACACGCGAGGCGGTCCGGACCCTGCAAGATGATACACCAGAGCGCTTCGCCGGCGGCACAACGCCGCCGGGAGGGCTGGTTCGGAGTCGGCTTCAGTCGTTCATTTGACCGGCCCGAGCTCGAATATCACCAGTTCGGCATCGCTGCCGCCGACGTTCTCTACGGTCATGGCGCTGCCGGTTTCCCAGAACACGTCGCCCGCGCCGTATTCGCGCCTTTCGCCTGCGTCTTCCACCCGCAGCCGGCCCTGGAGCACATAGCGCGGGCCGGGGCCCTCGTGGGTGTGGAGTGGCGTCTTGTAGCCGGGCGGAAACCGGACCCGGATGAGCCTGGTATCGACCGTGTTGGCGGGGAGGGTCACGGCTTTCTGCAGCAGCAGCTGTCGGGATGCCGCAGTCGGATTGTCGGCGGCAGCCGCGGAACCGGCGCCGAAGCACGGGAGCCCCAGCAGGGGAATCAGGTGCAGATAAAAACGCCTTCTTGGCATGATTGGCCTCCGTAATGAAGAGGGAAGGCGTCCAGCCATGGAATGTCCGAAGCCGGACCCGTTGGAATCCGGCTGTCGACGCCGCCTCAGACTAGGCGGCTGCGCCTGCCGCAGTGGCCTCCGGCACTTCCACCAGCCGGCCGGTGCGGACGTCGTAGATGTAGCCATAGATCGGGATGTCGGCGGGAACCAGGGAGTGGCGGCGAATCCGGGTGACGTCCTCCAGCACGCTTTGTTCCTGGTTCGCGATGGTCAGCCAATTGATGTACTTGCCGTCGGTGCAGCCGGGACCTTGACAGCAGTCGTGCCAGCCGCTGGCGTCGATCGACGCCGTTTTCAGACTGCTCGAGAGGAGGTCGCCCATTACGTCGTTGGTGAAGGTCTCCATGCCGCAGTCGGTGTGGTGGACCACGAACCATTCGCGGGTGCCCAGCAGTTTGTACGAAATGACCAGCGAGCGGATGGCGTCGTCACTGGCGCGCCCGCCGGCATTGCGGATGACATGGGCGTCGCCTTCGCTGAGCCCGGCATACTTGGCCGGATCGAGGCGCGCGTCCATGCAGGTCAGAATCGCGAAACGCCTGCCGGGCGGCATGGGCAAATCGCCTTTGTCGAAAGTGGATGCATAGCCTTGGTTGGCTGCCAGCACTTCGCTGAGAATCTGCGACATGGTGTCTATCTCCTCTGGTTGGTTTTTTTAAGGGGGATCAAGCCCGGCGGTATATCAAGACAAAATCATTGGAAGGCATATCGATCTCATTGTCCAGCCGCATGCCGTTCCTGCCCGCGGCGCGGTCCAGTTCGGCGACGTCTTGCAAGGACCATCGGTCGTCTCCCGACCGCAGCAGACGGTCGAATTCCTTGTCGAAAGCGGACGTTAACCTGCCGTGATCCAGGAATGGGCCGTAGATGAAAAGGAAGCCGTCGTTCGCCAGTATCCTGGATGTGCATTCCATGATCCCGTCGGCGATGGAAACCGGCGCGACCTGAACGGTATTGATGTAATAGATGGCGTGGAATTCTTCACCATCCGGCCAGGTGTGAGGCTGCGCCAGGTCCAGCCGGCGCGGCCGGGCGACGTTGCCGAGGCCGCTTTGCCTGGTTCGCTCTTCGATATGGGTCAGCAGTTGCTCGTCACTGTCGGACGGATGGAAGGTGATGTGGCTGAAATGCTGCGCAAAATGGTGCGCATGTATCCCGCTGCCCGCAGCGAATTCCAGCACATGGCATTTTTCCCGCGGGAGGGCGCCTTTCAGCACCTCAAGGATGGGATCGCCGTTCCGGTTGCCGCACCAAGCCGCATAAGGGCTGGGCGGAAGCGGATCGAGCGGTGGTCTCTCCATGTACATTCTCGGGACTTCTCCAACGGTTGACGACGAACGATTTTGAGCGGCGCAGGTAGGCCATCCAACGCGCCCGGGTGCGCGCGTGAGCTTCATAGCAGGGCCTATGCCAAGCCCGGGCGCAAATAAAATCATTCGCTTACGAACTGTTGTGGTGTCTTGAACTGAAGTTGAGTTTCTATGGCTGAAATTGATTTTCACATCCATGCCGGACGTGTAAGCTTTACGCCGCTCCGGGGGGAGATGCTTTGCGTCGTCGTAGATTGCGGAACGTTGGCGTTCCAGGGCGGTCTTACGGTTTTTCAGTTCATCCATGCAAGGCACGAACTTTTCCGATCTGACCCCCGTCGGGTTCCTGCAGACTTTCGTCCTGGAATTGATGCACGTCTGCGAGGAGGCCGGACTGGCTCCTGCGGAGCGCCTGATCGACCGGATTGCGCGCAGCGCGGGCCTGTTTTTCGAGGAGGCTTTCCGGGAGGAGTACGCGGTGGAGGGGGCTATGGAACCTGAGCGCTACGCGGAGCTGATCGTGGGGCTGAAAAACCGCATCGGCGGCCAGTTTTCGCTGGCTTCACGGGAAGCCGGTTACATTCGCTTGGTGAACCAGCGCTGCCCTTTCGGCGAAGGCGTCAAGAACTCTCCGCAACTGTGCCGGATGACTTCCAGTGTGTTCGGCGGGATCGCGGCGCGGAATTTCGGCTATGCCAAAGTGACGCTGGCCAGTCGCATTGCCTTGGGCGATGCCTGCTGCGAAGTGCACGTCCACCTGGACCCCCAGGCAGCCAAGACGGTGGAGGGGGTCGAGTACCTCGCGCCGCCGGCATCGGGCGGCGACCGCCGGGCCATGGACGAGTTGCAGGCACGCATCGACGAGCAGATGCACCGGATCTGGTGCCAGATGAATGCACACCGCCGATCTCGCGGGTCGATCCGGCCCCCGACCATCGTCGCCAAGTCGCCGGCCATGCAGGGGGTGTTGCAGGCGATCGAAACGGTCGCCCCGACGCCGGCCACGGTGCTGATCCATGGTGAGACCGGCGTCGGCAAGGAACTGGTGGCCCGGGCCATCCACGCCATGAGCGAGCGCTGCCAACAGTCCTTTATCGCGGTCAACTGCGGCGCGATTCCGGAAGGGATCGTCGAGAGCGTATTGTTCGGCCACGAGAAGGGCGCCTTCACCGGAGCGGTCGAAGTTCACCGCGGTTATTTCGAGCGGGCCGATGGCGGCACGCTGTTCCTGGACGAGGTGGATGCGCTGACGCCGGCCATCCAGACCCGCCTTCTGCGGGTCATCCAGGAAGGCGAAATGGAGCGCGTCGGCGGGCACAAAACGCTGATGGTGGATACCCGCATCATTTCCGCCACCAATTGTGACCTCGAAAAGGCCGTTGCGGAAGGCCGGTTCCGTCAGGATCTGTACTACAGGCTCAACGTGGTCAGGATCGCGATTCCGCCGTTGCGCCAGCGCCCGGATGATCTGCCTCACCTGGTTGGACTGATACTCGGGCGCTTGAGCAGCCGTTACGGGAAGTCGGTGAATTCGGTGAGTCCGGAGGTCATGGGCAGGCTGCTCGCCTACACCTGGCCCGGAAACGTGCGTGAACTGGAAAATACCCTGGAAAAGGCCGTGCTGTTCGCCCAGCCGCCGGAAATCACTGAAATTCCCCTGCCGGACCTCGAACCGGCTGTGGGGAGGCAGTCCTGGAAGGAACTCCGCCGGCAGACGCTGGGCCGGCTCGAGCAATCCTATCTGGAACAGGCGCTGCGGTGCGCCAAAGGCAACGTCAATGCGGTCGCCGAATCGATGGAACTGACGCCGAGGGCGGTGTACCTGAAACTGAGCACCTACGGCATGGATCCGGCCAAATTTCGCGGCTGAAGGCGGGTTGCCGCTCCGGCGAGGAAGCGCCGGATGCGATAGGTGGTGTGGCATTACATGTGCTACGTTTGCCAGGAATACCCGCGGGCGGTGATGCCGCTGCCATGCAAAATCCCCGTAGAAACCCCTATAATTTCGACTCTTTTTGTTCAAACAGCTTATGTCTTATCCACTGAATCACGGAAAGATGGCGATGACGTTCCCGGACGAGACGCTCGAGCGCGAGGTGGCGGACCTGGTCATCTCAACCTTGAACCTGGACGTGCGCCCGGAATCGGTTGATCCCGAAGCGCCGTTGTATCGCGAGGGGCTCGGCCTGGACTCGATCGACATCCTGGAGATCGCATTGGTCGTTTCCAAACGGTACGGGTTCCAGCTGAGGGCGGACAATGAGGACAACGTCCGTATTTTCGGCTCGCTGCGCAGCCTTTCCCAACACATCGCGGTCAACCGCGTCGAGCGTTGATGGCCCGGGCACGGCTTCCGTTCTCCTGGATCGTCGCCGGTATCGCTCTGGCGGCGTATGCCGCAGTCAATCATTACGTCACGGCCGTTCATCCGGGCAGCTCGCTGGCGGCGTGGCTCCCCCTTGCTCCGGTTGCGATCGCGGCGGCGGCTGTCGCCTGGCGGTCACGCTGGCGCTACCCGTTGCTCGGCGGCGGCGCCGGCCTGCTGACGCTGATTTGGCTGGCTCCGGACCGGCTGGCGCCGGGCGACAAGGTGCTCTACGCCTATCTTGCCGAGCACGTCGGCATCAACCTGCTGCTGGGCTGGGGATTCGGAAGCACCCTCCTGGCGGGGCGTGAGGCGTTGTGTACCCGGCTGGCGCGCTCGGTCCATGGCGCACTGCCGCCCGAGGTGGAGCGGTATTCGCGTGCCGTGACGGTGGCTTGGACGGCATTTTTCGCCGGCGTCGCGGCGGTT
The DNA here is from genome assembly GCF_026247885.1 of Methylococcus mesophilus. Lineage (NCBI taxonomy): Bacteria > Pseudomonadati > Pseudomonadota > Gammaproteobacteria > Methylococcales > Methylococcaceae > Methylococcus > Methylococcus mesophilus. The sequence goes on along the minus strand of NZ_CP110921.1, from coordinate 1,131,087 downwards.
TCCCTCTTGCTGTTTTTCTCGGCTTCCGTCGACGCCTGGTCGATTTTCGCCAATTTCGTGAACCTGCCGCTGGCGGTGGCAATGTTCGTGGTGGAATACCGCGTCCGTTTGCGGGTGCTCCCGGATTTCCCACATGCCTCGATCCTGACCGGTTTCCGCTCGTTCACGGCACCGCCCAAGCCCGGCGCGGCTGTCGTAGAACCGGGACAGGGATGAATTCCTGCGGACGCGGGGGCATGGCTGATTTTCCGCTGCTGACGCATCCTTTCTTGGACGGTGCCGTTGCCTACCCGAAGGGGCGCACGGCGACGGTCCGAGAATTTCTCGGCGAGGCCGCGGCCCTGGCCGGATCGCTGCCGGAGCAGCCCTATCTGCTGAACGATTGCGCGGACCGTTACCGGTTCGCCGTGGTCTTTGCCGCAGCTTTGTTGCGCCGCCAGGTCAGCCTGCTGCCGCCGACCTTGACGCCGGAGACGGTGCGGCAGCTGGCTGCTTCGTTTCCCGGACTCTACTGTCTGACCGACGATCCGGCCCGCGAGATCGATCTGCCCATCCGGCTCTATCCGGATGACTTGGCCCCCCAGGAGGTGGAACGGGTTCCGGTCCTGGACGCCGGCCAGATCGCGGCGATCGGCCTCACCTCGGGTTCCACTGGTACGCCTGTGCCGCATGCCAAGACCTGGGGGAGCCTGGTGCGTAGCGCCCGCGCCGAGGGTGAACGGCTCGGAATCGTGCAAGGCCGCCACACCGTGCTCGGCACGGTGCCGGCTCAGCACATGTACGGATTCGAATCCACGGTGCTGCTGCCGCTCCAAAACGGTGCTGCGTTTTCCGCCGCGCGCCCCTTCTATCCGGCAGACGTGTGCGCGGAAATCGCGCGGTTGCCGGGCGCCGCCGTCCTGGTCACCACGCCTTTCCACCTGCGGGCGCTGCTGAATGTCGATGGGGAGTTGCCCCACATCGACCTGCTGATTTCGGCCACCGCGCCGCTGGCGCCGCAGTTCGCCCAGGCCGCCGAAGCCCGTTTTGGCGCGCCGCTGCTGGAAATTTACGGTTGCACCGAGGCCGGCCAGCTCGCGACCCGGCGTTCCGTCGAGGGGCCGGAATGGAAGGCGTTTCCGGGGATATCCGTTTTCCGGGCGAAGGACGGTTTCCGTGTGCGCGGTGGTCACGTGGCCGGCGAAGTGCGGCTCGACGACGTGTTGGAGCTGAGGTCGCCGCAGCGCTTCGTCTGGCTGGGACGTTCCGGCGACATGGTCAACATCGCGGGCAAACGCACCTCCCTGGCGTATCTGAATCACCAGATCGCTTCGATTCCCGGTGTCGCGGACGCGGTGTTCGTCATGCCGGACGAGGACTCTCCCGGGGCCGTGACCCGACTGACGGCCTATGCCGTTGCGCCGGACCTGACCCATGCAGGCCTGATGCAGGCCCTTCGGCAGCGGCTCGATCCCGCCTTCCTTCCGCGCCCTTTGCATCTGGTTGCCAGCCTTCCGCGCAATGCCACGGGGAAACTGCCCCGAAAGGCGCTGGATGCGTTGTCGGACAGCTTGAGAGAGGCCTCGTGAGCGCCGCTGCGGGTACCGTCGGGTTCCGGATTCCGGCAGACCATCCGGCCTGCGACGGCCACTTTCCGGGGTTTCCGGTAGTGCCTGGCGCAGTCTTGCTGGATGAAATCCTGAGTCGGCTCGAACCGGTGCTGGCGATCGATCTTTACGGCTGCCGCCTGTCGGCCGCGAAGTTCCCGGCCCCGCTCCCGCCCGGCAGCGAGGTGTCGCTGGATTACCGGCTGGACGAACGGGGTGCGGTCCAGTTCTGTCTCGCCTCCAACGGCCGCACCGTCGCCAGCGGAACCCTGGTCCCCCGATGAACGATCCATCCTCGCCGCGCGGGCTGGGCGCTGCCCCGCACTGGGCGGAGCGGCCCGAGCGCAGCAACATGTTCTTCCTGCGGATCATGGCCTGGATTTCGCTGCGCCTGGGACGGCGCGCCGGGCGCTTGGTTCTCCATCTCATCGTGGTCTATTTCCTGCTGTTCGCGCCCAGCGCCCATCGGGCGTCACGGAACTTTCTGCGCCGGGTGCTGGGATGTGCTCCGGGTCTGGCTGACTGCTACCGCCATTTCTTCCGCTTTGCGTCGACCATCCACGACCGCGTGTATCTGCTGAACGGCCAATTCAGCCGTTTCGACATCCGCATCGTCGGTGAGGAAGCGATGGAGCGGGTGCTGGCGGAAGGGCGGGGCGCTTTCCTGCTCGGCGCGCACTTCGGCAGTTTCGAGGTGCTGCGGGCGGTGGCCAGACAGCGTCCCGGCCTGGAGCCCGCGATGGTGATGTACGAGGAAAATGCCCGCAAGATCAACGCCATGCTGGCGGCCATCGCTCCCGGCCGCGGCGGCGAGGTCATTCCGCTGGGACGGGTGGACTCGATGCTGCGCCTGCGGGAGGCGCTGGACCGCGGCAAGATCGTCGGTATGCTGGGCGACCGCAGCTTGGGTTCCGAGCCCGCCCAGCAACTGCCGTTTCTGGGCGGGCTGGCGCGGTTCCCGACCGGCCCCCTGCGGATGGCGGCATTGATGAAGCGGCCTGTCCTGCTGATGGCCGGGATTTACCTGGGCGGCAACCGCTACGAGCTCCATTTCGAAAGGCTCGAGGACTTCTCCGACGGGACCGGCGACCGGTCCGACGTACTGGGGGCGGCCATGGCCCGCTACGTGGAACGGCTGGAATCGCTGTGCCGCACGCATCCTTACAACTGGTTCAATTTCTTCGATTTCTGGGCCGCCGGGCAGGCGCGGACCGGGCGCGCAGGTTAGGAATCATGGGATTTCGTTCGGGGGTCACCACCATCTGTTTCATGTTGAGCTGCGCCGCCACGGCGGCGCATGCCGGGCCCTGGGGCATCGTCCAGCTCATGGAGGCGCTCGCCGCCAAGCATTCCGGTCGAGCCGAGTTCGTGGAAAAGAAGTACCTCTCGGTATTGACCGAGCCGGTAGAGTCCTCCGGCGAACTGTCGTTCGCCGCGCCGGACCGGCTGGAGAAGCGGACGGTCCGACCCTTGAACGAGCGGCTGGTGCTGGAGGGCGACCGGCTCAGCCTGGAGCGGGGCAGCGAGCGCCGCAGTGTGGGACTGGATGAATACCCCGAAATCGCCGCCCTGGTGGGCAGCATCCGCTCCACGTTGATGGGCGACCGCGCCGCCCTGGAAAAAATCTATCGGTTGTCGCTCAACGGCGACGTCCGCCGATGGACGCTGCTGCTGGTGCCTTCGACACCGGCGGTGGCCGACCTGGTTGCTTACATCCGCATCGGCGGTTCGGAAGGCCTGGTCGACCGGGTCGAAATCCATCAGCCCGGCGGCGATTATTCCGTGATGTCGATCCGGGAGATGCGGCAGCGATGACCGTGACGCGGCGCTGGCCGCTCGTCGCCTGGCTCGTTTCGCTCGGCGTATTCGCCGTTGCGGTGGGCCACATGCGGCTCGCAACCGATCTGTCGGCCTTTCTGCCGAGCCGCCCGAGCGCGAGCGAGCAGTTCCTGATCGACCAGTTGAAAGAAGGGCCGGCCTCGCGGCTGGTCCTGATCGCCGTCGAAGGCGCGACCGATTCCACCCGTGTCCTCATCTCCGGGTACATGGCGGAGCGGCTCCGGCAGGATTCTGCGTTTTCGGCGGTGAGCAACGGCGCGGCGGCCGAACGCGAGCCGGAGCGCCAACTGCTGTTCCGCCAGCGTTACCTGCTGAGTCCTTCCGTGACGCCGGAGCGCTTCACGGTGGAGGGCCTGCACACGGCTGTGCGCGCCTCCATCGACCGGCTCGCCTCTTCGGCGGGATTGATGACCAAGTCCTTGCTGCCCAACGATCCGACGGGCGAACTGTTGGACATTCTCGATCGCATGGAGGCCGAAGCGCGCCCGGATTCCGCCGGCGGCGTGTGGGTGTCGCGGGACCGTCGGCGTGTGCTGCTGCTCGCCCAAATCCGCGCCGCGGGCTCGGACACGGATGCCCAGGAGCGGGCGCTCGCATCGATCCGCGCCGCGTTCGCCGTGGCTGCCGGGCAGGCGGGGGCGGCGGATGCCCGCTTGATCCTCTCGGGCCCCGCGGTTTTCACCGTGGAGGCGCGGGACCGGATCAAGGGCGAGGCGATCCGTTTGTCGGCGGTCGGCACGGTCGTGGTGGTCATCCTGCTGCTCGCCGCGTACCGCTCGCTGGCGGCGCTGGTCCTCGGCCTGGTACCGGTGGCGACCGGTGCGCTGGCCGGCATCGCGGCCGTGAGTCTGGGTTTCGGCATGGTCTACGGCATCACCCTCGGGTTTGGCGCGACGCTCATCGGCGAGGCGGTGGATTACGCCATCTACCTGTTCGTCCAGGCCGGCGAGGGACGGCGGGAGGAGGAGAGCCGGGGCTGGTTCGACCTGTACTGGCCGACCATCCGCCTGGGGGTCTTGACCTCGGTGTGCGGCGCGCTGCCTTTGGCCTTGTCCGGCTTCCCGGGTTTTTCCCAACTCGGCGTCTATTCGATCGCCGGACTGCTGGCCGCGGCGGCCGTCACCCGCTGGGTGTTGCCGGGGTTGTTGCCACGGGGTTTCCGGATTCGCGATCTCAGCCGGACGGGGGAGGTGCTGATTCGCCTCGCAGGCGGGCTGCGCCCGTTGCGGTGGCTGGTGCCGGCGGCGGCAGCGCTGGCCTGCGGGAGCCTGTGGCTGCACCGCGACAGCTTGTGGAACGAGCAGCTCAGCGCGCTCAGTCCGGTCCCGCTCGAAGCGCAGCGGCGGGACGCCGAGCTCAGGGCCGATCTGGGTGCGCCGGACGCGGGTTACCTAGTCGTGGTGGGCGGGCGGGACGCCGAATCCGCCTTGCAGGCCGCGGAGCGGGTGTCGTCGCGTCTCGCGGCACTGGCCGGGGAAGGCGTCATCGCCGGCTTCCAGAGCCCGTCCAACTATCTGCCCAGCCTCCTGACCCAAGGACTGCGGCGCGAGGCCTTGCCGGAGAATGACGTGTTGCGCGAACGCTTCGCCGCGGCGGTGGAAGGGTTGCCGGTACGTGCCGAGCGCTTCGAAAACTTCTTCGCCGACGTGAGCGCCGCCCGCGGGGCGCCGCTGCTGACCTCCGAGGACCTGCGGGGGACGCGTTTCGCGCTTGCGGTGGATTCGCTGCTGGTGCGGGGCACCCAGGGGTGGACCGCCTTGCTGCCGCTGCGCGCTCCGGTGGAAACGTCCGGGCCGGGCGTGGACGCTGCCAGAATCCGTGCCGCTTTGTCTGACGTTCCGGATGCCGTCTTCCTCGATCTGAAAGCGGAGACCGACAGCCTCTATCAGCGCTATCTGAGCGAGGCGACCCGGCTGTCCGCCGGCGGAGCCGGGGCGATCGTCCTCCTGCTGGCTTTCGCCCTGCGTTCGCCGCGGCGGGTGCTGCGGGTCTGTCTCCCGCTCGGCGCCGCGCTGGCCGTGGTGACCGCGGTGCTGGTCGCGGGCGGGCATCGGCTGACCATGCTGCATCTCATCGGGATGATGCTGGCGGTCGCGATCGGTTCCAATTATTGCCTGTTTTTCGACCGCCTCGCCCAGGCCGGCGCCATGGCCGGGACCCGGCCGGGAAGGACCCTGGTCTCGCTCACCCTGGCGAATCTCGCCACGGTGGCCGTGTTCGGCCTGCTGGCCGGTTCCACGGTGCCGGTATTGAGCGCGATCGGCATGATGGTGGCGCCGGGTACTTTCCTGGCGCTGGTGATTTCGGCGATGTATTCGAAACCGGCCGAGAGGCACGCGGCATGAAGTCAAGGCAAGCCGGGCGCTGGACGCCGTCCGTCGGCATCAAGGCGTCCGTGGGTCTCCATGCGGCCGCGGCGGGGCTGGCTCTATGGCGGCCCGAGGACTGGCCCTGGGCGCTGGGGGCGGTCGCCGTAAACCACATCCTGTTGACGGCGGCGGGGCTGTGGCCGCACAGCCGCGTGCTCGGCCCGATCATCACGCGCTTGCCGGAGGAGGCCGCGGCGCGCGGCGAGGTGGCAATCACCGTCGACGACGGGCCCGATCCGGAGGTGACGCCGCAGGTGCTGGCGATCCTGGAAGCCTACGGCGCGAAAGCCACGTTTTTCTGCATCGGCCGCAAGGTCCGGGAACACGCCGTGCTTTGCGCGGAGATCGCGGCCCGGGGCCATGCGCTCGAGAACCACAGCTACAGCCATCGCCATACGTTTTCTTTATGCGGGCAGCGCGGCTTCGAGCGCGAACTGCGTCTGGCGCAGGAGGCGCTCACCGCGGCTTCCGGAACACCGCCCCGGTTTTTCCGGGCGCCCGCCGGGTTGCGCAACCCCTTGCTCGATCCCGTCCTGGCCCGGCTGGACCTTTCGCTGGTCAGTTGGACCCGCCGCGGCTTCGACACCCGCCGCCGCCAGCCGCAACGCGTGCTGGCTTCACTGACCCGGCAACTGCGGGCCGGAGACATCCTGCTGCTGCATGACGGCAACGCCGCGCGTACAGACGGCGGCCGCGCCGTCATTCTGGAAGTGCTGCCGCCGCTCCTGGATGCCATCCGGGAGCGGCGGCTCAAACCCGTGACCCTGCGCGCCGCCTGCCCATGATCGAACCCGTCAAACGGCTGTTGGTCGAAACCGCCGCCGCGCCTTACCGCCGGGCGGGGCGTTTCGCCTGGCATTTCGCCCGTGGGAAGCTCGAGTCCGATCCGGTCTTCATTGCTTTGTTCGAACGCAATCTGCTGCCGAAGCGGGCGAGGCTGCTGGACCTGGGTTGCGGCCAGGGGCTCGTGGCCTCACTTCTGTTGGCCGCGCGCTCCCTCCATGAGGCGGGTCTCTGGCCGCCGGACTGGGCACCACCGCCACGGCTCGACGGCGTGCGGGGCGTAGAGCTGATGCCGGCCGATGTCGCCAGGGCCAGACAGGCGCTGGCGGAGCGGGCCGAAATCGTCGAGGGCGACGTACGCTTTGCCGATTTCGGCATTGCCGACGCCGTGGTGGTGCTGGACGTGCTGCATTACATGGCGTATCCGGATCAGGAAACCGTGCTGCGCCGAATTCGCAACGCTTTGACGCCTGGCGGCGTGCTGCTGCTGAGGGTAGGGGATGCGGAAGCCGGGCTGCCGTTCCTGGCGAGCTTCTGGGTCGACCGGCTGGTGACGTTCCTCCGCGGACACCGCCTCCCGGCGCTATACTGCCGCCCGTTGCGGGCTTGGCGCAGTTTGCTGGAAGACCTCGGTTTCAGCGTAGAGGCCATACCGATGAGCGAAGGAACGCCCTTTGCTAATGTATTGCTGGCGGCAAGGAAGGAAGATGTTCACCGGGCATGACGATGTTGCTTTCTCCGTGTCCCTCCGCCAATTTGCGGCAACGGCTGTTCCCCGGATTTTCCAACACCGCCGGGAAGCTCCTTGCGCCGGCGATCAGGCAGAGATTGGCAGCGGCGAGGTGCGCCACCTCGGCGTCGGGGCATGTCAAGGCGATGCGGAAACCCGAGCGCAGCCAGGCCGTATTTCCGGTCGCCGCGACCACGTCGGGACGCTCGGAAATTTCATACCCCAGGCTGTGGCAGCGCGCCGGGAGGGAAACGGCCAACTGGCCCTCCGGTGCCCAGCCGGAAATGAATATCCGATCCGCAGACACCTTTATGCCATCCACATGCCCGTTGAGCCGGAGTCCGTATCTTGGGATGGCGTTGAACTGGTAGATGCCGACGGCGTCTCCAATTTGATTTTTCCATTGCGCCAGTTCGCCATCGCCGTTCGCCGGGCGGATACGGGCGGCAGACGCGTCGAATATATAGGAGTTTTTCGGTACGTCGGAAGATTTTTCCAGCAATGCTATGGCCCGCTTTTCTGTGATCAGGTTCACTCGCTCTCCCCGTGATAAGCCGAGCCGGACGGAAGCTTCCAGCATGCCGCTCACGTTTCCCGATATGACAAAGTATCCGTCTTCCATGTTGTTGGGGATGTACAGGTTATTCTCTTTTCCCGGCATTTGCGGAAATGCGTAATACTCGGCCCACATCCGTTTGCTGCGTTCGATTTCCTGCCTCCATGGGGCTGTGGCAAGCGTCGACGAAACGCAGGTACCGGCCATCAGCAGAAGGGCGGGTTTTTGCAGGCGGGCCGGAATCATGAATCCGCTCCAGCAGAACGCTGCGCAAACGGCCCACCATACCAGGTACAAAAGCCGGTTGGGGGCGGATAAACCGGGGTTGACGGCAACCGGGACGAGCGGAAGCAGAAGGGCGGCCAGAATTCCCAGAAGGAAAAGCCATTGCCGGCCTCGCAGCCTTGCGATTCCGCTGACCGTGAAGGCGAAAGCCGCCGCGGTCAGGAAAACCGAGCCGCCGAACAGCCTGTCCGGGATCGCCGCCAAGTGCGCGAGGGCGTCGGGCGGGTGGGCTCCCAGCCCTTTCGGCCCCACCAAGCTGCCGCCAAAGGCGAGGTATCTCCATATCGCGTAACAAGCGAGTATGATCCAATGTGGCAGGGTTTTTTTCAGACGCCTTCGGCTATTTTCAGCAGGATACAGCAAGAGTACCAGCGGCAACGGAACGTAGATTTCCTTGGACGCGACGGACAATAGATAGAACATGGCCGAAGCGGCACCGGATTTACCACCATGAGGTTTTTCAGAGGATAGGAAGCACTGTATTGACAATATACAGAAAATCAGACCGTATAAATAATGGCCCGACATTTCCTCATGGCTTACATATAGGGTTGGCGCGCCTGTCAGGAACAGCGCCGTGCCCAGCAGGGACCAGTCCGGAGTCAGCCATGACCGGAGCAGGAAGTAGGTGGCGAGCGCGGTAAGCCAGAGAACGAGAACCAGGTGGAAATGATGCCAGCGGGAATCCAGCCCGAACAGCAGAATGTTGACGTCGTAAACAAGGGCATGCCACGGGCTGATGCTGCCGCCCGAAATCGCCGCGGAAGTTGGCGGATCGAAAAAATAATCGGCGGGACTCAGTCTCGCCGCCTGGACCAGTCCTCCGCCGTCATCTCTGCCGAATCCCATCCACAGGGCGTCGCCATGTATTGCGAAAGTCAGGGCGAGCAGCATGAGCGCCACGGCCAACCGGACCCGGCTGGTGTCCCGGCGTGGTGATATTGGGCTTTTTTCAAATGTCGTAGCCATTCTAATCCTGCTTTGATATGCCGGATCGGTTCGATATGGATAAATACTGAAAATTATGGCATATAATATGCCGATGTTCATTCGAAGCGGTTTGAGATGAGTTGGTATGACGGGTGTTTCATCCCGGTTTCGCCCCGTTCGTCCAGGCACATGAATTTTGCAGTTATTCCCTAATTGGTTGTCGTGGTTCCAATTCTTATTTCAGCATTCACCGTCACCAGTTCCCTGGGATGCGGACAGGAGTCCACATTTCACGCTCTGACGAACGGTGAATGCGGGCTGATACCCTGCCGCTTCGAAACCGTCGCCCTGAATACCTTCGTCGGCGAAGCGGCGGGAGTCGACCAGGTCGTCATTCCTCCCGGTTTGTCCGCGTTCGATTGCCGCAACAACCGTCTGGCCCTGCTCGGCCTGAAACAGGACGGTTTCGCGGACGCGGTGCGGGAGGCGGTTGGGCGGTTCGGGACGCGCCGCGTCGGCGTGTTCATCGGTACCAGCACCTCCGGCATGCTGGAGACGGAGCTGGCCTACCGCCGGCGCGATCCGGACAGCGGCGCATTACCGGCGGATTTCGACTACGGCGGGACCCACAACTGTTTTTCGGCCGGCGCTTTCGTGCGCGACTATTTCGGCATTGAGGGTCCGGCGGTGGTGGTGTCTTCCGCCTGCTCGTCCAGCGCCAAGGTCTTCGGCAATGCCGCCCGCATGATTCATGCGGGGCTGATCGACGCGGCCGTGGTCGGCGGCGTCGACTCGCTGTGCCTGACCACGCTGTACGGGTTCAATTCGCTGGAACTGCTTTCGCCCCGGCCCTGCCGGCCTTTCGACGCCCGCCGCGACGGCATCTCGATCGGGGAGGCGGCGGCTTTCGCCCTGCTGCAACGGACGCCGGACGACGCCGGACCCGAGGCCCTGTATCTGCTCGGCATCGGTGAGAGCAGCGATGCTTATCATATGTCGGCACCGCATCCGGAAGGGCTGGGCGCAAAAGCGGCGATCGGCGCGGCATTGGCATCGGCCGGCCTGTCGCCGGCGCAGATCGGCTACGTCAATCTGCACGGCACCGGCACCCGCGCCAACGACGCGGCGGAGGCCTTGGCCGTGCAGGCGGTCTTCGGCAATGCGGTGGCGTGCAGTTCCACCAAGGGCTCGACCGGCCACACCCTGGGGGCGGCTGGGGCCGTCGAGGCTGTCATCAGCCTCTTGGCGGTGCGGCACGGGTTCATGCCCGCGGGAGTGAATACGGGGATATTGGAGCGGGGATTTGGGCTGGACTATGTCCGTTTCTGCCGCCATGCGCGTCTGGAGGCTGTGCTGTCGAATTCGTTCGGATTCGGCGGCTCCAACTGTTCGCTGGTGTTCGGACGGCCATGACCCTACTTCAGTGCCATATCGAGGGCGTGGGCGCAATCGGCCCCGGTTTCGCCAGCCCTGAAGAATTCCGGAGGCTGATCGAGACGGGCCGGGCCGATCCCTCGGCGCTGACCCCGGTGCCGCCGCCGGCCTGTCTGCCGGCGGCGGAGCGGCGGCGCGCCGGGACGCCGATCAAGCTCGCCCTGGCCGCAGGGTTGCAGGCGCTGGAGGCTTCCAGCCGCGATCCCAGGTCGCTCTCGACGGTATTCGCCTCCTCCGGCGGGGATGGAGATAACTGCCACAATATCTGCGAGGCCTTGGCTTCCGACGACCGGCAGATTTCCCCCACGCGGTTTCACAACTCGGTACACAACGCCCCTTCCGGCTACTGGGGCATCGCCCTCGGCGCCACGGCGACCTCGACCAGCCTGTGCGCGTTCGACGCCAGCTTCGGTGCGGGGCTCCTCGAATCGATGGTGCAGCTCGTCCACGACCGCCAGCCGTGTCTGCTCATCGCTTACGACGTGCCGTATCCCTACCCCCTCAACCGGGTTCGGGAAATCGGCGGGGCCATGGGTTTGGCGCTGGCGCTGGCGCTGGCGCCCGAGCCCACGGCCCGGAGCCTGGCGCGGCTGACGCTGAATCTGGGCGAGGGGCGTTGCAGCGAACTGCCGGAAGCCGGTCTGGAAGCCATGCGGCGCAGCATTCCCGCCGGGCGCGGGCTGCCCTTGCTGCGGGCTTTAGTGCTTTCGGAACCGTGCCGTCTCGTCATCGATTATCTCGATCCGCTGCGGCTGGAACTGGAGCTTGTGCCATGCCGCTAGACCGCGACTGGATCGCGCAGCGAATCCCGCACGCCGGTGCGATGTGTCTGCTGGACCGCGTGCTGGCCTGGGATACCGACCGGCTGCGCTGCCTGGCCACCAGCCACCTCCGCCCGGACAACCCGCTCCGCTCGGATGGCCGGTTGTCGGCGGTCTGCGGGATCGAATATGCGGCCCAGGCTACCGCCGTGCATGGCGCATTGCGCGCGGACGGACACGAAGAAGCGCCGCGCAGCGGCTTCCTGGTCAGCGTGCGCAATGTCGAATTCAAAGTACGCCGGCTGGACACGCTGGGCGGCGATCTCGTGGTCGAGGCGGAACGCCTCACCGGCGAGGGCAACGATGCGCTCTATCAATTCCGTCTGCTGGCGTCGGATGGCCGTGAGCTGCTGACCGGGCGGCTGGCGGTGCGGCTGGACGCGGAAGCGGGTAAAGGAGGAGCGAAACCATGAGGCAGGCCCTGGTCAGTGGCGGCAGCGGTGGTATCGGCGCGGCGATCTGCCGGAGGTTAGCGCTCGATGGCTTGCACGTCTGGGTGCATTACCACGGCAATCGGGAGTCCGCGGAGCAGGTCGTGGATGCCATCCGTGCCGGCAGCGGCAGTGCGGAGGCGATCGGTTTCGATGTTTGCGACGCGGCGGCGGCCGCCACGGCCATCGAGACGATGTGCGCCGAACGGCCCATCCAGGTGCTGGTGAACAATGCCGGCATCCACGACGACGCCGTCTTTCCCGCCATGCGGGCCGAACAATGGCACCGGGTCATCGACGTCTCGCTGAACGGCTTCTTCAACCTCACCCAGCCACTGGTCATGCCGATGATCCGCGAGCGCTGGGGCCGGATCGTCAACATCTCCTCGGTGGCGGCGCTGACCGGCAACCGCGGCCAGGTCAACTATTCCGCCGCCAAGGGCGCGTTGCACTCTGCGACTAAGTCGCTGGCGCTGGAACTGGCCAGCCGGGGCGTGACCGTCAACGCCGTGGCGCCGGGCATCATCGAAACCGGCATGGCGGAAGGCGCGTTCGACCGGGCTGCCGTCGAACGGCTGGTGCCCATGAAGCGGGCCGGCCGGCCGGAAGAGGTGGCCGATCTGGTGGCGTTTCTGGTCTCCGAACGGGCCGCCTATATCACTGGGCAGATCATTTCCATCAACGGTGGGATCATTTAAGCGGCCCTGTTGCGGCCGGCTGCCGTTGGCGATTTCGGCGCGTACGGGTCCGGCCAGCTTCCTCTCCCTGGGATCGGGATGCCGGAATCCGATCCGGCATGACGGCAGTCGTTCCTGCCGGGATGCGGCGACTAGCCGCATGAGCCCAGGCCGGGCAGGTACCGGCTTGATGGCGCCCGAAATATCCGGGGTGTATTTACGGGCCTGATGATAAGCCGGTCGAGCCTGCTCATTTCTGGTTTAATCCGCAATCACCCCATTCCGAAGACGACGATGAGCACGTCCCCCGCAACTACCGTATCGGTCCACGCGGCCGAAACCCTGCTGTTTTTCACCCTGCTGCAACTCGCCGTCATCGTGCTGATCGGGCGGATCGGTGGCGCCCTGGCCTCGCGCGCCGGCCAGTCGCCTGTGGTCGGCGAGATCATCGGCGGCATCGTTTTGGGTCCCTCCCTGTTCGGGCTGCTCTCGCCCGACATCTTCAAATTCGTGTTCCGCTCCGCACCGCCCGAGCCGCTCACCATACTCTCGCAGCTCGGCCTGATCCTGCTGATGTTCCAGATCGGCCTGGAGTTCGATTTCTCGCATCTGAAGGAGCAGCGCAACCGCCGCGCGGTCCGCAACGTCGCCTTGGTCGGCCTGGTGTTGCCGTTCGTGCTCGGTCTGGGGTTCGGCTATCAGACCGCACCGCTGCTTTCCCCCGAGGCCGACCGCCTCGCCTCGTCGCTGTTCATTGCCACCGCCTTCTCGATCACGGCCCTGCCGATCCTGGGCCGGATCATGATCGAATTCGGCATGACCGATCACAAACTCGGCGTCATCGCCATCAGCGTTGCGGCGATCAACGACGTGGTCGGCTGGTTGCTGCTGGCGCTGGTGACCACCCTGACGGTCGCCGAATACTCCCATGCCGAATTCGCGCTCAAAGTGGGACTGGTCGCCGCGTTCATCGTGCTGAGCTGGTTCGTAGTGCGGCCGGCGATGAAGTGGCTGGTGCGGCGCTTCCAGAAGTCCGAAGCCGGGTTGTCGGGCAACCTGCTCGGCGTGCTGCTGGCCGGGATATTCCTCGCCGGCATGTGCACTTACAAGCTGGGGATCTTCGCGATCTTCGGCGGCTTCATGATGGGCGTCGTGCTGCACGACGAACCCGCACTCCGGGCTGCCTGGAAGGAGAAGGTAGGGCACTTTGTGACGGTGTTCTTTTTGCCCATCTTCTTCACCTTCACCGGCCTGCGCACCGAGATCGGCGGACTGGACACCCTGCAATTGTGGGGCTGGTGCGCTCTCATCATCCTGCTGGCCACCCTCGGCAAGCTCGGCGGCGCTTACTTCGCCGCCCGCCTGTCCGGCCTCAGCCGCAGCGAATCGGCGATACTCGGGATTTTGATGAACACCCGCGGCCTCATGGAGCTGATCGTACTCAACGTGGGCTACGACCTCGGCGTGATCTCCCGCAACGTCTTCACCATGCTGGTGCTGATGGCCATCGTCAGCACCGTTCTGACCACGCCTTGTTTGAGGGCTTGGTTGCCGAAGGCAGGATTTGCATTGCCTCGGCGGCGCGGAAAGGTTTATCGAAACGCGAGGGAGGCAAGTTAAGGGCAGAAGGATTGCTTACCATTCGCCACAGGATCGCATCTGAGTTGATGGACGTCGGGATGGAAGTGTCCCTCCTCCGGAGGCTCATGTATTTTTCGGCTTCTTTCGGTCAGGAAGCGATTTCCGCAGGACGCTGCAGGGAATGACTCCTCCTCGGCCTCAACGGCCATTCGCCCTGATCAATATCGGCCGTTCACGAACGTCCTCTATCTTCATGAGTCTCCCCGTTTCAGTATGGACGGAGCGAGTTCTTTGTCTGCCTGGAAATACCGCATAAAGACAAAGCACTGTTTCTATCCTGAGCACATTTCTTTACGAAAAATTTAGCCGAGATGCCTTAGCTTAGCTCACGCGCTTTCAACGCAAGGTGGAGGGCTTTCAAAGAGACATTCCTCGACAAATTCGTTGTCGAACGCGTTTCTCCAAAAAAGCTGCGACCGCCAAATCCAAGAATACCAGTGAGTCTAAATGAAAACATCAACGCAACGATTTTATTATTGTAATCTACTGATATTTATCTTTGGCTTGCTTATGCCTGGCTTGGGTTTCGCACAAGAAGCAACGGCGGCAATGCAGATAGACTTGAAGCATCATTTCGTCGGGTATGCCGCGATTGTAATAACGGTACTCGCCTATGCCATTGCTATGACGGAGGACTTGCATCAAATGAGCAAGGCAAAGCCAATGGTGCTGGGATCGGCGCTCATGTGGTTTATCATATTTGTGTATTACTCCGTAGAAACGGGAACCGCAAAAAATGTTACTCCCGCCTTTCAATCCAATTTGATGGCCTATGCGGAGCTATTTTTGTTTATTACCGTGTCGATGACGTTCTTGAACTCCATGACAGAACGCGGAATCTTCGACGCATTGCGCATCGGTCTGGCGAATCGGCAATACAGTTATCGGCAGTTATTTTGGATTACCGGCATTTTGGCCTTTGTGCTGTCTACAGTAATCAGCAGTCTGACGGTCGGCCTGCTGATGGGCTACATCGTCTTAGAGATAGGAAAAGGTCAGCACCGGTTTGTCGGTCTTGCAGGCCTGAATGCGGTGATTGCAGCTAACGCGGGCGGTACCATGAGCCCTTTGGGGGGCATTTCCACCTTCTTCGTCTGGCAGCAGAACATGCTGCACTTCACGGATTTCTTCGACCTGACGATCCCCTGCATCGTCAATTTCCTGGTACCGGCCGCCATCATGCATTTCTCTGTGACGAAGGGTAAACCGAGCTTCCCGAAAGAAACGCCCATGCTGAAGCGCGGCAGCAAGCGAATTATTTTAATATTCGTCCTGACTTTTAGTATCACTATCCTATCCAATGTCTTTCTCGACATGCCGGCGATAGCAGGCATGATGTTTGGTTTAGCCATACTGCAATTCTTCGCCTATTACTTAACCAAGTCAGAGAAATTGCACCATTTCCTGACCGACTATGAGGCTAATGAAAGGCAAATCTATTTGGATTCACAAAAAGGATTTGATGTTTTCAAGTGCATTGCCGGCGTGGATTGGGATACCTTGCTGTTCTTTTATGGCGCGATGATGATAGTCGGTGCCCTCAATTTCTTAGGGTATCTAGATGCGATGGCGCATTTTCTGTTCACGGAAATTAGTGCCACAATTGCCAACATCATTATTGGTTTGGCTTCTTCCTCCATTGACAATGGCACGTTGATGTTCGCGGTTCTCAATATGCGCCCGCCATTCCCCATTGGGCAATGGTTATTACTCACTCTCACACTGGGCGTCGGTGGCAGTCTACTGGCGATAGGCTCGGCCCCCGGGTTGCATGTGTTGGGATTAATGAAGGGAAGCCTGGGAGAAGGCGAAGGTTATACCTTCTCGTTTCATTTTCGCTGGTTGCCAGCCATTTTGTTAGGGTTTTTTGCCAGTATTCTGGCGCTGTTTTCCGTTAACGGCGGCATGTTTTGACTATGCGTTCACACCTGAGATCGCCGCACATGAACAGGTTTTGGATGACTGCTCCGTTGTTGATGATCTTGGCGCTGTCGGGCTGTAGTCAGTCGCCCACCGAAGCCGAAATTTCTGGCGAAGCACAAGACACCACCTACCATATCAAGCTCGTGCTCGACGATGGTCAAGCCTCCCTAGAAGAGATCAAGCAGCAGGTGACAGCCTCCCTCACTGAGATCGACGCTATGCTATCCAATTACCGGGCTGATTCGGAGATCTCTCATATCAATCAGCAAGAGACAGCCGATTGGCTGCCTGTATAGGCGGAGATTGCAGTAATGCTGGACATTGCCCACCTGGTCTATGAACGTTCTAGTGGTTATTATGATCTGACGGTTAAGCCGCTTTTCAAATTTTTGGGCTTTTCCCGCTTTGAAAATCGGGTGCCAACGCAACTGGAAATTGATGCAGTCTTGCCTCTATGATGGCTCCGACAGTGTCAGAGAAAAGTTGAGCAAGGCCTTTGTTGCATCCCAATGAATTGGATGAAAAAAGGGAACGACATCATCCGTTACAGGCCCAATATTAGGTGTTCAGCGCTTCGATAATGATGAGCCAGGACAGTAAATCAAACGGTAATTGTACCGGTGTTAGTAGAGCTAGGTACGGCTATTGGCCTTGGTTTTGGGGGGTCGTCGTTCCCTTGATATTGACTCTCCTCGATTGGCTGTTCCGTCAGTGGCTCACCTCAAGTAACATCCTGATGTTCGATTTGCTGGGGGTATTTTTCGTCGCTATTCGCTTCGGCTTCTGGCCGTCCATATTGGCGTCCTTGATCAACGCCGCGTCCTTTGCTTTTTTCTTCGCACCTCCCATCTTTTCCTTTGCGATCGCCGATCGGGAAAATTTGGCAGGACTCGCAGTGACAATATTGGTCGGCGCTGTCACCAGCAAGCTGGCTCAAACAATCCGTTTCCAGAAACGGGAGGCAGAACAGCGCGAACATCGAGCATCGGCTCTTTACCGACTGAGTAAGGAATTGGCGGAGGCGCAGCTCGAAAGCGAAATAGTAGAAATCGGCGTACGTCATGTCTATTCTGAGTTCGGCAGTCGAAACACATTGCTGTTTCCTGACCACAATGGGCTCATCGGTTATCCCGGCGAACCTCCATTGGAGATCTCTCTGCAGGGAGCCGATTTGGACAGGGCTCAATCGGCATTTCAGAAAGGCCAGATAACCGGCTATGGGACTGATCCGGTCGCTAATGTCACTGCGTTATACGTGCCCCTCAACGGATCGACGGGACCTCTTGGCGTTCTCGCACTGGAAGCTGTCGATTTGCCGCAGATTTCGGCACCGGAACAACGCCAACTCCTGGACACGTTTCTTAACCAGATCGTTCATACCCTCGAAAGGGCTCGTCTGGCTGAGCAAGCCCAAGATGCAACCTTGAAGATAGAGGCGGAAACCCTGCGGAACTCCTTGCTCAGCAGTATCTCCCACGATTTGAGAACGCCCCTTGCCACAATCGTCACGGCGGCCACGACGCTAGAAGCGGATGGGGAGCGTTTGGACGATGCCCACAGGAAAAAATTGGTGGCCGCCATCAGTGAGGAAGCCCAGCGTATGTCGGACCTGACCACCAAAATACTGGCAATGGCGAGACTGGAGGCCGGTGAAGTCGTCCTCAATCGACAATGGTACGCCCCCGAGGAAATCATCGGCAGCGCATTACGCCGACTCGACAAACGACTTAAAGGTCGGTCAATCAATTTGAATATGAAAGATGGTCAGGCGCTGATCTATGTCGATGCCGTCCTGCTGCAGCAGGTCTTGGTCAATCTGTTGGACAACGCCGACAAATATTCCCCTGCAGGCTTGCCCATCGACATAGAGTTGCAAACAACGCCCCTCGGCTTATTCATATCCATCGTAGATCGGGGTGCTGGAGTTCCTGACAGCATGCAGCAAAAAATTTTCAATAAGTTTTTTCGCGTGCACGCAGAAACTGCACAGAGCGGGGTTGGCTTGGGTTTATCCATCTGCCGCTCTATCGTGGAGGCCCACGGCGGCATGATCGAGATGAGTAACCGCGATGGGGGCGGCGCGGTGTTTAAGCTGCGTCTTCCCATTCCGGAACATGCTCCCACCATTACGCCGGAAGAGAGAGGCTGACGATGATACAACCCGCCCCCTTGCTATTAGTCGTCGAAGACGACCCACAGTTTCGACAGTTGTTGAACACCACTTTGGAAGCCCAAGACTATTCGGTATTTGCTACTGCTAATGGCCGGGACGGGTTGATCGCTGCCCGTAATCGACAGCCAAGCCTGTTGATACTGGATCTGGGCTTACCAGACATGGATGGTCAGGATGTCATCCGTCGTTTGCGCAAGTGGTCTGATATGCCCATCATCGTTCTCTCTGCCCGTAATCAGGAAAACGATATTACCCAAGCGCTGGACAATGGAGCCGACGATTACCTGATTAAGCCGTTCAATGCGGCCGAACTCGTGTCTCGCATTAAAGCCCTGCTTAGACGCATTGCAAGAATGCCCGGTGGTTCTCAGGAGTTTCTCCACGTCGGCGAGCTGAAAATAGAGTTGACGAAACGCAGGGTTTTCGTGGGTGTGGAGGAAATTCACCTAACGCCTATCGAGTTCCGCTTGCTCTGCGTACTGGCGCGCAACGCCGGGCTCGTGGTTACTCACAGACAATTGCTCGAAAAGGTCTGGGGGCCTTCCTTTGTAGAACATAGTCATTATTTACGAATTTACATGGGACAACTCCGTCACAAGATCGAAGCAGATCCAGCCCGGCCCCGCTATTTGTTGACCGAAGCCGGTATCGGTTACCGTTTATGCGACGAGGTCTTTTAGCAATGCAAACCTTTTTCCGAGATCTGGGGCGTTGGTGCATACTAAGCATTAAGTGTCTTACATCAATTTTTCAGCATTGAACAGCCCTGTGGTGGGCGCGGCCCGGATAATCCGCTTGCCTAGAATAGGGAGTCCTCTTTCTCGAGATTCCGTATATCCTGGCGCATAGAAGGGTTAGGCAGAATACTCAACTCGAACTCCGAGCTTCAGCTATGGCGATAAAGCGGCATCTATAGGGCTTCTGTTTTCGATAACAAACCTGGAGCGCAAGTGGTTTTCATCCTTGTAGATGGGGCGGCCATCCTTGTCGAGCCGTGAACATCTATAGTCCGGGCATAGGCTTGAGACTTGATCGATAACCTGAGCCCCCGATTCGAGAGCAATCATGCGTAACTCATTGTTCAGGTCGATCTGCTCCTGGGGAAGGGTCATGACATTTCCCTCCGAATTCCGTCCAATGTCGAGCCTGTTCTTAAGCATTTTACGCGGATTAAAGAAGTGTCCATTTGGGTTGTCCAGCAGCAAATAAACAGAGTAGCCTCTCGAAAGTTCGGTGAGCAGCTCCTTAAGGGACGCCAGAGCCAGCCTCCTGCCGTCCTGGCCTCGGAATAACACCTTGTCACCGTCCTTCTGATAGTAGAAATCCTGCGGATCGTTTTTAAGCCTTTTTGTGCGGGTTTGGTCGATGAAGTAGCAATTCCAGCACCCGCCAATGACGATCTTCTTGATATCCGGCGATTTTTTTAGCAGCTCCAGAAATTTCTCTACGAAACTCCTGCAATGCTGGTGTATTGCATCGTCAAAAACAAAAGGAACTACGGGACAGCCTATGTCAGCCATGAATAATACAGGCGGAATCTGTCCCTGTTCGCTGGCATGCGCTACTTTGGGACTGAATTGCATGACGTGCGAATCTCCAACGATAATCATTTGGGCGGGCTGGGTGGAGTTTCCATAAAGAGTCAAGCCATCGGCTTCAATTTTTTTCAGGCCGTTTGGCCACTCCCAGTCATCGATAGCTTCAGAAATCTTATTGTGTTGTTCGGCAAAGAATCTATCAGGCAGCCCGTTTTTTTCGTACGCGCCGTATCCAAGAGACCCGATAAGCGTCATCAGTATAAACAAGGAAATAGCTGCCGGCTTACCATGTTTCCCAGAGCGAATCGGCTTCTCAATTGCTTGGTATGTCGCCCAAGCGAGTACTATTGAGCATAACACTGCGGCGATGCGAACGGAGTGGCTGGGGGTTTCACCTTCAACGAGGTTCGCGAACGATAAGAGCGGCCAATGCCATAAATATAGCGGGTAGCTGATCAGTCCGAACCAGACGATCAACCTCTTTGATAGTATGGCGCGGTTTACCCATGCATGAGGCCCGGCCGCGATAATCGATGCGGCACCGGCGACCGGCACCGTAGCCAAAAACCCTGGGAAGTTATCTTCTTTGGATATAGCAAATATCCCCGTGCCAATGATAAGTATGCCCAGTACTGATTGGAGAGTCCTGGTTTGGATGGTATTTTGATCAGCGTGCCATACGGAATTAACTTTGCCTGCCAAGATGCCTAGAAGTTGCCTGGAGTTACCCGAAAGCCAACCCTTATGCTGAATGGAATAAGCTAGGATGGAGCCCGTGAGGAGCTCCCAAAACCGTGTTTGTGGCGAATAGAAATCTCCTACGGCATCGCTGCGATATGTCGTCATGTTCACCAGAAAAGAAACGACTATAATCCCAATAGTTGTTGCCAGGAAGTTGAAACGATATTTCCATGCCAGCCAGAGTAGGAACGGCCAGGCGAGGTAGAATTGTTCTTCGACTCCAAGACTCCATAAGCGAAGTAAAGGCTTCGTCGTCCCTGCGTTATCGAAATAGCCGCTCTCCTGCCATAGAATAAAATTGGAAATGAATCCTGCCGAGCCAGCCACGTGCTTTCCGAGTTGCTTATACTCGTCGGCCAGCAGTACAAACCAGCCAAATGCAAAAGAAGTCATCAACACCGTACTTAATGCAGGAAATATGCGACGGATACGACGTCCATAGAACTCGGTAAAGCTGAACCGCTCCTGTTCGAGACTGCTGAGGATTATATTAGAGATGAGAAAACCTGAGATGACAAAAAATATATCAACACCGATGAATCCACCTTTGAGGAAATCGGGAAAGGCGTGAAAACCAACGACAGCAAACACCGCAACTGCGCGTAAGCCGTCGATATCAGGGCGGTATTTCTGGTAGGCTAGATGGGTTGAAGGGCGATGGGTGGGAAGGGGAGTTGTCATGGGAATTACTTATTGCCGCTGGCGCAATAATAATAAGTTAGATTACCCCCGGCAATGCCTGGGGGTTTGCCTCGATGAATTAAGACAACGCCGGATCACTTGCGGCGGAACGGCGCCGCGCTGATTCGGCGGGGTTTGATGTCCGGCCGGCCCCGCGCTGGCCTATTATAGCGGTTGACTTTCCACCTGCGCCGTTTCCGGAAACACCGCACGGGCTTCGCGTACGAATAAGGCTCGGAGTTTGTCCCAAAAATCGCCGCCCAGTACGAAGAGGCTAGTAATGAATACCAGGTCGCTGGCAATGTTCGTGTAGAGCCTCCAAGGCGAACGGTCTGGAAGCCATTCAGGGGCATAGCCTTGGACATAAGTTACGACCAGTGGCGATAGAAATAGGACCAGCCCGATGAAATGACGGACTGGCCCGACGTTACCAGCGGGCTTGTTGCTGGCAAGCCAGCGTTTCGCGGTGGACACTATGCGCTCGAAGTTCTCCTTGCCCATGATTGCGACCGCCGCCAGGGTTCCAATATCCGGCGCGAGAAGCATGGAGCCGGCCACGGCTTTAAGCCATCCCGGCCAATGTTCCTGAATGAGGAAAGGAACAATGAACAGCAAGTTACTGGTGACCAGTACTGCGAGGCCGAGTCCAAGGCGGGCATCGAATCTATTTGCACTGTTTCCAGGTGCCATCGGGTTTTTTGAATACATCCAGGGTGATTTCGATGCTATGCATAACAATTGATTAAATTGTTTCCGTATAGCTTCCGGTCATTCTCATCATGCCGCCCGGCAACATGCTTTGAGTTGCCTGCTCTATCCTTCTGTCTATCTGACTTCCAGCGGTAAGGGGTCCATCATGCAATCGAGCTTTACTATGAAATAATGATACCCGAACCGTCCACCGGACAACCACTGAGTCTTTCCGCCCCCATCCTTCATCCGGTGAATCCGGCCCACCGGAGCCGCCGGTTCGCTCAATAGCCGCTGGCCAGCGACCATTGACATAGGTTGATGCCCTCTTCGTAGTATCGTGATGCGTCCAATCTGGAATACCTAGCTAGACCGCATCTGCCCACCAGCATCACCAGCAGATTCGGCGTCCGCTATTCTGGATAACCCATACCTTAGTGACCGAAAACCACCCATTCGACCCTTCCGATTGACTGGCGGCAACGGGTCGCGAGCTGTCTTCGGCGTGTTGAGCTACCGGCCGGGGGGCGGTCCCTTTACGAGAACAGATGCCACATCAGCCGGCCTGCTCAATGCCCGAATCGAACAGGGCAGACACCAGTTGGAAACATTCCCTGCTTAGACGTACAGCGGCGCCATCTTCCGCCAGGCATGACCCTGGTGAGCGCGC
Organism: Methylococcus mesophilus; assembly: GCF_026247885.1. Lineage (NCBI taxonomy): Bacteria > Pseudomonadati > Pseudomonadota > Gammaproteobacteria > Methylococcales > Methylococcaceae > Methylococcus > Methylococcus mesophilus. The sequence continues at coordinate 1,108,589 of NZ_CP110921.1, read as the reverse complement.
CCGTCCCAGGTATGGAGGGCATGGGGGATGCCCTTGGACCACAGAATCCGGCTCAGGTCGCGGTTGTTGCCCAGAAAGGGGTCGTCGCAGCCCACCACGAGCACGATGTCCATGCGCCGCAGCGATTCGAGCCGCCAAGGGCATTCCAGGTTGGGGAGAAAATGCGAGGGGGTGTGGTAGTAGATGGTGTCGTCGTAATAGCCGTCGAACAGGTCGCGGAAGTGTTCCACGCCAAGCGTCAGATCGTAGCGGCCGGAGAAGGCGGCCACCTTGCGGAACAGGTGGGGGTGGCGGAAGGCGATGTTGACGGCGTGGTACGCGCCCAGGCTGCAGCCGTGCGCGATGGTGCAGGGATGCGGGTTCCTGGCGGCCATCAGCGGGAACACTTCGTTCAGGATGTATTCCTCGAACTGGACGTGGCGCCGGATGCGCTCGGCCGGATGGCGCCAGAAGCAATAGAGGGCTTCGTGGTCGATGCTGTCCAGGCAGAACAGCTGCAGGTGGCCGGCCTCGATCTTGTGCCGCAGGCTTTCCACCAGCCGGAGGTCTTCGTACTCGTGGAAGCGTCCGTCACGGGTCGGGAAGACCAGCACTTTTGCGCCGGCATGGCCGATCACGAGCAGTTCCATGTTGCGGCCCAGGCGTTCGGTGTACCAGCGGTGATATTCCCGGTTCATAGCGGCTCGAAAAATGCCGCAATGGCGGCGGACAACGATCGGTCCTGTTCGGGCTTGCGCGGATAGTCGAAATGTCCCGCGTCCAGCACAAACAGCTCTTTCGGCCCGGCGAGCGCGTTGTAGACGGCGAACTGGCCGGGCGGCGCGACCGCCGGATCGAACAGGGCGGCGGCGACGTGCACCGGGATGCCGGTGAAGCGCGCGGCGATGGCGGCATCGTAATAGGCCAAGGTTGCCGTCACGTTACCGTGGGTGGCTTGATAGCGCCGGACCGATTCCCCGCTGCCGACCGTCGGCAGCGTCAGCCGCAGCGGCTGGTGGCCGAAGGTCGGCACGTTGAGATGGGCCCTGCGGATGCGCGGCTCCCACGGCAGGCTCAGGGCGCCGATGCCGCCGCCGAAGCTGATGCCGAGGTAGCCCACGCGGCCTTCGACCTCGGGAAACAGTTCGAGCAGGGCACTGACGGCCAGCCAGAGGTCGTCCACGCAGCCGCCGAGGACGTAGCGGTCGCGATCCTCGATTCCGCACAGCACATGCCGGTCCGGAGCGTCGGGAATGCCGGAACAGCGGCTGCGGGAGAGGCCGCGGAAGCAGGGAAACAGGACGGCGGCGTCGTCGAACGGGAGATCGAGATCGGGACCGCCGCGGCCACCGTAGCCGTGGCCGACCACGAAGCCCCGGTTGATCCGGCCGTGCGCCGGGATCAGCGCCCAGCCGCCGATGTCGATCGAGCCGGTCGAGCGGTAGGTGAGGTCGAATGTCTGAAAGCGCGGATGGCTCCAGCCGCAGCGGCGGAGTTCCGGCCGGGGAGCCACGGTTCTCGCATTGTCATACCTCGCCGACCAGAAGGCGGCGAAGTCTTCCGGCGGGTCGGGCGGTTCCACCCGGAGCAGCTGGTCGAGGGAAAACCCGTAGGTCGGATCGAACGGGTAGGAATGGCTGAACGGCATGATTTCCGGCGAGGTGGGGATGCGGGGTCAGCGCCCGCTGCTCCCCAGGGGCCGCGCCCGGCGCCTCAGTTCGTCGGCCAGCGTGCGGACGTGCGGTTCGCCGAGCAGGGTGTAATGATTGCCGGGTACTTCCACGACGTCGATTTCCTCCGCCAGTCCGTTCCAGCCGAGCAGCGGATCGTCCAGGGCGGTGGCGGCCTGCTGGCGGGCCCGGAACAGCGTGAGGGTGCCGGGATAGAAGCCGGGCAGGTAGCGGTAGGCGGCCTTGACGTTAGCGGCTTTCATTTCCTCCAGCGGACGGGCGTCGGCCCGGCCGGGTGCCAAGCGCGCGCTGAGGCACTGTTTCGCCCACTGCATCTTATCGCGCAGGAACCGCAGCTTGTCCGCGGTGCCGAGTTTCACGAAATGGACGGCGAGACGCAGCAGCTTGGTGCCGAAACCGGGGGCGTCCGCCGCGCGGTTCCAGTTGTCGAAATTCGCCACCAGCGCGACCTCGTCTCCCAGTGCGTGGAACTGACGGGCCATCTCGAAGGCGATGATGCCCCCCATGGAGTGGCCGCCGATCCAATACGGCCCCTGCGCCTGGACGGCCTTGATTTCCGAGATGTAGAGGCGGGCCAGACTTTCGACGTCGGCGCCGATCAGGGCGTCCTCGCCTTCGTCCATGCCGGGCGACTGGATGCCGTAGAGGTTGAAGTCGGCTTTCAGCGATTCGGCCAGGGCGTGATACCAGTGCACGCTGCCGCCCACGCCGTGGACGAGGAAAAGCGCAGGCCCCTGGGCGGCCTCCAGGCTCAAGGGAACGATGTGGGTGTTCGGAGTCTCCGCATCGCCCCCGCCGTCGATCAGTGCTGCCAGTTGTTCGACCGTGGCGGCCCTCGCCAGGGCGGCGAACGAAAGCCGTTGGCCGCAGGCGAGTTCGATGCGCGTGAGCAGTTGGAAGGCCCGCAGCGAATCGCCGCCGATGGCGAAGAAGTTGTCCCGGAGGCCGATCGAGCGTGCCGGGAAAAGCTCCTCGAAGATCGCGGCGAGTTTCCTCTCGCTGCCGCTGCGGGGAACTTCGGCGCCGCCGGCTGAGGGGGAGGGCGCTGCAGGATCGGGCAGGGCCTTGCGGTCCAGCTTGCCGCCCGGTGTGAGCGGGAATTCCGCCAAGGCTAGGAACACCCGGGGGATTTTGTGCTCCGGCAGGGTGTCCCGCAGGAAGGTTTCCAGGTCCTTGGCGTCGAACCGGCCGCCCGGCGCCGGAACGACGTAGGCGGCGAGATATTTCCCGCCCGGCGCTTCGACGGCCTTCACCGCGGCCTGGGCCACGCCGTCATAACGCTCGATCGCCGCTTCGATTGCGCCCGGTTCGACCCGGAAGCCGCTGATCTTGACCTGGTTGTCGTTGCGCCCCACGAAAGACAACTGGCCGTCGGCGCCGTAACGCACTAGGTCGCCTGTGCGGTACATCCGGGCCTCGGGGGCGCCGGCGAACGGATCGGGGACAAAGGCCGCGGCGGTGAGTTCGGGACGCCGCCGATAGCCTTTCGCCACGCCGGCGCCGCCGATGTACAGCTCGCCCGGCACCCCGATAGGCGCCGGTTGCAGATGGCGGTCGAGCACGTACAGGCGGACGTTGTCGATGGGCCGGCCGATCGGCGGATCGGTGGCCGGCGGGCCGGCAGGGGAGAACTGCGGCGGCTGGTAGACGGTCGCGGTGACCGTCGTTTCGGTCGGCCCGTAGGTGTTGAGCCAGGCAACGCGGGCTGCGCCGGGCAGGCGGTTCCAGGCCTCCAGCATGGCGCGGGAGGCCTTTTCCCCGCCGACCACGGTCAATCGCAGGCTGTCGGGCAGACCTGCGCCGCTCGTGCCGAGTCCCCGTACCAGTTCGTTCCAGAACGCGGTAGGAAGGTTGAACACGGTGATGCCTTCGTGGGCGGCCCAGTCCAGGAACTCGTGGACCGAATGGCCCTGGGTCTCGTCGCGGAACACGACCGTGCCGCCGGCATGCCAGGTCGGGTAAATCTCCTCCACGCAGATGTCAAAACTGATGGAGGCGTACTGCAGGACGCGGTCGTGCGGGCCGAGTCCATAGCGGCGCTGCATCGCCCCACACAGGTTGACGACGCCGCGGTGCGGGACCATCACGCCCTTCGGCAGGCCCGTCGAACCGGAGGTATACATCAGATAGGCGAGGTGGTCCGGCTTCGCGCAGCACGGGGGAGCTTCGTCCGAGCCGGCGGGGTCGGATTCCCAGCCGGTGTCCAGCCGCAGCAGTTCGACGCCGGGATGGCGAAGGGCATCGGCCAGGGCGGTCCGGGTCAGCACGATCCGCGCGCCCGAGTCCTCGAGCATGTAGGCGAGCCGGTCTTCGGGATAGGCGGGATCCAGCGGCAGGTAGGCGCCACCGGCCTTCAGTACGCCGAGGAGGCCGACCGCCAGTTCGCAACTGCGGTCGAGCAGCAGGGCGACCACGGAACCGGGACCCGCGCCTTTGCTCAGCAAAAGGGCCGCCAACCGGTTCGAGCGCCGTTCCAGTTCGCCGTAGCTCAGGCGCTGGTTTCCGCTTTGGACCGCGATGGCGTCCGGCGTGCGGCGCGCCTGCGCGGAGAAGAGTTCGCCCAGGGTGACTTCGGGGTAGCGGGTGCCGGTGTCGTTCCACTCCACCAGCAGCCGGTGCAGTTCGCCGTCCGGGAGGCTGCGCAGGTCTGCGAGTTTGCCGTCGGCGCAGGCCGCCAGGCTCTCGAGGATCGTCAGCAGTTGTTGCAGCATGCGCTCGACGGTGTCGTCCTCGAACAGGCGGCGGTCGAATTCGATCTTGAGCAGCAGGCCGTCGGCGAGGTAGCCCGCCAGGATGAGGTGGTCGGTCTGTTCCTTCAGTTCGAAGCGGCGCTTGTCCCAGTCGCCGCCCCGGGACTTCACCACGTGGTAGTTCTCGAAGACCACGATGGTGGTGAACAACGGCATCCCGGCCGGCAGGCCGCTCCAGGCGTGGATACGGGCCGTCGGCGTGTGCTCGTGGTCGCGCACGCTCAGGTGCTGGCGCCGAAGCTCGCGGATGAATTCGGCGACGGACTTGGCGGGGTCTGCCTTCAGGCGCACCGGCGTGGTGTTGATGATCGGCCCGACGATGGCCTCGCCCGCCGGCACGGATTTACGGCAGGAACGCGTGGCGCCGAACACCACATCGTCGAGCCCGCTGTGGCGTGCAATCAGCAGGGCCCAGGCGGCCTGGACCAGGGTGTTGAGCGTGACGTCCTGCTTCTTCGCGAGTTCCTGGAGCGCCTCATAAAGGGCCGGAGGCGCCCAGGCTTGAACCAGTCCGCCGGTGTGGGCGGGCGACAAGGGCCGCGGCTCGGGCAGGGCGCTCAGGACGCGGTTGGGTTCTTCGGAATCCGCCAGCAGACCACGCCAGTAGTCTTCACTCGCCGCGAAGTCGACGGAGTCCAGCCAGTCGATGTAGCCGCGGTACGGCGTCGCCGGCGGCAGCTCCGGCTCGTGGTCGTCCCGCAGTGCCTGGTAGATCAGGAACAGCTCTTCCATGATGATGAGCCGCGCCCGTCCATCCAGCAGCGCGTGGTGGTAGGTCCAGACCGCCCAGTGTTCGTCCCCGGCGATGCGAATCAAACTCAGGCGGTGCAGAGGCGCCTCGGCCATGTCGAAGCCGTGCAGCCTGTCCTCGGCGAGGAAAGCGTCGAACCGGCTCTCCTGTTCCGCCCGCGCCAGACCGCGCCAGTCGAAGTCGGCCCAGGGCATCGTCACCGCGGGCTCGACCCGTTGCAGCGGCGCCTCCAGGTTTCGCCAGACGAACGCCGTCCGCAGGATGTCATGCCTGGCGACCAGGCGGGTCCAGGCCTCCCGGTAAGCGGCTTCGTCGAGATTTTCGCTGGTTCGCAAGACCAATTGCTGGATGTAGGTACCTTCCCGCTGATCGAACAGCGTCGCCGAGAGCATGTTTCCCTGCATCGGCGAAAGCGCGTAGCAATCCGTCATCTTCTGCACCTTATACGTTCTTACCGCAGTGCCGTGGCTCTGACCCAGAATAGCCTCAAGACGTGTAAGCCATTGGACATTTATAGGATGCTCGTCGGGGGCGGCGAGCGCCGGTGCCGATCCATGCCGCAAAAGGGTTGGATTCGCTGTATCATTTCTATCTTGACGCCTCGTATATCCGAGTTGCGAGTACAATCCAGACCGATGACGGCGACCGGCCGACTCGGCATTATTATCATCAAACGGTTGATTCCATGAAGGGGAAATTCTCATTGGTTCTATTGCTCGCGCTGCTGACTGCCTGCGCGGCCAAGGAACAGGGCGATCTGCGCGAAGCATTGCTGGCCAAGCTCCAGGACGACAGCGATCTCAAGGACTACAAGCTCGATCCGGGTGAAATCGCGGACTGCGTGGTCAACGATCTGACGAACGATCTGCCCGGCTTTCCGGGGGACCCGAGGCGCAAGCAGTATCTGACGGCTTACGCCAAATTCTATTCGGTGAGGGGCTCGGGCGATTTCGAGAAAGTCGCAGAGGAGTACAAGGACCTGTTCGGATCGGTCAAGGCCGCGAACCAGGCGGCGCTGCGCATGACCGACTACATCATGACCTGCATGGGCCAGGCGATCGAACGCAGCGGGCCGAAGGAATAATGACGGCGGCGAGCGCACCGCGTCCGGCCGAACCGGTGGCCGTGGCGGCGTATGTGGACGGTCTGGCCCGGCGCGCCCGTGAAGTCGGCCGGGTGCTGGGGCGGGCCGAGACGGCGGCGAAGAACCGGGCGCTGCTGGCGATCGCCGATGCGCTCGAGAATTCGGCGGGCAGGCTGATCGAGGAGAACCGCAAGGACCTCGATGCGGGGGCGGCCAAGGGGCTGGACCGGGCCCAGCTCGAGCGGCTGGGTGTCGATGCCAAACGCGTGGCCGCCATGGCCGCGGGCCTCCGGGAGATCGCCGCGCTGCCCGATCCGGTCGGCGAAATCAGCGGTTTGACCTACCGGCCATCCGGCATCCAGGTCGGACGGATGCGGGTGCCGCTGGGCGTCATCGGCATCATCTACGAATCCCGCCCCAACGTGACTGCCGACGCCGCGGGGCTGTGCCTGAAGTCCGGCAACGCCTGCATCCTGCGCGGCGGCTCCGAGGCGATCCACTCCAACAAGGCCATCGCGGCCTGCATCCGCCAGGGGCTGGAAGCCGGCGGCCTGCCGGCCGATGCGGTCCAACTCGTCGAGACCACCGACCGGGCGGCGGTCGGCGCGCTGCTGGGGGCGGACAAATATGTCGACATCATCGTGCCGCGCGGCGGGCGTTCGCTGATCGAGCGCATCGTTGCCGAATCGCGGATTCCGGTCATCAAGCATTTGGACGGCATCTGCCACGTCTACATCGACGACGGTGCGGACCTTGCCAAAGCCCGCAATATCGCGATCAACGCCAAGACCCAGCGCTACGGGGTCTGCAACGCCATGGAAACCCTGCTGGTCGCCGCGGGCGTCGCATCGGCGATCCTGCCGGAGCTGGCCGCGCTTTACCGGGACAAGGGTGTCGAACTGCGGGGCTGCCCCGAAACCTGCCGCATCGTGCCGGGCTGCATTCCGGCGACCGAGGCGGACTGGGACACGGAATACCTGGCGCCGATCCTGGCGGTCCGCGTGGTCGCCGGCCTGGACGAGGCGATCGAGCACATCCACCGTCACGGCTCCGGCCACACCGACGCCATCGTCACGGAGGACTACGGCCGCGCCCGCCGCTTCTTGCGCGAGGTCGATTCGGCTTCGGTCATGGTGAACGCCTCGACGCGTTTCGCCGACGGTTTCGAGTACGGCCTGGGGGCGGAGATTGGCATCAGCACCGATAAGCTCCATGCGCGCGGGCCGGTCGGGCTGGAAGGGCTAACGACCCAGAAGTTCATCGTCCTCGGCGACGGCCAGGTCAGAACTTGAGATGGCGCAAGGATGATCGGCATCTACGGCGGCACTTTCGATCCGGTCCATTACGGGCATCTGCGGGCTGCGTTGGAGGTCCGGGAAGCTTTGGGGCTGCGCGAACTGCGCTTCCTGCCTTGCCGCCAGCCACCCCACCGTCCGCCGCCTGTGGCCGATGTCCAGGCGCGGCTACGCTTGCTGCAGACCGCACTTGCCGACGCCGACGGCGGCTTCGCCCTCGATACCCGCGAGTTGGACCGCAGCGGTCCGTCGTACATGGTCGACACCCTGAGCTCGATCCGCAAGGAGATCGGCGACGAGCCGCTCTGCCTCATCCTGGGCTCGGACGCGTTCCTCGCGCTGCCGGCCTGGCACCGTTGGCGCCGGCTGTTCGGGTTGGCGCACATCGTGGTGCTGCAGCGCCCGGATTACGACATCGAATACGTCGAAGACCTGGAGCATTGCGTCGAAGAGCGGCAGGTGGCGGACCCCGCGCAACTCGCCACGCAACCGGACGGGATGATCTACTTCCTGGAGGTGACCCAGCTCGCCATCGCCTCCACTTCGATCCGCCGCATGCTGCGGGAAGGGCGCAGCGCCAAGTATCTTATGCCGGACGCGGTGCTCGAACTGATCCGTCGGGATTCGCTTTACGCCAAGTGAGATCGTTTCAGCCATGCAGGAACCCGTGACACAGACGCCCTACCAGCGCCTCGGCGGCGAAGAAGTGCTGCACGAACTGGTCGAACGCTTCTACGGCTACATGGACACGCTGCCGGAGGCGGCCCCGATCCGGGCGATGCATGCCGATGACCTGTCGGGCGCCAAATCCAAGTTGTTCAAGTTCCTCTCGGGCTGGCTGGGCGGCCCGGACCTGTTCATGCAGGAGTTCGGCCATCCGCGTTTGCGGGCGCGGCATTTCCCTTTTTCGATCGGGGTGCCCGAGCGCGATCAGTGGCTGCTGTGCATGCGCAGGGCGCTCGACGACATCCCGATGGACAGCCCGTTCCGTGAGGCGCTGTACGAAGCGCTGGCACGCACCGCCCACCACATGATCAACCGCGAAGACCGATAGCACTCCATGCGTTTGACCCCCCAAGAATTCCTGGACTGGGACCGCAAGAAGATCACCCTGCTCGGCATGTCCGGTACCGGCAAGACCACGCTGGCCAACAGGCTGCCGAAGCGGACCTGGTTCCATTATTCCGGCGACTACAGGATCGGCACCCGCTATCTGGACGAGCCGATCCTGGACAACATCAAGCGCCAGGCCATGGACGTGCCGTTCCTGCGCGATCTGCTGATGTCGGATTCGATCTACATCTGCAGCAACATCACCGTCGACAACCTCGCCCCGATCTCGTCCTTCCTGGGCAAACTGGGCGATCCGGACCGGGGCGGCCTGCCGCTGAAGGAATTCAAGCGGCGCCAGGCGCTGCACCGCCAGGCCGAGATCGCGGCGATGCGCGACGTACCGGAATTCATCGACAAGGTGCGCGAGATTTACGGCTACCAGCATTTCATCAACGATGCCGGCGGCAGCGTGTGCGAGCTGGACGATCCGGAAACCCTGGAAGCGCTGGCGGAAACCACGCTGATCCTGTACATCCGCACCAGCCCGGAATTGGAGCAGATGCTGGTTGAACGCGCCGCCCGCGATCCGAAACCGTTGTATTACCGGGAGGCTTTCCTGGACGAACACCTGCCGGTTTTTCTGAAGGACAAGGGCTATCCTGCGGTCGAGGCCATGCCGCCCGACGAATTCGTGAGCTGGGTGTTTCCGTACCTGTTCAAATCGCGGCTGCCGCGCTATCAGGCCATCGCCGACCGCTACGGCTATACGGTGGACGTGGCGGATGTGGCCAAGGTGCGCGACGAGAGCGATTTCGTGAGGCTCGTGGCCTCGGTCCTGGGCGGCTGAGGGAAGTCAGCCATGCCCCTGGTCGCACACACCGATCTGCCCACCTTTCAGCGCCTGCGGGAAGAAGGCCAGGATGTCCTGAGCGTCGAGCGGGCCGCCCGGCAGGACATCCGGGAAATGCACGTGGGCTTGTTGAATATGATGCCGGACGCCGCGCTGGAGGCGACCGAGCGGCAGTTCTTCCGCCTGGTCGGCGGTGCCAATCCGATCGTGCAGTTCCACATGCATCCGTTCACCATCGAGGGCTTACCGCGCGGCGAACAGGCGGCGGAGCATATTGCCCGCTATTACGAGAGCTTCGACCGCATCCGCGAGGAGGGCCTCGACGGCCTGATCGTGAGTGGGGCCAACGTCACCCAGCCGCATCTGCAGCAGGAGCAGTTCTGGCAGCCGCTCACCGAAGTGTTCGACTGGGCGCGCGGCAACGTCACCTCCATTCTCTGCTCGTGCCTCGCCACCCACGCGCTGTTCCAGTACAGCTACGGCGTGGAGCGCACCCATCTCGGCTTCAAGCGCTGGGGCGTGTATTCGCACCGGGTTGTCGAGCCGCTGCATCCGCTGGTGGCGGACATCAACACCCGCTTCGACGTGCCCCATTCCCGCTACAACGAAATCTTCCGAGAGGACATGGAGGCCGCGGGGCTGCGGGTCCTGGTCGAGAGTGAGGAAGCCGGGGTGCATCTCGCGGTGAGCCCGGACCTGTTCCGCGTCGTCTACTTCCAGGCCCATCCGGAATACGACACCGTGAGCCTCCTCAAGGAATACAAGCGAGAAATCCTGAGGCACTATTCCGGCGAGCGCGAGGATTACCCGCCGTTCCCCGAACACTATTTCTCGCTGGAGGTGGGCGCTGCGCTCAACGACTACGGCCAGGCCCTGCGCAGCGCCCGCCGCTCGGGGAAGGCGCCGCCGGAATTCCCGGAGGAGTTCGTGCTGCGGCACCTGGACAACACTTGGCGCGATACCGCCAAGGCAGTGTTCAACAACTGGCTCGGCAAGATATACCAGATTACCGACCAGGACCGCCGCAAGCCCTTCATGGCTCACATCGATCCGGACAATCCGCTGGGGCTGGTATAGGGGCGTCGAATCCGTGCCCCATGGCCGGTAAGGGTTGGTGCGTGCGCAGCCGCCACCAGCCCGCCAGCAGGCTGCCGATGATGGAATGGAAGCTGGCGGATATCGCCGAAGGAATGGGCGCCAGCGCCATGCTGGCGAAATTGGCCTTGGCCAGCACGGTGGCGAGTCCCGAGTTCTGCATGCCGACCTCGATGGCGATGGTGCGGACCACCGCATCGCGGTAGCCCAGAACGCGCGCGAAGACATAGCCCAGCCCGAATCCGCCGACGTGCAGCAGCGCCACGGCGCCGAACAGTTTGAGCGCGGTAGCCTTGATGGTTTCCGCATTGGCGCCGATGATGCTGGCACAGATGAAGGCGATGAAGATCACCGACACCAGCGGCGTCACCGGGCTGACGGCACGCACCAGCCGCGGCGCATAGCGGTTCAGCAGGAGGCCGGCGGTGACGGGCATGACGATCACCTGCAGGGTGTTCAGGAAGATGCCCCAGCCGTCCACCGGCGTGTAGGCGCCGGCCAGGAACTTCACCAGCAGCGGCGTCATCACGACGGCGGTGAAGGTCGACACCATGGTCAGCAGCACGGACAGCGCCACGTCGGCGCGGGCGATGTAGCTCACCACGTTGGACGCCGTGCCGCAGGGGCAGCAGGCGACCAGGATGAGCCCTACCGCCAGTTCCGGTTCGAGCGCCAATCCATGCGCGATCGACCAGCCGAGGAACGGCATGATGCCGAAATGCGCGACCGTGCCGGCGATGATGATCCGCGGCATCTTGGCCACCCGGCGGAAGTCGTCGAAAGTGAGCGTGATGCCCATGCCGAGCATGATGACCGACAGTCCCCAGACGATCATCGACCCGGTGAACCAGGTGAACCAGGCGGGGAAATACAGCGCCAGCCCCGAGCACAGCAGCACCCAGACCGGAAACAGGTTCGCCAATGAATTGCAGATTCGAAGCATCGTCGGAAGCCATGGAAGACAAACCGCGAAGTTTACAAGTAATTGCCGCTGCTTGTACCGGATACACCGAAGCCAATGGCGCTCCCTCTCCCTCTCCCTCTGGGAGAGGGGCGGGGTGAGGGCAATCAAGTCTGGCCTGTCCAGCAAAGCCCTGGGACAAGAACATGACAGCGCCTGAGAACGCCACCGATTTCCTGCGCATCAGCGTACCGCGGCAATGTCTGGAGCTGATCGAAGCGGGGAGGGTGGTGGCCCGCTACCGCGTATCCACCGCGAAGAACGGCGTGGGCGAAAAGCGCGGCTCCGAATGCACGCCGCGCGGCTGGCACCGGGTCCGCGCCAAGATCGGCGCGGGCCTTCCGCCGGGCACGGTGCTGGTCGGGCGCCGGCCCACCGGGGAGATCCACACGCCCGAACTCGCCGCCCGCCATCCCGGCCGCGACTGGATCTTGAGCCGCATCCTCTGGCTGGGCGGCCTGCAGCCCGGCTTCAACCGCTACGGCGAAGTCGACACCGCTTGGCGCTACATCTACATCCATGGCAGTCCGGATGCCGGCGTCGACGGCACGCCCCAGTCCCATGGCTGCATCCGCCTCACTTCCGCCGACGTCATCGATCTGTTCGACCGGGTGCCGGCCGGCGAGCTGGTTTATATAGACGCGGACGCCTGAGACGGCACTGAACCGAGTCCGCCGACAATCATTGCGGCGGCCAGGGCTGCTGGTTGTTGGTCACGCCCCACGGACCGGTGCAGACGTTGCCCATGTTCTGCAGGGGCGGGGCGCAGCAGCCCGGCGTGACGGCGTCGGTGTAGGGCTGAGTCTCACCGATCGTTATCAGACACGCGTTGGTCCCGCTTTTCTGGGCGGTTACCGTTGAGATCTTATAGGTCTCGATGCCTTTGCCGTAGACCGGCGGCGCCTGCGACAAGACGCACTGGTCGGAAATCATGAACTGCGCGCCCGAGTTGTCCGGATTCTGCGGCGGACCCTTCTGAACCGGCAGGTTTTCCGAAGTCCAGTACCAGTTGTTCACTTGCAGGCCGAGGCCGGGATAGGCGGAATAATCGCCCTGGAAGGTGACCGAGCCGCCTCCGGGCTGGACGACCTGCTGTCCGCCGGAGGTGAAGATGCTCACGGTGTTGCCGTTGGCGCAGGGAGAGCTCTTGCTCAGGTTGTTCTGGACCGTGATCTTGTTCTGACTGGCCCCGGCCTGGCCCAGTGCCGGCAGTTGACTGGTGCCCGGACAGAGCGTGACGACGTAGCCGGTGCCGGCCGGGCAGGCGACCTGCTTATTGTCTTCGGGATACTGGTACGCGTCCGGACACGAGACATCCGTGCAGGTGAGATCCGACCCGCCTTGCGGAAACGTGCAGCCGGCGCCGCTGCTCATGGTCACGCCGATCGGGACGTTGAAAAAGATGTTCGCGGTCGCGGTCACGCAATTGTTGGAGTCGGCACCGGGAGCGCTGCACAAGGTGGGAGGCGAGTTAGGACCCGAGCCGTAATTCGTGCTGAGATCGACGAAATCCTGGGTATTCGTGTTACCGCCGTTCGGGGTGATCTCGAAAGTCGTGCCGAAGGTCTTGTCGTAATTCATTTGCGAGCCGCAGCACGGGGTCGTGGAGGTGGTGGTGCACTGTCCCGCCGCTGCATTCGTGGGCTGGCAATAGGCCGCATAAACCAGGTTGTCGTTGCCGGGAGGGTTGTTGGAAGTGTTGTCCATCCACATGTAGCCCGTGCGCTGTCCCGCGGTCTGTATGTCCTTCCAGTTGCCGCATTGCACCTGGGCGCACTGGGCATCGGTGGTGATCGGCGCGAACATGAAGGTGTTGGGTGTGTTCTGGCCCAAACCCCCGCCGGCAGCGGTCGGGTAAAAGGTGCTGTCATACGGCTGCAGCGTGGTGCCGTTGATCGTGCTGCTGGTGGGCGACATGAACTTTATGGGCTGGGTACAGTTGTTGTAGACGATGAGTTGCCCCGGTACCGGCTCGGGCGGGGTTCCCGCAACCATGCCGCGCACTTCGGCCACCGTCTGCCGGACCTCTTGCTCTAACGGCGACTGTGCGCCGGATTCGGTGTCGCCGACCGCGGGGCAGCCTTCGGTCGATAGCTTCAGGGCCGCTCGGTAGCCTTTCTTGTAGGCATCGTCGCAGGCTTTTCGGATGTGCTCGTTCCTGGCCGGATCCTGCCCTCTGGCCAAGGCGGCCTCGGCGTTCATCCGGCAACGCAGGTATTCGCCGACATGCCGGTAGAGTTTCACCTGGCACTGCGTTTGCTGCGAGTGCGCCGGTTTCTGGGCCACCGGAATCAGCAGCAGCAGGCCATAGGCGGCGGGGCGGAGGCTGGTGCGGCACAGGTTCAGGATGCGTTTCACGGTCGATCTCTCCCAGGTGTTGTTATTCGGAATCCAATCATCCGCTCATTTGTCCCGATCAGGGGATGACTGCGGCATCGCCGACGTGTCGGCAGATCGCCGGGGCGGAGAAACCGGAGACGGTTCCTATTGTCATCCCGTCGGGCGTAACGGTCTATCTTGGGGTTGGAAAAACCCGGTGTCCGAGCCGCCGCAAAGGAGAGCCGTTACCCTCCCTGTTGCGGCTGACTGTGATGCCGGCCGCTCGGGTATGCTTGAATCTTTTGGCGGGGGACGGCGGATGGCCGGGCGGCGCATATTCAAGGAACTCTACGTCCAGGTGATCCTGGCGGTGATCGTCGGGGTGGCGCTGGGCGCCCTCTGGCCGGAGCTGGGGGTGAAGCTGAAGCCTTTGGGCGACGGCTTCGTCAAGCTCATCAAGATGATGATCGCGCCGATCGTGTTTTTGACGGTGACGCTGGGCATCGGCAAGGTCGGCGATCTGCGCAAGATCGGCAGCGTCGGGTTGAAGGCGTTGATCTACTTCGAGGTACTGACGACCGTGGCACTGGTGATCGGCCTGGTCGTGGTCAACGCCCTGCAGCCGGGGGCGGGCATCCACGCCGATCCCAAGACCCTGGACGCCGCGGCGATCGGCCAATACACCGGTGGCGCCAAGGCCCTGAACGGCGTCGATTTCGTGTTGAACATCATCCCCGCCAGCGCCGTCGACGCCTTCGCCAAGGGCGACATTCTGCAAGTGCTGCTGGTCTCGGTCCTGTTCGGCGTCGCCATGAGCAGGCAGGGCGAGCGCGGCAAGCTGGTGCTGGATTTCCTGGAACGGGTGTCGGAAGCCTTGTTCGCCACCATCGGCCTCATCATGCGTGCGGCGCCGGTGGGCGCGTTCGGGGCGATGGCGTTCACGATCGGCAAGTACGGGCCGGACACCCTGCTGTCGCTGGGCAAGCTGATGGGCGGGGTCTATCTGACCTGCGTTTCCTTCGTGGTCCTGGTGCTGGGGGCCGTGGCGAGAGTTTCCGGGTTCAGCCTGTGGCGGCTGCTGAAGCTAGTCAAGGAGGAACTGTGGCTGGTGCTGGGCACTTCTTCATCGGAAGCCGCCTTGCCTCGCCTCATGGAAAAACTGGAAGGCGCGGGCTGCCCGCGTTCGATCGTCGGGCTGGTGGTGCCGACCGGCTATTCCTTCAACCTGGACGGGACGGCGATCTACCTGACGATGGCCGCAGTGTTCGTGGCCCAGGCGACGGACACGCCGCTGACCCTCGGGCACCAGCTCACCCTGCTGGCGGTGCTGCTGCTGACCTCCAAAGGCGCGGCGGCCGTGACCGGGGCCGGCTTCATCACCCTGGCGGCCACGCTGTCCTCGCTGGACGTGGTGCCGGTAGCGGGGCTGGCGCTGCTGCTCGGGGTGGACCGGTTCATGTCGGAGGCGCGGGCGCTCACCAACCTGATCGGCAACGCCGTCGCCACGCTGGCCGTCACCCGCTGGGAGCGAGCGGCCGAAGACACCGGGAGCAGTGTCTGGACGCCGCGATCAGTGCTTGCCCCGGGTGCCGCGCCAGATCGCGACCAGCAGCCAGGTCGCCATGGCGCTGGCGCCGACGTAGCCCAGCAAGCCGAACGCCGGCAGTCCCCATAGCGTCGGGCCGCCCTGCACGGTCATGACGATGGCCGAGGCGATGATCAGCGCCGAGGCCACCAGGCCGAGGCTGAGCCAGCCCAGCGCCCGCTCCACCTGCCAGCCCAGGTGATCGAGCCGGGCCAGGTCGATGTTGAGCTTGAGCGCGCCTTTCTGCGCGGCGCGCGACACCCGCCGCAGCTCGGTCGGCAGGCCGGCGACCATGTCCAGGGCGTGCAGGGCGTTGCGCCAGGCATTGCGGCCGATCTTCTCGGGGTCGTAGCGCTCCTTCAGGCTTTTTTCGATGAAGGGCGCAGCCTGGGTGAAGATGTCGAAGTCCGGATCGTTCTGCTTGCCGATGCCGTCCAGTGCGATGAGCGCCCGGAACAAAAGGGTCAGATCCGGCGGCAATGCCAACTGGTGCTGCCGCATGAGCTGGGTCAGGTCGGTCAGCATCTGGGTCAGGCTGAGCTGCCTCAAGGTGGCGCCGTGATAGTCGTCGATCAGATTGTCCATGTCGGCGATCAAGAGGTCGGGGTCGACGTTGACCGTGCCCGCCCAGTCCAGCAGGACGTCCGCCGCCGTTTGCGCGTCCCGGCCGACGATGGCGGACAGGAGATCGACCAATTGGTGGCGGCGCAGTTCCGGCAGCCTGCCAACCATGCCGAAATCCAGGAAGGCGATGCGGTTGTCCGGCAGATAGAGCAGGTTGCCGTGGTGCGGGTCGGCATGGAAAAAGCCGTCCAGCAGGATCATCTTGAGCATGGCATCGGCACCGACCCGTGCCAGGGTTCGCTGGTCCAGCCCGGCCGCGCGGACGGCATCCAGATTCATGGCGTCGATGCCTTCGATGTAATCCAGGACGCAGACCCGCTCCCGCACGTACTGCCAGTGCACTCGCGGAATGACGATCCTGGGGTCGGTCCGGAAATTCGCAGCCAGCCGGTCGGTGTTGCGGCACTCGTTGATGAAATCGAGCTCGCGGTGGATCGAAAGCCCGAACTGGCGCACGATTTCGCCGGGGCGCAGGTAATCGAGCTCGGGAAACTCGAATTCGATCAGCTTCGCCAGCTTCGCCATCAGGCGCAGGTCCGCGTCGATGGTCTTGGTGATGCCGGGCCGGCGGATCTTGACTACGACGTCTTCGCCGCCGTGCAGCTTGGCGCGGTGCACCTGGGCGATCGAGGCGGCGGCGATCGGCCGGGTGTCGAACGCCGCGAACACCTTGTCCACGGGCGCGCCCAGGTCCCTTTCGAGCTCCGGCCGCAGCGCCTCGAAGGGGAGCGGAGGCACCCGCCGCTGAAGGTGGCTCAGTTCCTCGATCCATTCCGGCGGCAGCAGGTCGACGCGTGTGGACAGAATCTGCCCGAGCTTGATGAAGCTCGGTCCCATTTCCTCGAAGGCGCGGCGCATGCGGGCCGGCAGCGAGAGTTGCGCCTGCTCCTCGGCATATTTCCATGCCAGGGACTTGCCGGCCTTTTCCAGGACATGATGGATGCCGAGCCGGTGCACGGCCTCGCCGAATCCGAACCGGACCAGGACTGAGGCGATCTCGTGCAGGCGGACGAAGTCGCGGAGCGTATTGAAGGTTTCGACGAGCATGCGGCTTAACGCGGTGGTATCGACGGGGCAGTGTAGCTCAAGCCGTGCCGGCCAGGTTTTCGAACTGCGCGAACCACTGCCCGGTGTCGAGTGGCGAGGTCGGGTCGTAGTACAAGGACTGCATCTTCAGGTGGCCATGCGGGCCGAGTTCCGGGCCCGGCACCAGGGTACGGAAGCCTTCACCGCCGAGCAGCTGGTGGGTGATGGTCTGGAACAGCCGGCACAGGCGGCCGTTGCGGACCATGGTGTCGAGCATGTGGGGGCCGGCGATCAGATAGATGGAGCGGTAGCCGAGCGCGTCGAGCTGGTCGACCAGGGTGTCGCCTTCGGCCATGGCGCCGCCGCCGGCGAACAGGATTTGATGGCCTTGCTTCTGCCAATGCAGGACCCGGCCGGGATCGGCCTGCTGGCCGGTGGCGATCAGGCAGCGCTGGCCGTGTTCGCGGATCGAGGCGGGCATGGGGAAGTCGAGGCTGGCGCTGGCGACGACGATGTCCGGCTGGGGCTTGAGTCCTTGGGCTACGCGCCAGGCGGCCAGGTCGCGCGAGCGTTCCTCCTGCCCGATCTGCAGGATGTTGCCCAGCCGTCTTTCCTGCAGCGAACGCAGATAGCCGCCGTGGGTGATGAGGCAGTCGGCCTGGGCTTCCAGCTCGAGGAACAGCCGGAAATCGTCCGGCGTGGTCAGCGACTTCGGCAAATAGGTCTGGCCGCTCGCATCTTCCAGGGCGATGCGCCCGTCCAGGCTGGTGAGGAAGTTGGCGTACACGAAAGGTTTGCCCGCACGGCCTAAACGATGCAGGTTCAGGCTCAGGTACAGGCCATGCAGCGCGACCTCCTCGAACGGCGGGGGAAACAGGCGGTAGACGGACTTGCCGCGGGTCATTCGGATTCCAGGGTTTCGGTGTGGACCGGTTCGGGATAATGCAGGGCGAGCCAGACCGCTTCCGGCTGGCTCGAAGTCCATTCCACCCGGTGCCGGCAATGCGGCGGGATGCGCAGCCAGTCGCCGGGAGCCAGGCACCGCGGTTCGGATTCGTGCTCGAATCGCAGCGAGGCTTCGCCCTGCACCAGTACCACCCATTCCGCCTGTGGCTGGTCGTACCATGTGCCTTCCGGTGTGACGTGTCCGCGGGACACGATGCGTTCCAGCCGGAAGCCGTCGGTCTGTTCGAGGGTTTCGAACAGTTCTTCGGGCAGGTCGGCGGGTATGGCGGAGTACAGGTTGTCGGTTTTCGGCATACCGGTGCTCTCGGGGAAGTCGGGCGCCATTATCTCCCTTCGATGCTTTATAGTGGAGCCTTTTTGGATTCCGCCGCCGCCTTTATGCCTGCCGATGCTTCCAGTCCCTTGAAAACGCTGCAGACCGTCTTCGGGTACGAGCGTTTCCGCGGCCTGCAGGCCGAGATCATCGGGCAGTTGCTGGAGGGAAGCGATGCGCTGGTGCTGATGCCCACCGGCGGCGGCAAGTCGCTGTGCTACCAGATTCCGGCGCTGCTGCGGCCGGGTACTGGGGTCGTGGTCTCGCCCCTGATCGCGCTGATGGAAGACCAGGTCGGCGCCCTGCTGCAATTGGGCGTGAAGGCCGCGTTCCTCAATTCCAGCCTGGATTTCGACACCCAGCGCCAGGTGGAGAGCCGATTCCTGGGGGGCGAGCTGGACCTCCTCTACGTGGCGCCGGAGCGGCTGCTGACCGAGCGTTTCTTAAGCGTCCTCGACCGGGTTCGCATCGCGCTGTTCGCCATCGACGAGGCCCATTGCGTCTCGCAATGGGGGCACGATTTCCGCGCCGACTACTGGCAGTTGTCGCTGCTGCACCAGCGCTTCCCTGCGGTGCCGCGCATCGCCCTGACCGCGACTGCCGACGAGCGGACCCGCGGGGAGATCATCGAACGGCTGGGACTGGACGAGGCCCGGGTTTTCCTCGGCGGCTTCGACCGCCCCAACATCCGCTACGCCATCGGCCAGAAATCGAACGCCCGCCAGCAGTTGCTGGAATTCATCCGGCGCGAGCACGAGGGCGACGCCGGCATCGTCTACTGCCTGTCGCGCAAGAAGGTGGAGGAAACCGCCGCCTGGCTCTGCAGCAAGGGCCTCAGGGCCTTGCCCTACCATGCCGGTTTGTCCGCCGAAACCCGCCAGCACAACCAGCGCCGCTTCCTGCTCGAGGAAGGGCTGATCGTGGTGGCGACCATCGCCTTCGGCATGGGCATCGACAAGCCCAACGTGCGCTTCGTGGCGCACCTGGACCTGCCGAAGAGCCTGGAGGCGTATTACCAGGAAACCGGCCGCGCGGGCCGCGACGGGCTGCCCGCCAATGCCTGGATGGTGTACGGGCTGCAGGACGTCATCACCCTGCGCAGCATGGTCGAATCCTCCGACGCCGACGAACTGCACAAGCGGGTGGAGCGCCACAAGCTCGACGCCATGCTGGGCTTCTGCGAGCTGACCTCCTGCCGCCGCCAGACCCTGCTGCAATATTTCGGCGACACCCTGGAACGGCCCTGCGGCAACTGCGACAACTGCCTCAACCCGGTGCAGACATGGGATGCCACCGAGGCCGCGCGCAAGGCCTTGTCCTGCGTCTACCGCAGCGGCCAGCGCTTCGGCGCCCATTACGTCATCGACCTGCTGCTCGGCAAGAACAGCGAACGCGTCCGCAGCTTCGGCCACGACCGGCTCAGCACCTTCGGCATCGGTCGCGAGCTCGACGACAAGCAGTGGCTCTCGGTGTTCCGGCAACTGGTGACCCAGGGCTTCCTCGTGGTCGACTGGGAGGCCCACGGCGCCTTGCGGCTGAGCCCTGCCAGCCGCCCTCTGCTCAAGGGCGAACAGACTCTGTTCCTGCGCAAGGACGAAGAAACCAGGAAGACTGCCGCGTCCGGCCGCGACACGCGGCGCGGCGCGATCCGCTTTTCCGATCCCCAAGACGAAAACCTGTTCCAGGCTCTGCGCGGCCTGCGTCGGCAACTGGCCGACGAACAGAGCGTCCCGCCCTACGTCATCCTGCACGACGCGGTGCTGACGGAAATGGTCCAGCGCCGCCCGGAAACTCACGTCCAGTTGGCACGGATTCCCGGCATCGGCGAGCGCAAGCTCGAGCTGTACGGCGACGAATTCCTGGAACTGATCCGCGAGCATGCCGGCCAGCGCGGCGGCGGGGACATCGCGGAGCAGCCCACGGCGGAGGAAAGCCTGGCGCTGTTCCGGCTCGGCCTGGGCGTCGAGCAGATCGCCGCGCGGCGTGAACTCAAGCCGTCCATCATCTATACCCATCTGGCCCAGGCCGTAGCCAGGGGCGCCTTGGATGCGCTGGAGGTGACCGGGCTGTCGGCCGATGAGGCGGCGCGGATCGGAAGCGTGTGGAGGAACCTGCCCCAGGACCGGCCGGGCGCCATCAAACCCCTGTTCGAGGCGCTGGAAGGGCGCTACGACTATGGCGTCTTGCGTTGCCTGCTGGTTTCCTGGGGCGCATTGTCAAACTGAATCGCGGCGGAGCCGCTCCTACAGCGAGGAAGGAGGAACAATGGAAGAATTGCAAGCCGTCGTGGCCAAACTTGGGCTGAACGACATTGAGCGACATATCTTTCTGTGCGCCGGCGCGAACAAGCCCAAGTGCTGCGGCAGGGAGGAAAGCCTGGCGTCCTGGGATTACCTCAAGCGCCGTCTCGAGGAACTCGGCCTGACCAGGCGCGGCGTGTTCCGCACCAAGGCGGACTGCCTCCGCGTCTGCGCTCAAGGCCCCATCGCCGTGGTCTATCCCGAAGGCGTGTGGTATCGCGACTGCACCCCGGAAGTGCTGGAGCGGATCATCCAGGAGCATCTGATCGGCGGTACGCCGGTAGCGGAATACGTGATCGCCTCCCGCGGCGGCGTGGCGACGGACTGATTACGGCGGCGGGCGCCGGCGCGGCCTGCCGTAAAGCGCCCTCAGCTCGTCCTTCGCCGCCTCCAGGCGGGCCCGCTGCGATTCGGAAAGCTGGCTGCCGGCGCGGTTGATGTAGAAATTCAGCATCGACATGGCCGACTGGAACGGCCGGGCCTTGCGGCGCCCGCTGGATTCGGCGGAGCGCTGCAGCGACAGCGCGATCCGGCGCGGATCGTCCCAGGTGAACACGCCCGGCTCCAGGTCCAGGGCATTGCTGGTCTCGGTGACGCGCTGGGACCAGCGCTTGCGGTCATCCGGTGCCATAGGCTACACCTCACCCACGGATTCCTGGTTCAGGAAGAACCAATTCAGGCCGTCAAGGAGATTCATTTCGCGGCCTGACGGTCTCCCGGCCCGCCAGCGCGGCGCTGATCGTCCGCGTCACCACGTCCACCAGCACCTGGGTCTGGTGCTCCACTTCGATGTTCACCCGGTCGCCGGCGCGGTAGCGGCGGAAGCAGGTGTTGCGGAGGGTTTCGGGAATCAGGTTGATCCGGAACCGGCCGCGCTCGGGATCGGCTTCCGCCACCGTGAGGCTGGCGCCGTCCACCGCCAGGAAGCCGCGCAGGAAAATGTAGCGCGCCCACTCCGGGTCCACCTGGAATTCGATGTGGTGGCTGCCGGGGCCTTCCAGCTCGATCGAGGTGAGTACGCCGGTGGTGGAGACATGGCCCGAGACGTGATGCCCGCCGACCTCGTCGCCCAGCCGGGCGGAGCGCTCCAGGTTGACCTCGTCGCCGGCGCGGCGGTCACCGAGATTGGTCAGCGCCAAGGTGCCGGCGATGGCGTCGAAGTCGATCTCGTTGCCGGCGATCCGCACCACGGTGAGACAGACCCCGTCGACCGCCACGCTGGCGCCGGTTTCCAGGCCGCCGAGCAGGTCGTCCGGAAATCGGATGCGAAAACGGGTGCCGGTGTCTTGCGGGTCGGCAGCGACAATCAGGCCGCGGCCTCGGACGATTCCCGTAAACATGGGTTGGCTCCTATCGGTTCAAGGTGAGGATTCAAAAGGCCTAGCGGCCCAGCGCCCGCTGCACTGCGGCGTAGGCCTGCATGCGCTGATAGCCGGCGGTGATGACGGTGGCCTCCGCTTCGCTCGCGGCGAGTTGGAGCCGTAGGAGTTCGGCGCGATCGGTGCGGCCAAGCTCCAGCGCTTCGGCTCGGCGGGCGGCGTCCTGGCGGCGCGAGGCCAACTGGCCGGCGTGGAATTCTAAGGCAGTCCGCGCCGTTTGCCATTCGACCAGCGCCGATTCGACTTCGGCCAGGGCGAGATAGACCGCGCGGCGGTAGGCCGCGAAGCGTTCGTCGCGGACGGCCGCGGCGGCGTCGACCCGCGCCTGGATGCGGCCGCCGTCGTAGAGCGGGAGGCGCCCGGCGGCGCCGACGAGCCAGCCCACGGCGTCGCTGGCCAGCCAGCCGCTGAAGCCGGAGGCGGCGATGCCGGCCAGGCCGGTCAGGGTGAGGCGCGGATAGCGTTCCAGCTCGGCGCGCTCGATGTCGGTGGTCGCGGCCAGCAGGCGTTGCCAGGCGGCCTGTACGTCGGGGCGGCGGCCGACGGCGCTGGCCGGCAGATCCGGTTCGACGGCGAGTTCGGGGGTGGCTGCCGTTCGGTTCGGCAGCGCCAGGGTATCGGCCGGACGCGAGACCAGCAGGGCCAGCCGGGCGCGGGCCAGTTCGCGTTCGCGTTCGGCTCGGTTGCGCGCGATGCGGATGTCCCTGACGCCGCGCTCGGCCTCGTTCACCCTTTGCCGGTCGGACAAACCGGAGGCCAGCCGGCGCCGCTCCTGTGCCGCCAGCGTTTCGGCCAGATCGGCGCGGCGTGCGTCGATCTCCGAGAGGGCTTCGGCGTGGCGCAGCTCGAGGTAGGCCTTGACGACTTCTTGCGCTACCGACTGGCGTACCTGTTGCCTTTCGAACTCGGCCGCCGCCGCGGTGCCCGCTGCCGACTGCGCGCCCTTGGCGAGCCGGCCCAGAAGATCCACTTCGTAGTCGAAGCCGAAGCCGGCGTACGGCCAGGTGTCGTCCTCCGGGGCGAAATTTTGCCCGCCCAGGCGCATGGCGGGGAGGCGCACCTGGTCCACGCCGGCTAAGGCGTTTACGGCGGGCCGGAGCTCGGCCTCGGCGCCGGCCTGTGCCGCCCGCGCCTGGAGCACACGGGCAGCGGCCTGACCGACCTCGGCGTTTGTTCTCAGGGCCTGGTCCACCAGCCGGTCGAGCTGCGGATCGGCGAAGGTTTTCCACCATTCGGCGGGGGCGGGCTGCGGCCGGGTGTCGCTGGCCTGGGCCCGCCAGTGCGCCGGAACGGCGGCCGGTTCCGGCGCGGGCGGCGGCGTGGGCGCGCAGCCGGCGACCGTTGCGGCCAAGAGGAGGGGCGGCAGCCTTCTCATCCGCCGCCGGTGCCTTGCGGGAAACGGACGATCACGCGCTGGCCGATCAGCAGCTCGGGCGCCTCGATCGCCAGCACGCATTCGACCACCCGGTTGTCCTGCCGCTCGTTGGGGTCGTCGGTGGGCGTGCGGTGGCCGACTACCAGCCCGATCCGCAAGACCTTCGCCGGGAAACGCCGAGATTCGTCGGCCTCCAGCGCAACTTCGGCCGGTTGGCCGGGTTGGACGGCTCCGACGAAGCGCTCTTCCAGCTCGGCACGGACGATGCGGGGAGTGTCGGGGGCGAACAGGAACAACGGGGTGACGTTCAAGGTGCTGACGCCGTCGCCGGCCCGCGCAGTGCGCCGGACGATCCGGCCGGCGCCTGGGGCGCGCACGACGCGCTGCTCGATTTCGTACTCGGCGACTTTGAGCCGGCGGGCCGCGGTTTCCGCGGCGGCGCGAGCCGCGGCGATTTCCTTGGCCAAGAGGCGGACCTGGTCTTGGGTCAAGTCCAACTCGCGCCGTTCGACCGTATCGTCGGCGGCCAGCGGCCTGAGCCTGCGCAGCTCGCGTTCGGCCGCTGCCAGTCTCACCTGGAGCTGGGGTTCGACGGCTTGTGCCTGCGCCAGCTCGGCCTGCGCTAGGGCCACCGAAAGCCGGGCCTGCTCGTCGTCCAGTATCGCCAGCACCTGGCCGGGCTGGACCTGGGCGCCTTCCTCCACCAGCACCGAGCGGACCACGCCGTCGCGCTTTGCCGCGAGCTTGACCAGCCCGCCTTCGACGTCGATCCGTCCTTTGGAGGCCGCGGCATAGGCCGGTTGCTCGGCGGCCGCGGGCGGCTCGGCATCGCGCCCGCAGCCGCCGAGCGGGACGGCGCAAAGGGCCAGCAGGACAATCGGCCGCAGGCCCCGCGGGTCAATCGGAAGCATGGTTGGGCTCCTCCATGGTGGCGCTGGAGCGCCGGTCGCTCTTCACGTAGCCGTCCTCCAGCTCGATCACCCGGTCGGCGTGGGAGAGCAGGCGCGGATCGTGGGTCACGCCCAGCACCATCGCCCGGTGTTCGTGGGCGATGCGCTTGAGCAGATCGACGGTGATCTGGCCGTTGGTCTTGTCCAGGGCGGAAGTCGGCTCATCGGCAAAAATTAACTGGGGCTCCTTGACCAGCGCGCGGGCGATCGCGACCCGCTGCTTTTCGCCGCCGGACAGCTCGATCGGCCGCAGATGGCTGCGCGGCCCCAGCCCGACTTCGTCCAGCGCCCGGCGCGTGCGCCGCTCGGCGTCGTTGCCGCGGATGCCGAGATATTGCAGGGGCAGAATGACGTTTTCCAGCGCGGTGAGCGGTGAAAACAGGTTGAAGCCCTGGAAGATGAAGCCGCAGTGTTTCAACCGGAAACGGTCGATCTCGTCCTCCTTCAGCGTCCAAAGGTCGACGCCAAGCGACAGCACGTGGCCGCTGTCGGGCCGCAGCAGGCCGGCGAGGATCGACAGCAGGGTGCTCTTGCCGGAACCGGAGGGGCCGACGACCAGGGTCAGCTCGCCCGGAAAGATGTCGAGCGAGCTGTCCTTGATCACCTGCTGGGTGATGTGGCCGGTGGTGAAGGCTTTGGAGATGCCGTGGCTGGACAGGGTCGGTGCGGGCATTGCCGGGACTCTCAGCGCAGGAGATTGGCCGGATCGGCCTGATACAGCGGCCGCAATGCCAGCAGGCCCGAGCCCAGCGCCACCGCCAGAATCACCGCGGAAACGCCGAGCAGCAGCCACCAGGGAAAGGACATGGCAACATGGAAGACATCGCCCAGCCAGGCGGAGACCGCCGTCAGCAGGCCGGTCAGCCCCAAGCCGATGAGGCCCAGCCACGCGGACTGCTCCAGCACCACCTGGCGCAAGCTGGCGTTCGACACGCCCAGGGCGCGCAAGGCCGCGAACTCCTTCAAGGACGCCAGGATGGCGCCGCCGAGGGTCTGGCTGGTGATGACCACGCCTACCAGCAGGGCCAGCGCCGAGGCGAATCCGGTGCCGATGCCGACGCCGGATTCCAGCAGCCAATAGATCTGCGACTGGACCGAAAAATCTTCCGCCGTCCAGACGCCGTAGCGCTTGATTCCTCCCGCATCGGCGATTTCGCCTGCAACCCTCGCCGGATCGGCGCGGCTGCGCAGACCAACCAGCTGATAGGTCGTGGTCGTGCCCAGGTCCGGCGAGAAGCGCCGCAGGCTGGCGCGGGAAGTCAGCACGCTGACGGTGCCGACTCCGCGAATGCCTTCGACGATGCCGGCGATGCGGGCGCGCTTGCCGTTGATCTCGACCCGCGCGCCTACGCTCGCTCCCAGCTTGTATTGGTCTGCCACGTCGATGATGACGGCGTCGGGCTCGTCCAGCAGCCTGCGCTGTTCGCGACTGAGCTTGCGGGAGAAGGCCAGTCCCTCCGGCGCCGGCTCGATGCCGTAGAGGAACACCGACACGGCGCCGCCATCGGGACGGCGCAGGTCGCCGACCGCGAAGGTCAGCGGCTCTACGCGGCGGACGCACCGGTGCATCCAGGCATTGACCGCGCTGCCCGGCGGCAGCGGCCGGCCCAGATCCACGCTCTGGGTCTTGGGGTAGCCGATCCAGAGGTTCGCGTCGGACTGGTCGATCGCTACCGAGACCGTGCCGAACAGTCCCAGCAGCAGCGCCAGTTGGACCAGCACCAGCAGCCCGGCGAAGGTGATGGCGAACACCGCGGCGGCATAGCGGCGCCAGTCGTAGACCAGTGAGGAGCGGGCCAGGGAGACCATCAGGCCTGCCGTCGCCTCACTTTGCCGCCAGCCGGCCCAGCAGCGTTTCCACGAACTGGACGCGCTCCGCCGGGGTGGGGAGCTTGGCGATGAACCGAAGTTTGTCCGGGCCGTCCAGCTTGTAAGTGGCGGCCTGTTTCTGGATCAGCAGGATGATCGCGGCCGGGTCGATGTTGGGCTGGGCCTCGAAAATCAGCCGGCCGCCGCCAGCGCCTGCTTCGATCTTGGCGATGCCCAGCTTGGCGGCCTCGTTCTTCAGCGTGCTGACCGCGAACAGGTTCTTGGTCGCGTCCGGCAGCAGGCCGAAGCGGTCGATCATCTCGATCTGCAGCTCGCGCATCTCATCGTCGTCGCGGGCGTTGGCGATGCGCTTGTACAGCACCAGACGGGTGTGCACGTCGGGCAGGTATTCGTCCGGGATCAGCGCGGCGCATTGCAGGTCGACTTCGGTGCCGCCGAGATGGTCGGTCTCCAGCTCCGGCTGTCTGCCGGATTTCAGGGCGTTGACGGCGCGCTCCAGCAATTCCGTATATAAGGTGAAGCCGATTTCCTGGATCTGGCCGCTCTGGTCCTCGCCCAGCAACTCGCCGGCGCCGCGTATCTCCAGATCCTGCGAGGACAGCAGGAAGCCGGCGCCGAGTTCGCCCGCTGCCTCGATCGCTTCCAGCCGCTTCACCGCGTCGGCGGTCATGGCTTTTTTCGGCGGCACCAGCAGATAGGCGTAGGCGCGGTGATGGGAGCGTCCGACCCGTCCGCGCAACTGGTGGAGCTGGGCCAGGCCGAAGGTGTCGGCGCGGTCGATCAGGATGGTGTTGGCGCTGGGCACGTCGATGCCGCTTTCCACGATGGTGGTGCAAAGCAGCACGTTGAAGCGCTGGTGGTAGAAGTCCAGCATGATGTTTTCCAGCTCGCGCTCCGGCATCTGGCCGTGGGCGATGCGGGTGCGCACGCCGGGCACCAGCTTTTCCAGCCGCTCCGCCAGCTTAGGTTGGGTCTCGATCTTGTTGTGCACGAAATAGACCTGGCCGCCGCGCTTGATCTCGCGGTTGAGGGCTTCCTGCACCAAGGCGTCGTCCCATTCGGTGACGAAGGTGCGGATGACGTGGCGGTGCGGCGGCGGGGTGGCGATGATGGAAATCTCGCGCAGGCCGGTCAGGGCCATGTCCAGGGTGCGGGGAATGGGCGTGGCTGTCAGCGCCAGGAAGTCCACTTCGCTGCGCAGTTTCTTGAAGTGTTCTTTGTGGGCGACGCCGAAGCGATGCTCCTCGTCGATGATGACCAGCCCCAGATCCTTGAATCGGACGTCCTTCTGCAGCAGGCGATGAGTGCCGATGACGATGTCGATCTTGCCCTCGCCGATGTCAGCGATGGCCTGAGTCTGCTCCTTCTTGGAGACGAAGCGCGACAGCACCTCGATCCGCATCGGCCAGTCGGCGAAGCGGTCGCAGAAGTTCTTGTAGTGCTGCTGGGCCAGGAGGGTCGTCGGGACCAGCACGGCGACCTGGCGGCCGTTCTGGGCGGCGATGAAGGCGGCCCGCATCGCGACCTCGGTCTTGCCGAAGCCGACGTCGCCGCAGACCACCCGGTCCATCGGACGGGCGGCGGCGAGGTCGCGGATGACGTCCTGGATCGCGGTTTCCTGGTCGGGCGTTTCCTCGAACGGGAACTGGGCGGCAAAGCCTGCATATTCCTCGGTCAGGGTGGCGAAGCTCTTGCCGCTCGCAGCGGCACGTTTGGCGTGGATGTCGAGCAGTTCGGCGGCGACGTCGCGGACCTGTTCCAGCGCCTTGCGCCGGGCCTTGGCCCATTGCTCGCTGCCCAGGCGGTGCAGCGGTGCGTGGTCCGGGTCCGAGCCGGCGTAGCGACTGACCATGCCTAGGGCCGATACCGGCACGTAGAGCTTGTCGTCGTTGGCGTAGCGCAGGGTCAGGAATTCCGACTCCACTCCTCCGGTCTGGATCCGTTGCAGGCCGAGATAGCGGCCGACGCCGTGTTCGCGGTGCACCACCGGTGCGCCGATTTCCAGCTCTTCCAGGCTGCGCAGGAATTGGCCGAAATCCTTGGATTGTGTGCGTTGCCGGCGCCTGCGCTGCTGGGCCTTGTCGCCGGAGATCTGGGCTTCGGTCACGATCGCGAGCGGCGGCTCGGAAACGACCAGCCCGTGGTCGAGAGCGGCGACCATCAGGCACAGCGGATCGGGAGCGGCGAGGAAGTCGGCCCAGCCGTCAACTATCCTGGGACGGATCCGGCACTTGGCGAGATTCGCCGCGAGAGTTTCACGGTGGCCGGCGGATTCCGCGACTAGCAGGATTTTTCCGGCGAACTCCCCGATGAAGCGTTGCAGCGGCTCGTAGGGTGGCTGGGTCTTGGTTTCGGGATGCAGTGCCGGCGGCGGAGCGCAGTCGAATCTCACCGCGGCGGCGGCGGGAGCGGCGTCCGCTGGCTGGATGGCGATGCGGCTGAAGGACGCGAGGCTGGAGGTCAGCGTCTCGGGTTCCAGAAACAGCCGGGCCGGGGGCAGCGGTGGCCGGTCCAGATTGTGGATGCGCTGCTGGTGACGGCTGGCGGCTTCGGCATAGTAGGCCGCGGCGGCCTGCTCGACGTCGCCGTGCAATATCAGGGTCGCATCGCCCGGCAGGTAATCGAACAGCGTATCCATCCGTTCCACGAACAGAGGTATGTAGTATTCGATCCCGCCGGCCGCGATTCCCTTGCTGACGTCCTGGTACAGGACGCTGCGACTCACCGCATCCGGGAATTCGGCCCGGAATTTCTGCCGGAACCTTTTAATGGCAGCATCGTCGAACGGAAATTCCCGGGCGGGGAAAAGCTCAATCCCGGCCACTTTTTCGATCGAGCGCTGACTTTCGGGATCGAAGGTGCGGATCGTTTCTACCTCCTCGTCGAACAGCTCGACCCGATAAGGCGTTTCACTGCCCATGGGGTAAAGGTCGAGTATCGAGCCCCGGATCGCGAATTCGCCGTGCTGGTATACCTGCGACACGCATTGGTAGCCTACGCTTTCGAGTGTCTGCCGGGTCTGGTCGATATTCACGGCGCTGCCGGCGCGAATGGAAAACGTATTGGCCAGGGTGTGGGTCCGCGGGGCTACCCGATGCATCAGGGTGGATACCGGCGTGACGAGCAGGCCATGCTGAACGCGGGATAATTCATAAAAGGTCCGCAGCCGCTGGGAGGTGATTTCAGGCAGCGGGGAAAACACGTCGTAGGGAAGGATTTCCCAGTCGGGGAATGGGAGAATCGCCGCCTCTCCGCCGAGAAAAGTCCTCACTTCCTGTTCAATGCGCAAAGCGCTCTGAGCGTCGGCGGTAACGACGAGAAACAAGCCGGGTGACGCATCGAACGCCGAGGCGATCGCAAGGGAATCACTGCAGCCGTGCAGCCCGCTCCAACAAAGCGCCTGGCGGCGCGAGATGGGCAAGGCGGGTTTCAACGGCGAGGACAGGGAGGAAGAAGAGGCTTGTGGTTTCATGCTATCGGAATACCGGACGTCCGATGATATGTCCGCGGAAAGGGGCGTATTTTAGTGGAGCGGCGTCCTAAAGCGCGAGGCTGGCCAGGGAAAATTTCCGGCAACGGACGCGAGCGCGCGGCGGCGTTAAATCGGGCTCCACGGCCTTGACGAATTGCCTCGCGGTCGACGAAGCCGAAGGGTTGGTTCCTCTCCGCCTGTTATGCGCTAAACGGCATCGGCGCGAAAAAGATGGGCTTCCTGCGGGGAATTCACGCTTCTCGGGACGGATCGGCTGAGACATATTGTATTGTGTTCTCGGATTTATGTATTATATTAACGGTCGCAACAATATAGTTTAAGACTTGCTCAGAGAGGTGTTGTCAATGTCACATGATTTTTCGGGTTATACGGCGCAGGAATTACAGTCGTTGATCGATGCGGCGACCAAGGCGCTCAAGGAAAAACAGGAATCGGAGCGGCGCGAATATCTTCGCCAGATGAATGAACTGGCTTCCAAGGCGGGCGTCAAGTTCCAGATCGTCGAAGATCTTTCGAAAGGTGCGGCCGCACCGAGTACTCGTCGGGGTGCCAAAGTGCCCGCGAAATACCAGAATCCGCATAATCCTGCGGAAAAATGGAGCGGCCGGGGCGTAAAACCGCGTTGGTTGCAGGCTTTGGTTGCGCAGGGCCGCGATATCAAGGAATTCGAGATCAAGGCCTGATTCCGGTGGTAAAAAGCCGGGGGCGAGCTTCTTGCTCGTCCCCGGTTTTTTTTTGGGGGAGGGCTGCCCAGGAGAAGAGTTAATCGAGATAGCGCCGTAATAATCCGTCGTAACCGTCGATACGGCGGTCCCGCAGGAAAGGCCAGATGCGCCGGACGTCTTCGGAGCGCTTGCGGTCGACCTCCACCATCAGCAATTCCGCGTCCGCGGATCCGGCACGGCAGAGGAATTCTCCCTGCGGGCCTGCAGCGAAACTGTTTCCCCAGAACAGAATGCCCGGCGTTTGGCCGCTCGGGTCGGGTTCGCTGCCGATGCGGTTGCAGGCCGCTACCGTCAGTCCGTTGGCGACCGCGTGGCCGCGCTGCACGGTGATCCAGGCCTCGAGCTGGCGCGACCGTTCGGCCTCGTCGTCGGCCGGGTTCCAACCGATCGCCGTGGGGTACAGCAGGAGATCGGCACCCGCCAGCGCCATCAGGCGCGCGGCCTCCGGATACCATTGATCCCAGCAGACCAGCACCCCCAAGCGTCCGACCGAAGTGTCGATGGGGCGGAAGCCGAGATCGCCCGGGGTGAAATAGAACTTCTCGTAATAGCCCGGATCGTCCGGGATGTGCATCTTCCGGTACTTTCCGGCCAGGCTGCCGTCACTTTCCAGCACCACCGCCGTGTTGTGATAGAGGCCGGGGGCCCGCCGTTCGAACAGCGAGGCGACCACCACGATGCCGAGTTCCCGCGCCACGGACCCAAGTTCGGCGGTGGTGGGGCCGGGGATGGTTTCCGCGCCGTCGAAACAGCTGCAGTCCTCGGTTTGGCAGAAATACGGGCCGAGGTGCAGTTCCGGTAGCATCACCAGATCGGCGCCCTGGGCCTTGGCGTTGCGGATGCCTTCGACGGATGAGGCCAGATTCTGTTCCCGGCTGCCGTTGCAGGGCTGCTGTGCCAGTGCCAGCTTGAGGGTGGACTTCATGGGCGGGAGACTCCGGCGGCTTCGGGAAATTGCATGCTCATGCAGTGCAGGCTGCCGTACTGGTGGATCAGCGGCGTACAGCGGATGGGGACGATTTCGCGGTCCGGGAAGCACGGCGCCAGGCGCTCGAGGGCGACCGAGTCTGCCGGATCGCCGTAGACGGGGACCAGAACGGCGCCGTTGACGATCAGGAAATTGGCATAGGTGGCGGGCAGGCGCCGGCCTTCCTCGTCGCGGATGGGTTGAGGGATCGGCAGCGGCACCAGGGTGTAGGGGCGGCCGTCGCGCTGTTTCAGATCTTGCAACTGCCGCTCCATCGCCTTGAGCGGTGCATGGTGCGGATCGGATTCGTCGTCGCAGGCGGTGTAGGCGATGGTGTGTTCCGAGCAGAACCTCGCCAGGGTATCGACATGAGCGTCGGTGTCGTCACCTTCGGCTTTGCCGTGATCCAGCCAAAGTATCCGGTCGGCCCCCAGCGTCTCCGAAAGGCAAGCCTCGATTTCCGAGCGGCCGTAGCCGGGATTGCGGTTCGGATTGAGCAGGCAGTGGCTGGTCGTCAGCACGGTCCCGAGCCCGTCGGTTTCGACGCTGCCGCCTTCCAGTACGAAATCGACCGCCACTCGCGGCGTCCGGCCGAAGATGCCCGCCGCAACGAGGCGGGCGGCCAGTGCCGCATCGTCAGCGCATTCGTATTTCCCGCCCCAGCCGTTGAAACGGAAATCCAGCAGTTCCACCCGGCCATCATTCAGGCGGCTCAAGGGTGCGGTGTCGCGCACCCAGATGTCGTCGTACGGAATCCGGATGAAAACAACTCGGTTGTCGTCCACCCCGGTATTTTTCAGGATCTCGCCGATACGCCGTTCATGGGCCGGGTCCAGGCAGGCGATCAGGAGGGTTTCGCGCCGGCTCACTGCCGCGGCGATGGCCGCATAGGTCTGCTCGACGTCGCCCAGCCAGGGGGCGAAATCGCCGCTGCCCGGCGGCCAGGCGATCAGCACGGCGGATTGTTTTTCCCATTCGGGAATGAATCGTATCGAGGTCACGTGATTCGGAAAGATGCGGATGACCGGCTTGTACCGCCGGGTTCAGGAAACGGGTAGCGGAACGGCGAGACCGTGAGCCGGCGGCGCACGGTAAGGACGCAGTCGAATTCAGAAAACGATGAGACCCAGGGCGATTACTACGGCCGCGATCACCACCTTTCTGGGCAGGGTAACGGATTCGCCGCTTTTCAGGATTTCCAGGGTTTCCTGGAGATTTTCCTTGAGGGACCGTGTCGGCTTCGTCTCTGGGGTCGAGTCAGTCATGCGGATTCCTGGTGGTTATGTGGGTAATCGGGTCGAAGAAAACCGATATTGCGATGCTTGCGCCAATTTTAAAGCAAAATTCGGTGGAGGAATCGATTTCAATGCGCCAGGGCCAGCATTTCCCGTGCGTGAGCCAGGGTCTGCTCGGTGATGCGCAGACCGCCGAGCATGCGGGCGATCTCGCCGGTACGTTCGTCCATGTTCAGCGGGCGTACCGTGGACTGGGTGATGCCGTCTTTCGCATGTTTCTCGACCAGCAGATGCTGATGACCCAGAGCCGCGATCTGGGGCAGGTGGGTCACGCACAGCACTTGGCGGTTGATGCCGAGCGAGCGCAGCTTGATCCCCACCATCTCGGCGACGCCGCCGCCTATGCCGGTGTCCACCTCGTCGTAGATCAGGGTCGGCGTGGTCTTTTGCGCAATCGATGCGACCTCGATCGCCAGGCTGATGCGCGAAAGCTCGCCGCCGGAGGCAACCCGCGACAGCGGCCGCGGCGGCAGGCCCGGATTGGCGCTGACCAGGAACTCGATCCTGTCCCGCCCATGGGGAGCGGGCAATGCCTCCGCGTCGGTCTCGAACGCGACGGCGAAGCGTCCGTGCGGCATGCCGAGTTCGTGGATGAGCCGGGAGATGTCGGTTTCCAGCGCCTCCGCGGCTTGCTGCCGGTGTTGAGACAGGCTGCGGGCGGCGGCGTCATAGGCGGAAAGCAGTTCGCTTTGTTCGGAAAGCAGGTGCTCGAGCCGCTCCTCGCCGGTCGCAAGGCCCCGCAATTCGGTCCGGAGCGTTTCAAGGTGGGCGGGCAGCTCTTCCGGGCGCACCTGGTGCTTGCGTCCGAGCTGGTGGACTTCCGCCAGCCGTTGTTCCAGCGCCGCGAATTTAGCCGGGTCGGGATCGAGGGCGTCCAGGTGATGGCGCAACGCCATCGCCGCCTCTTTGACCTGAATGCGGGCGCTTTCCAGCAGTTCCAGCGTTTCCGCGAAGTCCCGCGAGATCTGGGCGAGTTCGCCGACCGCATGGGTGGACTGGGCCAGCAGCCCGTTGACTGAATATTGTTCGTCCTCGTAGAGCAGCTTGAGCTGGGCGTAGCCGATTTCGGAGACTCGGCCGAGATTGGCCAGAAGTTCGTGTTCTTCCGACAGGGCACGGTAATCCAGGGTCTCGATCTCGAGCTGTTCCAGTTCGTTCACCTGGTACTGGAGCAGTTCCTGGCGGGCGTTGCGGCTGCTGGCATCCTGCTGCAGCCGGTCGATCCGCTCGGAAATCTCTTTCCAGCGATCGAAAAGCCGCTTCAGTTCCGAGGCCAGTTCACGGGAACCTGCATGCCGGTCCAGCAAGGCTCGCTGCTCGCCGGCCTGCAGCAGGTTCAGATGGGCGTGCTGGCCGTGGATTTCCACCAAGTGCCGGCCCAAGGCCTGGAGGTTCGGCAGGGTCGCGGGGCGGCCGTTGATGAAAGCGCGGGAACGCCCGTCGGCGCTGATGGTCCGGCGGATCAGGCAGGTGTCCTCGTCGGCTTCGGCCAGTTCGTTATCGAGTAGCCAATCGCGGGCGGACGAAGCGTCGTCCAGATCGAAGCACAGGCTGACTTCGCCACGCTCCGCACCTGGCCGCACCAGGCCGGAGTCGGCCCGGTCGCCGAGTGCCAGGCCCAGAGCGGTGAGCAGGATCGATTTGCCTGCGCCGGTTTCGCCGGTGAGCACGGTGAAGCCAGGCCGGAGCTCCAGGTCGAGGGCGGACACCACCGCCAGATCCCGAATGCTGAGAGTGGTCAGCATGGCCTAGCGGTTGCTCCAGTTGAGCTTGAGCCGCAGGATCTGGAAAAAATCGTAATCCGTCGGGTGGAGGATGCGGAAGGGCCGTTCCGCCTTG
The DNA here is from genome assembly GCF_026247885.1 of Methylococcus mesophilus. Lineage (NCBI taxonomy): Bacteria > Pseudomonadati > Pseudomonadota > Gammaproteobacteria > Methylococcales > Methylococcaceae > Methylococcus > Methylococcus mesophilus. The sequence goes on along the minus strand of NZ_CP110921.1, from coordinate 1,074,094 downwards.
CGAATCTCGATGCGGTCCTCGATCGCGACGTCCGGGAAGGGGACGTTGTCGCAGCTCACCTGGGCGCGGAATTCCTTGTTCGGCCGGAAGGCGATCGCGACCAGGCTGTCCCCGGAGATGACGATGGGGCGATTGGACAGCGTATGGGGGTTGATCGGCGCCAGCACCATCGCATTGAGTGCGGGGTAGAGGATCGGACCGCCGGCTGACAGCGCATAGGCGGTCGAACCGGTAGGCGTGGAGACGATCAGGCCGTCGGAGCGCTGCGAATTCAGAAAGACGCCGTCGATGGTGGTTTCGAGCTCTATCATACTGGTCGCGCTGCCGCTATGGACGACGACTTCGTTGATGGCGCTGCCCTGTGCGATGATCTCTTCCTCCCGGATCAGCCGTGCCACCAGGGGGTAACGTTCCTCGGCGCGACAGGCGCCGGTCAGTATCGCGTGGAGTTTGCCGACGGCCTCGTTCGGGGAAATGTCCACCAGAAAGCCCAGCCGGCCCAGGTTGATCCCGATGAGGGGAACGCCGTGCGCATAAAGGCTCCGCGCGGCTCCCAGCAAAGTGCCGTCCCCGCCGACGACCACGGCGATGTCCGCCCGCTGCGCCAGTTCCGGCATCGTGCATATCCGTTCGGAATGCGGAAAAAGCGTCGCGCACCCACGTTCCACCAGGATTTCGAGTCCGGAAGTCAGCAGATAGGTATGAATGGCGGCGAGCGTATCCGCTATCCGGGGAGCGTCCGGCTTTCCGATGAGCGCGATGGTGCGAAATTGCGAAAGCATCCGCCTGAACTCGGGTGAGATAGGGAGGGGTTGAAAGTTCGATGCCTTAAGGTCTTGACAGGATTGGCAAGGCTCAGTCGCCGCAGCCGGTTAAATAATCCGGGTGCGGCATGTCCGCCAAATGGTAGGACCTTCTTGACACTTAATCTAGGGGTTGCTAGTTTTTGGCACTCCAATCGGTCGAGTGCTAATCCAGATTCTTTCCGGAATTTCCGTGGCGAGTTTTCCCGAACTGAGCGAGCGAGCGCAGCACCTTTTGAAGGCGCTGGTGGAGCGCTATATCGGCGAAGGCCAGCCGGTCGGTTCGCGTATCCTTGCCAGGGATGCCGGCTTGAGTCCGGCAACGATACGCAATGTCATGGCCGATCTCGAGGAACTCGGTCTGATCACCTCGCCGCATACCTCGGCGGGGCGCCTGCCCACCGTGAGCGGCTATCGCCTGTTCGTCGATTCTCTGCTTACCGTGAAGCCGTTGCAGCAGGGCATCGTCGACCAGTTGTGGCTGGATCTCGAAAGCCGGGACAATCCGCGTGACTTGCTGGAGACGGCTTCCAAGCTGCTGTCGGAGCTCACCCACATGGCCTGCATCATCTCCATGCCGAGGCGGGAAACTCTGGCATTCCAGCACATTGAATTTCTGCCCCTGTCGGACCATCGGGTGCTCGCCATCCTGGTGACGAGCGACCAGGAAATCCACAACAAGATCATTCACACTCCCCACAGTTTCAGCGCCGCGGAATTGCAGGCCGCCGCCAACTTTTTCAACGCCGTCTGCGCCGGCAAGGACATGGCTTCGGCGCGCGAACATCTGCGCGCCGAATTGCAGAACGAACGCGAGCGTTTGAGCGAACAGCTGTTGCAGGCGGGCGAAATCGCCGAGCAGGCTCTGCTCGAGGGTGGACGCTCCAAGAAGCCGTTTCTGGTGCGCGGCGAGACTAACCTCATGGACTTCGTCGAACTGGCCGACGTCGATCGGCTGCGCGGCCTGTTCGAGGCGTTCCGGCAGAAGGAAAGCATCGTCGGCCTGCTCGATCGCTGCCTCGATTCGCCCGGCGTCAAGATACTCATTGGAGAAGAAAGCGGTTTCCGGCCGCTTGAGCCCTGCAGCCTGGTGACCGCCTCCTACTCGGTCGACAACCGGGTGGTGGGTGTCCTCGGCGTGATTGGGCCGACCCGGATGAAATACGAACGGGTGATCCCGCTGGTGGACATCACCGCGAAACTGGTGGGGGCAGCCTTGAATCAGCGGACGCTGGCCCCAACTTAACGTCTCCGGAGTTGCGACGGCACCGGGACGTCCGCCGCCCGCTCCCTTTAAGGAGCCGGGCGGTTTCGTTTTTCCCGATCGAAAAATTTTGAACCCCTATAATTCGGATTATGAGCGAAGAAGAATTGACCAACGGTCCCGGCACAGACGCGCAGCCGGAGCTTCTGGAAGTGGAGGCGCAACCTGCCGAAGTGCCTGCCGCTGAGCCCGACCGGGCATTGCTTGAAGCGCAGCAGCAGGCGAGCGACAACTGGGAGCGTTTCGTGCGGGCTCAGGCGGAAATGGAAAACCTGCGCCGGCGGGTGGAGAAAGATCTCCAGAATGCACATAAGTACGCCCTGGAAAAATTCGCCAGGGAGCTTTTGCCTGTGATGGACAGCCTGGAACTCGGCATCGCGGCCTCGACTGCTGACACCCCCGATGTCGCCAAGCTCAGGGAAGGCGCGGAGCTGACCTTGAAGCAGTTTCAGAGCGTGTTCGAGAAGTTCGGCATCTTGGCCGTCGATCCGGTCGGCGAGAAATTCAATCCGGAACAGCACCAGGCCATGGCCATGGAATCCGCCGAGGCGGTCGAGCCGAACACTGTGCTCAAGGTATTTCAGAAAGGCTATTTGTTGAACGACCGTCTGCTGCGCCCTGCGCTCGTGGTCGTAGCCCAGGCTTGAAATCCCCTGGATCGGCCTCACATAGCATCTATCCGTCAGAACAATCACAGATAAACCGGAGAAATCCATGGCAAAAATTATCGGGATCGACCTGGGCACCACCAACTCGTGCGTGGCCATTCTTGAAGGTGGCAAGCCCCGCGTGATCGAGAACGCCGAGGGGGCGCGCACCACGCCGTCGATCATTGCGTTCAGCACCGACAACGAGGCGCTGGTCGGGCAGTCCGCCAAGCGGCAGGCTATCACCAATCCGAAGAACACCTTGTTCGCGATCAAGCGGCTCATCGGCCGCCGCTTCAAGGACGATGTCGTCCAGAAGGACATCAAGATGGTGCCTTACACTATCGTCGAGGCGGAAAACGGCGATGCCTGGGTGGAGGCTGCGGGCAAGAAGATGGCGCCGCCGGAGATCTCGGCGCGCGTGCTGATGAAGCTCAAGAAGGATGCCGAGGCCTATCTGGGTGAAGAGGTCAAGGAAGCGGTCATTACCGTGCCGGCCTATTTCAACGACTCCCAGCGCCAGGCCACCAAGGACGCCGGCCGCATTGCCGGCCTCGACGTCAAGCGCATCATCAACGAGCCGACCGCAGCGGCGTTGGCCTACGGCATGGACAAGAGCCGTGGGGACCAGAAGATCGCGGTCTACGACCTGGGCGGCGGCACCTTCGACATCTCCATCATCGAGATCGCCGAAGTCGACGGCGAGCACCAGTTCGAAGTGCTGTCGACCAACGGCGACACCTTCCTCGGCGGCGAAGACTTCGACCTGCGCATCATCGAATACATCGTGGATGAATTCCGCAAGGAGCAGGGCATCGACCTGCACAACGACCCGCTGGCGCTGCAGCGCCTGAAGGAGTCCGCCGAGAAGGCCAAGATCGAGCTGTCGTCCAGTCAGCAGACCGAAATCAATCTGCCCTATATCACGGCGGATGCGACCGGACCCAAACACCTGAACGTCAAGCTTACCCGCGCGAAGCTGGAAGCGCTGGTGGAGGACCTGATCCTACGCACCCGCGGCCCCTGCGAAACCGCGTTGAAGGATGCCGGCGTCAAGCCGGGCGACATCGACGAGGTCATCCTGGTCGGCGGCCAGACCCGCATGCCCAAGGTGCAGGATTTCGTGAAGGAAATCTTCGGCAAGGAGCCGCGCAAGGACGTCAACCCGGACGAAGCCGTGGCCGTTGGCGCCGCCATCCAGGCGGGTGTGCTCGGCGGCCAGGTGAAGGATGTGCTGCTGCTGGACGTGACCCCGCTGTCTTTAGGGATAGAGACCCTCGGCGGCGTCCTGACCAAGCTGATCGAAAAGAACACCACGATCCCGACCAAGGCTGCGCAAGTGTTCTCCACCGCAGAGGACAGCCAGACGGCCGTGACCATCCATGTGCTGCAGGGCGAACGCGAGATGGCGCGCGACAACAAGTCGCTGGGGCGCTTCGACCTGAGCGACATCCCGATGGCGCCGCGCGGCGTGCCGCAGATCGAGGTGACCTTCGACATCGACGCCAACGGCATATTGAACGTTTCCGCCAAGGACAAGGCGACCGGCAAGCAGCAGTCCATCGTCATCCGCGCCTCCAGCGGCCTGTCCGAGGACGAGATCAAGCGTATGGTGAAGGACGCCGAGGTGCATGCGGAAGAAGACCGCCGCATGCATGAGCTGGTGACCGCGCGCAATCACGCCGACGCCATGGTCCACGCCACCAACAAGACCTTGTCCGAACTGGGTGACAAGGTGTCCGGCGAGGAACGGGCGAAGATCGAGGCGGCCCTGAACGATCTGAAGGACGCCATGGGCGGTGATAACAAGGATCTGATCGAGCAGCGGACCAAGACACTGACCGAGCTTTCCGGCAAGCTGGCCGAACGGCTTTATGCCCAGCAGGGTGAGCCGGGCGCCGCGGAAGCGCAAGGCCATGAAAAAGCCGGCGGGGCCGGCGGTGACGACGTCGTCGACGCCGAATTCGAGGAAGTCCGCGACGACAAGCGTTAAACCGCGGCGGACCGCTTCGCGTCTTTAGGGTGCGGGGCGGCTCATCCTTATCCCTCTAATCGGGCCGCCGGCGTCAAGCCGGCGGTTGTGCGTTTATGGCAAAAGAAGACTATTACGAAACGCTCGGGGTTCCGCGCAACGCCAGCGACAGCGACATCAAAACGGCGTTCCGCCGCCTGGCGATGAAATACCACCCCGACCGGAACAAGGACAATCCCGAGGCCGAGGAGCGTTTCAAGAGCGCGAAGGAAGCCTACGAGGTGCTGTCCGACCCCAAGAAACGGTCCGCCTACGACCAATTCGGCCATGCCGGCGTTGATCCCTCGATGGGCGGAGGCGGCGGCTTCGGGTTCACCGGCGATAATTTCAGCGACGTCTTCGGCGACGTCTTCGGCGACATCTTCGGCGGCGGCGCAGGTCGCCGCCGTGGCCGCGGACAGCGCGGCGCCGACCTGCGCTATAACCTCGAGCTGACGCTGGAAGAGGCCGTGGCCGGCACCGAAACCAAGATCAAGGTACCGACCTGGGTTTCGTGCTCCGAGTGCGAGGGTTCCGGCGCCAAGAAAGGCAGTTCACCCGTGACCTGCCCGACCTGCCACGGCCAGGGCGCCGTCCGCATGCAGCAGGGCTTCTTCTCCGTCCAGCAGACCTGCCCGACCTGCCGCGGCACTGGCCAACACGTCTCCGATCCATGCCGGGTCTGCTACGGCCAGGGCCGCGTGCAGGAAACCAAGACGCTTTCGGTCAAGATCCCGCCCGGCGTGGACACCGGCGACCGCATCCGTCTGTCCGGCGAGGGCGAAGCGGGAGAGGGCGGGGGGCCGCCGGGTGATCTCTACGTACACATCGGCGTGAAGGAGCATGCGATCTTCACCCGTGACGGCGCCGACCTGTATTGCGAAGTGCCGATCAGTTTTCCCACCGCCTGCCTGGGTGGCGAGCTGGAAGTGCCGACACTGGACGGCAAGGTGGTGCTCAAGATTCCGTCCGAGACCCAGACGGGGCGGCTGTTCCGGGTCCGGGGCAAGGGCGTCAAGCCGGTCCGTGGCGGCGTGGCCGGAGACTTGCTGTGCCGGGTGCGGGTGGAGACGCCGGTGCACCTGAACAAGGAGCAGACCGAGCTGATCCGGCAGCTGGACGAATCCCTGCGCGGCGGGGGCAGCCATCACAGCCCACAGGCGCACGGCTGGCTGGACGGCGTCAAGCAGTTCTTCGATCGTCTGGGACTTTGAGGGGGGCAGGCTGGAACCATGGTTATTAGAGTTGGAATAGCCGGTGTTGCGGGACGCATGGGAGGCAATCTCGTGCGCGCCTGTCTGGCCGATCCGGCCGTGGAACTGACGGCGGCGATCGCGCGTCCAGGGAGTCCGGCGGTGGGCCGCGACGCCGGCGAACTGGCGGGCCTGTCGGCTATCGGTTTGCCCGTGGTCGGCAACCTGAGCGAAGTGTCGGACAAAGTCGATGTGCTGATCGATTTCACTCTGCCGGAAGTCACCCTGGCCCACCTCGAGTTCTGCCGCTCGGCCGGAATCCGGCTGGTAATCGGGACGACCGGCTTCAGCGCGGAGCAGCGCCAGGCCATCGCCGCCGCCGCGGAAGGCGCCGGCATCGTGTTCGCGCCCAACATGAGCGTGGGCGTGAATCTGGCGCTCAAGCTGCTGGATGTCGCCGCCCGGGTGGTGGGCGAACATTCCGACATCGAGATCGTCGAGGCGCATCATCGCCACAAGATCGACGCGCCCTCGGGTACCGCCCTGCGGATGGGCGAGGTGGTGGCCGCGGCGCTGGGGCGGAGCTTACAGGATTGTGCGATCTACGGCCGCGAAGGCATCACCGGCGCGCGCGATGCCAAGACCATCGGCTTCTCCACCATCCGCGCCGGCGACATCGTCGGCGAACACACCGTCATGTTCGCCGATGAGGGCGAGCGCATCGAGATCACCCACAAGGCCAGCAGCCGCATGACCTTTGCCAAGGGGGCGGTAAGGGCGGCCGTCTGGTTGATGTCCCAAGGCAAAGGCCTGTTCGATATGCAGGATGTGTTGGGGTTGAAGGGATGAGCCGCCCCCGCGCTCCAGATGGACTCCATTAGGGCGATCTTCTATAATCGAGCGGCTAAAACGCGTCGAATTCCAACGAGCGGGGCATATCTTCGGGTCTGCCCCGTTTTGCACATCTTAAGGTGGCCTTATTGAAAACTCCCGCGCTGCTTGCTCTTGAAGACGGTACCGTGTTTCGCGGCTACGCGATTGGAGCCGAAGGCTCGTCGGTGGGCGAGGTGGTGTTCAATACCTCGATCACCGGCTACCAGGAAATTCTTACCGATCCGTCCTACGCCCGCCAGATCGTCACGTTGACCTATCCGCACGTCGGCAACACCGGTATCAACGAAGAGGATGCCGAATCCGCCGGCATTTTCTCCAGCGGCCTGGTCATCCGCGACCTGCCGCTGCGGGCCAGCAACTGGCGGAGCCAGATCCGGCTCGACGATTATCTGCGTCAGCGGGGCGTGGTCGGCATCGCCGGCCTGGATACCCGCCGGTTAACCCGTATCCTGCGCGACAAGGGCGCCCAGCGCGGCTGCATCGCGGCCGGCGACGGCCTGGATGCCGATGCCTCGGTGGACATGGCTCGCGACTTTCCCGGCCTGCAGGGCATGGATCTGGCCCAGGTCGTGACTACGCAGCAGTCCTATGAGTGGGCCGAAGGCACCTGGCAGCTTGGCGCCGAGCCGGTGCATGCCGGTAACGGCGGCTTCCACGTGGTGGCCTACGATTTTGGCGTCAAGCAGAATATCCTGCGCCTGCTTGCGGACCGAGGCTGCCGCGTCACAGTGGTGCCCGCCAGGACGCCGGCGCCTGAGGCGCTGGCGCTGAAGCCGGACGGCCTGTTTCTGTCCAACGGCCCCGGCGATCCGGAGCCCTGCGACTACGCCATCGCCGCGATCCGGGAATTTTTGTCCACCGGCATTCCCGTGTTCGGCATCTGCCTGGGACACCAGTTGCTGGCCCTTGCGGCCGGCGCGCGCACCCTGAAGATGAAATTCGGCCATCACGGCGCCAATCATCCGGTGCAGGATCTGAGCACCGGCCGGGTGGTGATCACCAGCCAGAACCACGGTTTCGCCGTCGAGGAAGCCAGCCTGCCCGAAAATGTGCGGCCGACCCACCGTTCGCTGTTCGACGGCAGTCTTCAGGGCATCGAATACACCGATCGTTCCGCGTTCAGCTTCCAGGGGCATCCGGAAGCGAGTCCCGGTCCGCACGATCTGTGCGATCTGTTCGACCGCTTCATTGCCGACATGAAAGTCGCCCGCAACCGTCATTAATAGCGTCCTTCGTTCATGCCAAAACGTACCGATATCAAATCGATTCTGCTGTTGGGCGCAGGGCCCATCGTCATCGGCCAGGCCTGCGAGTTCGACTACTCCGGCGCGCAGGCCTGCAAGGCGCTGCGGGAAGAGGGCTATCGGGTCATCCTGGTCAACTCGAATCCGGCCACGATCATGACCGATCCGGAGATGGCCGATGCCACCTACATCGAGCCGATCGATTGGCAGACCGTCGCCCGTATCATCGAAAAGGAGCGGCCGGATGCGCTGCTGCCGACCATGGGCGGCCAGACTGCACTCAACTGCGCGCTGGACCTCGACCGCGAAGGCGTGCTGGAGCGCTTCGGCGTTGAGATGATCGGCGCCAAACGCGAAGCCATCTCTAAGGCCGAGGACCGCGACCAGTTCCGCAAAGCCATGGTCAAGATCGGCCTGTCGGTGCCCAAGTCCGATGTCGCCCACAGCCTGGAGGAGGCGCTGGCGGTGTTGGACACGGTGGGCTATCCCGCCATCATCCGGCCCTCGTTCACCCTGGGCGGGTCCGGCGGCGGCATCGCCTACAACCGCGAGGAGTTCGTCGAAATCTGCGAGCGCGGCCTGGAACTCTCGCCTACCCACGAGCTGCTGATCGAGGAGTCGGTGCTCGGCTGGAAGGAATACGAGATGGAGGTGGTGCGCGACCGGGCGGACAACTGCATCATCGTCTGCTCGATCGAGAACCTCGATCCCATGGGCGTCCACACCGGCGACTCGATCACGGTCGCGCCGGCGCAGACGTTGACCGACAAGGAATACCAGATCATGCGCGACGCCTCCATCGCGGTGCTGCGCGAGATCGGGGTGGATACCGGCGGTTCCAACGTGCAGTTCGCGGTCAACCCGAAGGATGGCCGCCTGATCGTGATCGAGATGAATCCCCGGGTGTCGCGCTCGTCGGCGCTGGCTTCCAAGGCCACCGGCTTTCCCATCGCCAAGGTCGCCGCCAAGCTGGCGGTCGGCTATACCCTGGACGAGCTGCGCAACGAGATCACCGGCGGCGCGATGCCGGCTTCGTTCGAGCCTACCATCGATTACGTGGTGACCAAGGCGCCCCGCTTCACCTTCGAGAAGTTCCCGCAGGCGGACGACCGCCTCACCACCCAGATGAAATCGGTGGGCGAGGCCATGGCGATCGGCCGGACTTTCCAGGAGTCGCTGCAGAAGGCCCTGCGCAGCCTGGAGATCGGCGTCGACGGGCTGGTCGGCAAACTGGCCGTGGACAGCGAGGACCGGGTCGAGCGCCTGCAGCGCGAGCTCGGCCATCCGGGCTGCGACCGCCTGTTCTATGTCGCCGACGCCTTCCGGCTGGGCTGGAGCCTGGACGAGATCCATGAACTGAGTGCCATCGACCCCTGGTTTCTGGCCCAGATCGAGGATCTCATTCTCGAAGAAACTGCTCTGGCCCGGCGTACGCTCGCTTCGCTGACCGCCGATGAACTGCTGGGACTGAAGCGCAAGGGCTTTTCCGATTCGCGGCTGGCTCGTCTGCTGGACCGCAGCGAGGCGGAAGTGCGAGCGGTGAGGCACCGTGTCGGCATCCGCCCGGTGTACAAGCGGATCGACTCCTGCGCGGCGGAATTCGCCACCTTCACCGCCTATCTCTACTCCACCTACGAGGAAGAGTGCGAAGCCGCACCGACGGAGCGCGAGAAGATCGTCGTGCTCGGCGGCGGCCCCAACCGGATCGGCCAGGGCATCGAGTTCGACTATTGCTGCGTGCACGCGGCGATGGCGCTGCGCGAGGATGGTTTCGAGACCATCATGATCAACTGCAACCCGGAGACGGTATCCACCGACTTCGATACTTCCGACCGCCTGTATTTCGAACCCCTCACGCTGGAGGACGTGCTCGAGGTGGTCCAGCTGGAGAAGCCGAAAGGCGTCATCGTGCAATATGGCGGCCAGACGCCGCTGAAGCTGGCTCGGGCGCTGGAGGCGGCAGGGGTGCCGATCATCGGCACATCGCCCGATTCGATCGATCTGGCCGAGGACCGCGAGCGCTTCCAGAAGTTGATCGACCGCCTCAACCTGAAACAGCCGCCCAACCGCACCGCGCGCTCGCTGGATGAAGCCCTGCGCGGCGCCCAGGAAATCGGCTATCCGCTGGTCGTGCGCCCTTCCTACGTGCTGGGCGGCCGAGCGATGGAAATCGTATTCAACGACGACGATCTCAAGCGCTACATGCTGGAGGCCGTCAGCGTTTCCAACGAGTCCCCTGTGCTGCTCGACCGCTTTCTGTCCGACGCCATCGAGATGGACGTCGACGCCGTCGCTGACGGTCAGCGCGTGATGATCGGCGGCTTGATGCAGCATATCGAGCAGGCCGGGGTGCATTCGGGCGATTCCGCCTGTTCGATTCCGCCCTATGACTTGAGACCGGACATCCAGGACCGTGTCAGGGAGCAGGTCCGCCTGCTGGCGGAGGCGTTGGGAGTGGTCGGCTTGATGAATACCCAGTTCGCCATCCAGGGTGAGGAGATATTCGTGCTGGAAGTGAATCCGCGCGCGTCCCGGACCGTCCCCTTCGTTTCGAAGGCGACCGGCTATCCGCTGGCCAAGGTTGCGGCACGCTGTATGGTCGGCTGCAGCCTGGATCGGCAGGGCGTGTTCGAGGAGCGCATCCCGCCGTATTTTTCAGTCAAGGAAGCGGTATTTCCGTTTATCAAGTTCCGCGGCGTCGATCCGTTGCTGGGGCCGGAGATGAAATCCACCGGCGAGGTCATGGGTGTCGGTGCCAGCTTCGGCGAAGCCTACGCCAAGGCGCAGCGGGCTGCCAGCGTCCGGCTGGCTTACGAAGGGGCGACACTGATCAGCATCCGCGACGCCGACAAGCCCAAGATCGTTCCCATCGCCCGAGCGCTGGTCGCCAAAGGCTTCCGCCTGGTGGCCACGCGGGGCACGGCGAAGGTGCTGCAGGAAGCGGGCGTCCCCTGCGAAAAGGTGAACAAGGTGTACGAAGGGCGGCCGCACATCGTCGACATGATCAAGAACGGCCAGATTCAGCTTATCATCAACACGACCGAGGGCAAGAAAGCCATCGCCGATTCGTTCACCATTCGACGGCAGGCTTTGCAGCATCAGGTGACCTATACCACCACGATTTCCGGCGCCCATGCCATCTGCTGCGCGCTGGACGAACTCGGCTCGGTGGACGTCAACCGGCTGCAGGATTTGCACGGCTCCCTATCTTGAATCGGAGAATCGGAACGAATAGCGATGAACAAGACTCCCATGACCACGCGCGGCGCCGAAAAGCTGCGTGAAGAACTCAATCATCTGAAGTCGGTGGCGCGGCCCCGAGTGATCGAGGCGATCGCCGAGGCGCGTGCCCATGGCGACCTGAAGGAAAACGCCGAGTATCATGCCGCGCGGGAACAGCAGGGATTCATCGAGGGACGGATCAAGGAGATCGAAGGCAAACTCGCCAACGCCCAGATCATCGACGTCACCCGCCTGAACCCCGGCGGCAAGATCGTCTTCGGTGCGACTGCCGAGATCGAGGACTTGGCTTCGGGCGATGTGGTGACGTATCAGATCGTCGGGGAGGACGAGGCAGAGATCAAGGAAGGCCGGATCTCGGTGACTTCGCCGATCGCCCGTGCCCTGATCGGCAAACAGGAAGGCGACGTGGCCACGGTGCAGGCGCCGGGCGGTACCCGCGAATATGAAATTGTGTCGGTCAAATATATCTAGGTTTTTTTACCCCGCTCAGGCGATTTCCGGAACAGCGTGATCACGTGCCCGAGCGACTGGACCAGTTCGGCACCCGATTCCCCACAGATCAACGCCGTCATCTCCGCCCTGGTTTCACGGTCCCCCGCATTGACCCGGACCTTGATCAATTCGTGATGATCCAGTGCCAGGCTGATCTCAGCGAGCACGCCGGGCGTAATGCCGGCTTGGCCGGTGATCACGACCGGTTTCAGTTTGTGAGCCTTGGCGCGCAGCTGACGTCTGAGTTCAGGGGTCATACAGGTTACTCTCGAGGGAAAAAGCCGGTCATTCTAGCGTGATTGAAGAAATTTCTCATGGCAAAGCGTAGCCGAAGCAGTGGCCGCTGGCTTGCGGAGCATTTCTCCGACGAGTACGTGCGCCTGGCGCAGGAAAAGGGCTACCGCTCGCGTGCGGTATTCAAGCTGACCGAGTTGGACGAGCGCGACCGTTTGTTCGAGCCCGGCGCCACGGTAATCGATCTCGGCGCGGCACCTGGAGGCTGGTCGCAGTATGCGGCGCAGCGGGTGGGTCCGAAAGGCAAGGTTCTCGCCCTGGATATCCTGCCGATGGAGCCTTTGCCGGGAGTTACCGTGGTGCAAGGGGATTTCCTCGACGACGCGGTGTTCCAGGAGGTGCTGGAAGCCATCGGTGGGCGTTCGGCGAATGTGGTATTGTCGGACATAGCCCCCAATATGAGTGGGAACCGCAACGTCGACCAGCCGCGCAGCATGTACATGGCGGAACTGGCCTTCGATCTCGCGGACAGGGTCCTGGCGCCGAACGGACGCTTCGCGGTGAAGCTGTTTCAGGGTGAGGGGTTCCAGGAATATGTGGCGCTGGCCAGAAAGGCGTTTGGGTCCGTAGCCATGAGGAAGCCGAAAGCCTCCCGTGCCCGGAGCGCGGAAATCTACCTCGTCGGCAAGGGGTACCGCGGCGGGGGTCGATGATGGGGCGGGTTCGGGAACGATTTTGGCCACCCATGTGTCATATTTATGACGTGTTGCGTCGATGATTTCGTTGTGTCACGGGGAATTTCGTGGCGGTCGCCAGCATGTGTGGATAATATTGTCGTCATCGGTCTGACATAAATAATAAAAGCCGCTCTCCATCCCATCCCAATCCGACTACGGAGATTCGAGTCGTGAACGATATGTTAAAGAACATCCTTCTTTGGGTGGTCATCGCCGTCGTGCTGATGTCCGTCTTCAACAATTTCGGGTCCCGTAAATCGGTCGATTCCAGCATGTCCTATTCGCAGTTCATTGCGGCCGTGAATGAAGGGCAGGTCAAATCGGTGACCATCGACGGACAGAACGTGCGCGGCATGCTGGGAACGGGCGAGAAATTCTCGACCTACAACCCGGAAGACCCGCACCTGGTCGATGATCTGCTCAAGAACCATGTAGAGATCAAGGCTCAGCCGCCGGAGTCGCAGTCGCTCTTGATGCAGATATTCATCTCCTGGTTCCCGATGCTGCTGCTGGTGGCCGTGTGGATATTCTTCATGCGCCAGATGCAGGGAGGTGCCGGCGGCCGGGGAGCGATGTCCTTCGGCAAGAGCAAGGCGCGTTTGATCGAGGAAGACCAGGTCAAGGTGACCTTCGCCGATGTCGCCGGTGCCGACGAGGCCAAGGAGGACGTCTCCGAAATGGTCGATTTCCTCAAGGATCCCAGCAAGTTCCAGAAGTTGGGCGGCAAGATTCCGCGCGGCGCGCTCATGGTCGGCCCTCCGGGTACCGGCAAGACCCTGCTGGCCCGCGCCATCGCCGGCGAAGCCAGGGTGCCGTTCTTCTCGATCTCGGGTTCGGATTTCGTGGAAATGTTCGTCGGCGTGGGCGCCTCGCGCGTGCGCGACATGTTCGAACAGGCGAAGAAGCATGCGCCCTGCATCATCTTCATCGACGAAATCGATGCGGTCGGCCGCCACCGCGGTGCCGGGCTCGGCGGCGGTCATGACGAGCGCGAGCAGACTCTGAACCAGTTGCTGGTCGAAATGGACGGATTCGAAGGCACCGAGGGCATCATCGTGATCGCCGCGACCAACCGTCCCGACGTGCTCGACCCCGCGCTGCTGCGGCCGGGCCGGTTCGACCGTCAGGTGGTGGTAGGTTTGCCCGACGTCCGCGGGCGCGAGCAGATCCTCAAGGTCCACATGAAGCGGGTGCCGTTGGCCGACGACGTCGAGGCCAAGTACCTGGCGCGCGGTACGCCCGGTTTCTCCGGCGCCGATCTCGCCAACCTGGTCAACGAGGCGGCCCTGTTCGCGGCCCGCAAGAACAAGCGGGTCGTGGAGATGGAGGACTTCGAGAAGGCCAAGGACAAGATCCTCATGGGCGTCGAGCGCAAGTCGATGGTCATGAGCGACGAGGAGAAGAAGCTCACGGCCTACCATGAAGCCGGCCACGCCATCGTCGGCCTGTCGGTGCCGGAGCATGATCCGGTCTACAAGGTCAGCATTATGCCGCGTGGCCGCGCCCTCGGCATTACGATGTTCCTGCCGGAGCGCGACACCTACAGCGCCAGCAAGCAGAAACTGGAGAGCCAGATTTCCAGCCTGTTCGGCGGGCGGCTGGCCGAGGAGATCGTGTTCGGACGTGAGCGCGTCACCACCGGTGCTCAGAACGACATCGAGCGCGCGACCAGCTTGGCGCGGAACATGGTGACGCGGTGGGGACTGTCTGAGCGGCTGGGGCCGTTGGCCTACAGCGAAGAGGAGGGCGAAGTCTTCCTCGGCCGTTCGGTCACCAAGCACAAGAGCGTTTCGGAAGAAACGGCGCATCTGATCGACGAGGAAATCCGCTCGATCATCGACCGGAACTACGAACGCTCCGAGCGCATCCTTCGGGAAAACATGGACAAGATGCATCTCATGGCCGAAGCGCTGATCAAATACGAAACCATTGACCGTCTGCAGATCGCCGACATCATGGAAGGGAAGCCGCCGCGGGCACCCCAGAGCTGGGAGGACACCACTCCTCCCGGCAGCGGCGAGTCCGCTTCAAAGGGAGGCGATGAGTCGGTGTCGGGTTCCTTCGGCAAGCCGGCGGAGCAGCACTAAACATTCGGGCCGCACAGGCCTTCGAACCCCTGGCAGGCTGGCGTCTGCCAGGGGTTTTCTGTTGTCTGCGAGTTCGCTATTTTTTTGGCGGCAGATATGAGGAGGAAGCAGTGAAGAAAGAGTATTTTGGAACCGACGGCATTCGCGGCAAGGTAGGCGAATACCCGATCACGCCGGATTTCATGCTCAAACTCGGCTGGGCGGCGGGTTGCGTCTTCGCCCGTGACAGGCCGAGCCAGCGCGTCTTGATAGGCAAGGACACGCGGATTTCCGGATACATGTTCGAGTCGGCTCTCGAAGCCGGATTTTCCGCCGCCGGTGTAGATACGCAGCTGCTGGGTCCGATGCCGACCCCGGCGGTCGCTTATCTCACTCGGACCTTCCGTGCCCAGGCGGGCGTCGTCATCAGCGCTTCCCACAATCCTTATTACGACAACGGCATCAAATTTTTCGGGCCGGACGGCATGAAGCTGCCCGACGAAATCGAACTGGAGATCGAGGGCCACCTGCGCAAGCCGATGACCACCGTGGAGTGTTCGCACATCGGCAAGGCGACGCGTATCGGTGATGCGGCGGGGCGCTACATCGAATTCTGCAAAAGCACGATCCCCCTGGGCATCAATTTTTCGGGGATGAGGATCGTGGTGGACTGCGCACACGGGTCGACCTATCACGTCGCCCCGGATGTGTTTTCGGAACTCAGGGCCACGGTGAGCACCCTCGGCGCGGCGCCGGACGGTCTCAACATCAACGACCGCGTCGGCGCCACCGATCCTGAAAGCCTTCGGCAGAGGGTGCTCAAGGAAAAAGCCGATCTGGGCATCGCGTTGGACGGCGACGGCGACCGCCTGATCATGGTCGATCACCAGGGACAGGTCGTCGACGGCGACGAACTGCTTTACGTCATCGCCAATGCCCGGAGCGCAAGCGGCGAGTTGGCCGGTTCCGTGGTCGGAACCCTGATGAGCAATCTGGGCTTGGAGCAGGCCATCGGACGCCTGGGCCTGGAGTTCAGGCGGGCCGCTGTCGGCGACCGCTATGTCATGGAAATGATGCTCGAGCACGGCAGCATTCTGGGTGGCGAAAGTTCGGGACACATCATTTGCCGCGACCGCACGACCACGGGCGACGGCATCGTTTCCGCCCTGCAAGTCCTGGCGGAAATCGCCCGGACCGGCAAATCCCTGAACGAACTGAAGCAGGGAATGAAAAAATATCCCCAGCGTCTGGTCAACGTACGGCTGAAGGAGAGGGTCAGCCTGGATTCGGCGCCGCTGGTTCAGAAGGTGAAGGCCGAAGTGGAATTGGAACTGGGCGACTCCGGACGCGTATTGCTGCGCCCCTCCGGGACGGAGCCGTTGATCCGGGTAATGGTCGAAGGAGCCGACGAGGGCAAAGTCCACGAACTCGCGGACCGGCTGGCCGGTGCCGTCACGCAGGCGTTTTGCGGCTGAACCGTCCTCCGGCGTGGGCGCTGTCCGGCTTCTGCCGCTTACTAAGCGTAAAGAAATGAATGTCGCATCGCCCGTCATTCCGGCATGGATTCACGGCAGGCCAACCTGCCTGTCGCCCGAAGGGGACGGCATAGGGATGTGCCGCCTAAAATCCGCTCTCGGCGGATTTGTGCCGGAATCCAGAAGCCAGGGATGGCAAGGCCGATACGTCCATGTAACCTGGACCTCGGCACTCCCTCCCGAGGTGACGAATGACTTTTTCCTTAACGCTTAGAAAGCGGCAATGAATACCCTCTGCGCCGTGTGTTCGGATGGTTTCCCGTTCTCAATCAGCATCTTTGCTACAATCGGGCGGCAGGGGCGGAGTCCGGCTGCCGGCCGAGTGTCCGATCCGTCCGACCTTTCCCCAGTTTCGACGATTCCAAGGAGTTCCCTATGGCTGGCGTCCTGCTTAGATCCGGCAGCCTGAAGCAATTTTTGCCCCTGGGTGCGACCGGCAATCCGGTCTATCGGGCTGCTTCGCAATTGCGGGCCGCGATTCGGCGGCAACTCGGCCAGGAGGCGGCGGATTACTTCGCCGTACCGGTTCAGGACGAAAAGGGAGAAGCCCTGGACTGGTATTCCGCCTTCGATGGGGATGTGGTGCCCTGGACTTCGGCAATGCCGGAGGAACGAGGTCCGGCGAGGGCCAGCCTCTTGGCCGCGCGCGAGCGCCTGCTGGAAAAGAGCCGGGCGCTGCAGGCGTCGGAGGACAGCGAGCAGCAGGTTTTCGGCAAGCTGCTGGCGCTGGCAACGCGGATTCCGGGAGAGGATCACGTGTATCTCGTCGGAGGCCGGCCGGTAATGACGTTCTGGGGCTTTGGCGAGCGTGACGCGCCGCCGGAGCGCGACGTGCTGGCCAGCCTCGACGTAAGCGGCATCTCGGCATCGGCGGCGCGTTTCGAGGCGGGGCCGGGTAGGATTCCACCGATGCCTGAGCGTCGGCGCTGGTTGCGCTGGCTGTGGCTATTGTTGCCGCTGCTGCTTCTGCTGGGATTCCTCTTGTTCGGCTTGAAGAGTTGCGGGCCGGACCGTCTGTCCGGGTTCGTCCGGCAAGGGCCTACGCCGAGCCCGGTTCCGCTGGAAAGGGATGGAGATGTCATCCCCGACGTATCTCCCAGTCCCGATGCAAAGGAGGAAAGTGGGGAAAAGAGCCGCCGTGACGATGCCGCCTTCGGCGAGCGGATCGACCGGAGCGAGCGCCACGATCGGGATACGGTGAGCGTGAACCGCTCGGTGGAGGGGTCCCGGACCGTCGTGGACTCCACGCAAGCGGGTCAAAGCCCGGAAGGTGCGACCGATACCGAGAACTGGGACACGTCAGCCGCCATGCCGCCGGGAAGTGCGGCTGACGCGGCCGAAAGCACGTCAGCCTCTGAGGCCGAGTCTGCCGACACCGGCATGGCTGAGACCGAATCGCCTGGCGACGATAAGCCGCAACCGGATCCCGGTAGGGGAGGACAAACTGCCGAGGGCGAGCCGGCCGATGAAGGCGGCCAATCCGGCGAAGATAAATCTGCAGCGAAAACCGAACCGCCTGCTGAGGCTCCGTCCGAAAAAGCCATTTCCAAGGCTGGCGGCAACGCGAGGACTTCCGGCGCGCCGCTGACGATCCCCAAGGAGGCCGCCAGGCAAGGGTCGACAGACTTCCTGAACGGCCAGTGGCATTCCGTCACCGGTCTGCAGGACAGCTCCGGCAATCCGGTCCAGCTCGAATACGACTTCAAGGGCAAGGAAGGCATGGCCCGGCTGAAGCGCTCGGTCGGCGGCAAGGAGATGGAATGCACCGCGCCGGTGACCTCCAGCTTCAGCGGTTCCAAGCTGGTAATCGACCAGGCCGGCGACATCCGCTGTCCCGACGGCAGCAGCATACAGCGCTCCAAGGTGGAATGCGCCACCGACCCGCAAGGCCATGCCGTGTGCAAGGGCAAGAATCCGGACGGCTCCGATTACAATGTCCGGATCACCAAGAAATAGCGGAACGAGCGGGGAAGCCGAATGCTGAGCGAGTTGGTGGAGTTCGCCGAAAACGCCACGCTGATCATGCGCAGCGGGGTCCAGTTCATGGATTTCGGGCTGACGCTGGATCTGCGCCGGGAGCCGCCCGGCGAGTTCGCCTTGCAGAGCGGCCAGCGCTCGCTGGCGCGGCTGGAGTGGGACGAGCGGCGCGAGCGCCACGTGCATCCGGGCGATCCGGTGCTGGTGGTCAAACCCAAGTTCAGCGTCGGCACGGAGGAGTCCATCAAGCTGCTGGACGGCTGCTGGCTGCCGCTGCCCATGCTGCGCGCCGGTCCCCAGCGCCGCTTCGATCAGGGGCCCACCACCTGGGCCCGCGGCCGCATCGTCAAGCTCGGTGAAGGCGAGGACCTGCGCGGCCACACCCACCGCCTGACGCTGGCTTTCGACACCCAGGTGCTGGAGGCGCGCGAGGCTACGGCCTATTTGGCGCCGACCCGCGCCGACGTGCAGACCGGCGCGAGTTTCCAGCTCGCCCACCGGGCGCACGAGATGGGCTGGTATCCGGAGCTGCCCTGGGTGGACCAATGGCTGGCGGAGGTGTTCCGCGACGAGGCGGCGGCGAGGCTGCGGCTGCCGGCGGAAGACGTCGACAGCGAGATTGAACAGCTCAGCCATCACGCCCATTATCTAAATTTCCTGCACCTGATCGGCACGCGGGCCGGTGTCCCGGAAGTCCGGGTCCGCAGCAACGCGCCTGACGACGTCTACGCGCCGATCCCGGTGGATCTGGTGCTGGACGTCGGCAACTCCAGGACCTGCGGCATCCTGGTCGAGGAGCACCCGCAGCAGCACGATGGCCTGAAGAACCGCTACGAACTCACTATCCGCGACCTGTCCGAGCCGCACAAGGTCTATCACGAACCCTTCGAGAGCCGGGTGGAATTCGCCCAGGCCCTGTTGGGCAAGGAGCACCTGGCTTGCAAGAGCGGACGCAACGACGCTTTCGTCTGGCCGACCATCGTCCGGGTGGGGCGAGAGGCGGCGCAGCTGGCCAACCACCGCCGCGGCACCGAAGGCTCGACCGG
The DNA here is from genome assembly GCF_026247885.1 of Methylococcus mesophilus. Classification (NCBI taxonomy): domain Bacteria; kingdom Pseudomonadati; phylum Pseudomonadota; class Gammaproteobacteria; order Methylococcales; family Methylococcaceae; genus Methylococcus; species Methylococcus mesophilus. The sequence goes on along the minus strand of NZ_CP110921.1, from coordinate 1,054,708 downwards.
GCTTTCCAGCCCCAAGCGCTACCTCTGGGACGAAGACCGCTACGAACCCGGCTGGCGTTTCAACGTCGCCTACAGCCGCGAGGAGATCGAACCCCACGCCACCGGCGCGCCGTTCAGCAACCTGATCAACGAACGCGGCGAAGCCCTGCACGAGCTGCCGGAGGCCGAGCGCATGCCGGTGTTCGTGCCCAAATATTCGCGCAGCTCCTTGATGTGCTTCTTCCTGGCCGAAATCCTCATCCATGCGCTCGGCCAGATCAACAGCCCGGCCCAGCGGATCAAGCAGGGCGATCCGGAGAAGCCCAGGCATCTGCGCTCCATCATCATCACCGTGCCGCCCTCCATGCCCAAGCCGGAGCGGCAGATCTTCGCGGCGCGTTTGCGCCAGGCCATGGCTCTGGTATGGAAGGCGCTGGGCTGGCAGCCGGAGGACGACGGCATCGACGCGGTGGACGCGGCCGGCAACTCCACCGCTTGGCCGCGCTTCCCGACCGTCCACACGGAATGGGACGAGGCCACCTGCGCGCAGGCGGTATTCCTGTTCAGCGGCATCCACGAACATTTCGGCGGACGACCCGAGGATTTCTTCCGTTCCCTCCGACGGGCCGGTTCGGACCGCGTGGCCCAAGCGATCACGGTCGCCTCGATCGACATCGGCGGCGGCACCAGCGATCTGGTGGTGGCGGATTATCGGCTGGACCATGGCCAGGGCGCCAACGTCTACATCCTGCCGGAGCAGCGCTTTCGCGACGGCTTCAAGGTGGCTGGCGACGATCTGCTGCTGGAGACGGTGCAGAAGATGATCGTGCCGGCGATCGAAGCGGCGCTGCAGGATTTCGGCGTGGCCGATCCCGCGCCGCTGCTGTCGCAGCTCATCGGTGCAGAGACCCTCTCGGTGCAGGATCGTACCTCGCGTCAGCGACTCGCCCTGGAGGTGTTCTATCCGCTGGGACTGAAGCTGTTGCATGCCTACGAGCGCTTCGATCCGACATTGCCGTCCGAATCGCGCACGCCGAAGATCGGTGAGCTGCTGGCAGGGGACGACCGCCCTTCCGAACACGTGGTGCGGCATTTCGCGCTGGGGGTGAAACGGGCGACCGGAGCGGGGAGCCGGGACTTCGACCTGCTCGAAGTGGCGATTCCCTTCGATCTGCACCGGCTGCACCGGCTGTTCCTGGAAGACCAGTTCGAGATCTGCAAGACCATCCGGGCGCTGTGCGAGATCGTCCACCTCTATCACTGCGACGTCCTTTTACTGAGCGGCCGGCCTTCCTGCATGCCGGGCATTCTGGCGCTGTTCCGCCGCCTGCTGCCGCTGCCGCCCGAACGAATCGTCCCGCTGGCAGGGTTCCGCGCCGGGGTCTGGTATCCCTTCCACCGCGACGGACGGATCGGCGACCCCAAGACCACCGCGGTGGTCGGCGCAATGATCTGCAAAGTCGGCGGCGCCCGCCGCATCCCGAACTTCAACTTCCTGGCCCATGCCTACAAGGTGTACTCCACCGTCCGCCATCTGGGGCTGATCGACCAGAACCTCGTGCTGCGGGACGCCGACGTGTATTACCGTGACGTCAATCTGGACGACGAGAACTACGAGCTTCCGGAGCAGCCGTTCGAAATGCGCGCCCGGATGATTTTAGGGTTCAGGCAGCTCGCCTCCGAGCGCTGGCCGGCGACGCCGCTGTACGTGCTGGACCTGAGCGAACGCGCCAAGCAGCTCCTCGCCAGCGCCGACCGCACCGCGCCCGCCGTGATCCAGGTCGCCCTCAAGCTGGACCGCAAGAAGGGCGCGGGGCCCGAGAGCTTCAGCGTGGCCTCCGCCGTCACCAGCCAGGGCACCGCCCTCAACCCGGCGCGCGACATCGTGCTCAAGCTCAACACTTTGACCACGGTCGGCATCGGCGAGAGCAGCTACTGGCTGGATACGGGCAGCATCATCCGTTAAGGGCATTCACATGACGAACTGGGACGACAAGTCACTGAGCGAGCGCTGCGACGCGATCTTCCGGGGTGCGGGAGAGGCGCTGGACTGGGTGGCGGAGGTGCGCAACAACGCCCAGCGGCTGGACCGGGAGGGCGACGGCCTGATCGAAAAGCTCAGGCGCTCGCGCAACCTGTGCCGGCGCCTGGGGGCGGCGGCCAAGCGCCCCTTCTCCGCCGGCGTTTTCGGCATGTCGCAGGCCGGCAAGTCGTATCTGATTTCCACCCTGGCGCGTTCCGCCGAGGGCGATCTGCAGACGCTGCTGGACGGCAAGCGGGTCGATTTCATCGGCGATCTGAATCCGCCCGGCGGCGGCAAGGAGGCGACGGGGCTGGTGACGCGTTTCACCCGCAAATCCAGCGCCGCGCCGCAGGGATTCCCGGTCGAGCTGACCCTGTTCTCGGAAGGCGACATCGCCAAGATCCTGGGCAACAGCTTCTTCAACGACTTCGACCGGGAGCGGGTGAGTTTCGACACCGATCCGGACAAGCTCCGCGCCCTGCTGGGGCGGCTGGAACCCTTGCGCCAGCCCGAGCCGACCGGGGGCCTGAGCAGCGACGAGGTCATCGACCTCATCGATTATTTCGAGCGCCGCTTCGAGAAATCCTTCGGTCCCTTGCGCGCCGACTACTGGCCCAAGGTGATCGAACTCGCGCCTCGGCTGCGGACCGAGCACCGGGCGGAATTGCTGTCGGTGCTGTGGGGCGAAATTCCCGACCTGACCCGCGCCTATCGCCTGCTGGCCGAGGCCCTGGCGCGGATGTCGCACGCCGGTACCGTGTTCGTTCCGCTGGCCGCGCTGGTGTCCGAGACCGGCGGCGAACTGGCCTGGCGGCCGGACAGCATCCTCAACGTGGACGTGCTGGACAAGCTGGGCAAGGACGGCGGCGAAAGCCTGAAGGTCTTGCCCCAGCGCGAGGGCCAAACCCTGGCCGAGGCGGCGGTGTCGCGCCCGGTGTTGGCGGCGCTGACGGCGGAGCTGCGCTTCGTGCTGGCCGACGCCCCCGCGATCGGCCTGCTGGAAGAGGTCGATTTGCTGGACTTTCCCGGCTACCGCGGCCGGCTGGACATCGCCGACCTGGACGAGGTGCGCAAGCAGCTCAAGCGCGAGGACGCCGACCCGGTGGCGCAGCTCATGCTGCGGGCCAAGGTCGCCTATCTGTTCGAGCGCTACACCGAGGATCAGGAGATGAACGTGCTCCTGATGTGCACCCGCTGCGACAGCCAGATCGAGGTCACTTCGCTGGCGCCGGCCCTCTCGGCCTGGGTCCACGGCACTCAGGGCGAGACGCCGGCCGACCGCGGCGCCCGCCCGCCGGGGCTGGTCTGGGTGGTCACCCAGCTCGACCGCCGGCTGGAAGCCAAGCCGGGCCAGACCGCCGTGCAGCAGCAGCAGGAATGGGCCAACATGGTCCACATCACCCTGCTGGAGCGTTTCGCCCAGTGCGACTGGCTGAACGACTGGACCGAGGGCAAGCCGTTCGACAACGTCTTCATGGTGCGCAAGCCCGGCATGCTGCGCAGCGCTTTCAAGGTCGATGCGGAAGGCGTGGAAACCGATTTTCTGTCGGAGGAGGAGCGCCAACGGCTGGCCGGGCAGCGCGAGTTTTTCGTGGGCAACGAAGCGGTGCAGCGCCATGTCCGCGATGCCGGCGCGGCCTGGGACGCGGTGCTGAGCGTCAACGACGGCGGCATGACCCGGCTGGCCGAATACCTGTGTACCGTCTGCCTGCTCGGGGCGAAATGGAACCGGATCGGCGAGCAGGTCGTGAAGATCCAGCAGGAAATCGGCGAGCACCGGCTGCTGCCGTATTTCCTGGCCGAAGGCGCCGGCGAGGTGGAAAAGAAAAAGCGCTGCGCCGAGCAGCTCTACCAGGCAGTGGTCGAGTCCCCGGACGGCTTCGGCGAGCTGCTCTACCGCCTGCATCCCGCCGCCGAACAGTTGCGGCGGCTGTATCTCACCGCGGACGACGTGGACAAAGAAGGCGAAGCCGATGCCGCCAAACCCGCCCCGGCACGCCGCGGCCTCATCAATCTGCCGGTGTCGAAACCCGCGGAAGCGGCGCCGGTGCCGGAACGCAGCGGCCGCGCCGAGAATTTCGCCAAGGCCGCGGTCTCGGCTTGGATCCGCCAGCTCCGGGCGTTGCCGGACAACGCCGACGTGCTGCGCTATCTGGCTTTCAGCATGGAAGCCATCCGCATCCTGAGCGACGAACTCGTCACCGGCATCGACCGCCACAGGCTGGAAAGGAAGCTGGTCGAGGCCTTGCGTCCGCTGGAAGAGATGCGCGGGACCACCCGCATCGGGATCGTCGACCAGCAGGTGATGGCGGTGCGGCGAATCATCGGCGAATTCGTCGACCTGCTGGGACTGGGCGAGACGTCGGTTGCGGCCCGGCCGGAATCTCCGATAGGTGGACGCCGGCTGTTCGAACCGCCGGCGGCGATCGCGGCGGCTGCCTTGCCTCAGCTCAGCGCGGAAGAGCTGAATTACCCCGCGGCCTTCATCGTCGACTGGCTGGAAGCCTTCCGCAAACTCGCGATAGACAACGCCGGACACAGCGCCGGCCGCGAGATCACGCCGGAGCAGAATCTGCGCCTGGGCGAAATCCTGGCGGCGCTGGGCGCCGTGCCTGGCCATTGAGGGAGGCGGCGATGGCGATCAAATGCGAACTGGTCAACGATCCGGGCATGGGCCCCGGCCACGGGCTGATCCGCGTCGGCGGGCTGGAGCAAACCGCGGGCCGGCTGGAATTCTGCCTGGAGCGTAACCAGGGCTCGGCGCCTTTTCTGGGGCCGGGGGGGACTTGGCAGGCTCAGGAATTCTGGCATGGGGTGGATTCGGAGGTTGGGCCTGATTCTGCGGTTGCAGGCCCTCATCCCCAACCCTTCTCCCAGAGGGAGAAGGGAGCGGACGTATCTTCTTTTTCCACAGTTCAGGAAATAGCAGCCGAAGCCCGATCTTCGCATCCTTCTCCCTCTGGGACAAAACCGCCGGGAGCGGTTTTGGTTGAGCAGCGCTCACCCGAAGGGTTTCGGGCAGGATGGCCCGAAAACAAAAGGTGGCCCGAAGGGCCGGATGAGGGTGACAAGCCGCATGGCGCCGATATGCTATCTATGGGCCAGGGGACCCTCCAGTCCATCCCCCGCCAAATCCCGGTCGGCCCCGAAATCGTCGACCCCATCGTCAGCCAGCCCCACAGCGTGGTGTTCCGCCTGACCCTGTCGGCGGACGGCGCCCGCTACCCTTGCGTCCTGCGGATTCAGCGGCCTTTGCTCGGTTCCGGCGCATATTTCGAAGCCAAGCCGGCTCCCGCGCCCCAAGCGGAGCCTGAACCGGTCCCGGAGCCTGCGCCGGTTTCCGAATCCGAGCCCATTCCGGCGCTGGAGCCGCCGCCCGAGCCGGTTCCGGTGCCTGTTCCCCGTCCGTCGCGCCGCCTCTGGCTCGGATTCGCCCTCGCCCTGGCGCTGGCCGGCGCGGGCGCTTGGGCTTGGTGGGACTGCCGCATCCCCGCGCTGCCGGGGCCGCAGTGCCAAACCGCCGCGCCGAAGACGGAGCAGAACGCCGAGGTGCAGCCGATTTCACCGCCCCAGCATTGCACGGGCTTAAGCGCCGAGGATTGCCTGGCGGCGGCGCAGAAGAGTCTGGCTGCACACCAGCCGGATGCCGCCCGCCAGTTGTTCCAGGAGGCCGCGGAGCTGGGTGCGCCGAAGGCTTATATCCAACTGGGCCGGATGTACGATCCGGACACCTGGTCCGCCGAAACCAGCCCTGCGGCGAACGCCGACTGGGAGACCGCGGCTTACTGGTACGACGAGGCGGCCCGCACCGGAGACAAGGATGGCAGGCTCGGGGCGGGGCGGCTGTACTGCCGCAATACCCAGGACCCGGCCTTCCTGTCGCACGCCCTGGAATTGCTGCGCAAGTCCGTCGCGGAAGCGCCGGGCGATGCGGCCGCTGAGGCACTGTTGAAGGAATGTGAGGAGAAGGCGAAATGAAACTGCGCTTGAGGGTATTCGGCTTCGTCGCCGTTCTGTTCATGGCTCCGGCCTTTGCCGCCGAGCCTCTGCTGATGCCCGGCAAGAAAACCCTCTACCAGCGCGTCCTGACCCGCCCCGGCGCCCGCATCGTGCCCAATCCGGGAAAGACCGACGGCAAGCCCGCGGCGGCGCTGTCGCGCTACTACGTCTACGAGCGGGAAACCCTGGACGGCAAGGAATGGCTGCAGGTCGGCGGCAATGCCCGCGGCAAGATCGACGGCTGGCTGGACGCCGCCCAGAGCGTGCCGTGGAACCAGCAACTGACGCTGGCGTTCACCAATCCGGCCAACCGTTCCAGGGCGCCATTGTTCGAGAAGAAGGAGAGCGTGCTGGAGTTGCTCAAGGCCGCCGATCCCGGCGCCGCGGCCGCGTCCATCCTGAAGACCGTGGAATCCGGCAAGCCCGATCCTCGGCTGATTTCGATGGAACCCCAGGAATACGTCGATCCGGCCAAGAAATTCTACCTGCTGCCCATCATGCAGGCGGAGGAACTCACCTCGCCGCGCAATGTGCGGGTACTGGAGGTCGCCTCGGTTACCGCCAAGTCCGGCGAAACTTCGCCGGCGGAAGCCCAGCGCAAGGCCCACGATGCGCCTTCCGTGCTGCGCAGCTTCAGCGCCGCGGTGGTGTTCGTGATCGATTCGACCATCTCCATGGGGCCGTACATCGACCGCACCCGAGACGCCGTGCGCCGGGTCTACGCCAAGCTCGAGAAAGCCGGGCTGGGCGATCAGGTCCGGTTCGGGCTGGTCGCCTTCCGTTCCAGCACCCAGGCGGTACCGGGGCTGGAATACGTCTCCAAGGTCTACGCCGACCCCGGCGAAGTGAAGACCGGCAAGGACTTTCTCGCCAAGGTCGCGAGCCTCAGCCCGGCCAAGGTGTCGAGCTCGGCGTTCGACGAGGACAGTTACGCCGGCGTGATGACTGCGCTGCAAAAGATCAAATGGAGCGAATTCGGCGGGCGCTACGTGGTTCTCATCACCGACGCCGGCGCCATCGACGGCAACGACCCGCTGTCCCAGACCAGACTCGGCGCGGAGCAGGTCCGCATCGAGGCCGAACAGCTCGGCGTGGCCCTGTTCGGACTGCACCTGAAGACGCCCGCCGGCAAGGCCGACCATGCCAAGGCCGCCGGCCAGTACAAGGCGCTGACCCAGAACCCGGTTGCCGGCCGGCCGCTGTATTACGACGTCGAATCCGGCGACGTGGGCAGGTTCGGGAAGATCGTCGATTCGCTGGCCGACACCATGGCCAAGCTGGTGGAAGGGGCCTCGCAAGGCCAGATGGTGGCCGGCAGTGCACGCACCGCGGCGAGCGTCAAACCGAAGGACGAGAGCGAACGGATCACCAGCGACGCCCTGCTGCTGGGCCACGCCATGCAGCTCGCCTATCTCGGCCGGGAGAAGGGCACGCAGGCGCCGGATCTGTTCCAGGCCTGGCTGTGCGACCGCGACTACGCCCATCCTGAGCTGGCCGCCACCGAAGTGCGGGTGCTGCTGACCAAGAACGAACTGAGCAATCTCAGCCAGACCGTCAAGCTCATCCTCGACCAGGGCGAGAAGTCGCAGGAAACCACCGGCACCGCCGCCTTCTTCGACCTGCTGCGGTCCTCGGCCGCGCATCTGGTGCGCGATCCCGCCAAGCTGGCCGACCCCAAGGCCCGCAAGCTGGCCGAACTGGGCCTGCTCGGCGAATACCTGGAAGGCTTGCCGTACAAGAGCGCGGTGATGAACCTGACTTCCGATCAATGGGAGCAGTGGAGCCAGCGGCAGCAGGAGGACTTCCTCGACGGCCTCCGCCGCAAGCTGCGGCACTACCAGATCTACCACGACGACGCCGACCGCTGGGTGATGCTGGACGGCTCGAACGACCCCAGCGAAGCGGTCTACCCGGTGCCGATCGGCGCCTTGCCGTGACGCCGTTGCTGGAGCTTTCCTGCGTCGAGCGGCGCCGGGGCGAAGGCGAGGGGGCTTTCACGCTGGCGGTCGAGGGTTTGTCCCTCCGCAAAGGCGAATGCCTGGCCGTCACCGGCCCCAGCGGCTCCGGCAAGAGCACCCTGCTCGACCTGCTCGGACTGGTGCTGCGCCCGGATCGGGCGGATGCGTTCCGGTTTCTCGACCATGACGTGGCCGCGCTATGGCGGTCCGGCGGAGACGGCGGGCTCGCCACCCTGCGCTCCAGGCACCTGGGCTATGTCCTGCAGACCGGCGGCCTGCTTCCTTTCCTCAACTTGCGGGAAAACGTCGAGCTCTCACGCCGCCTGCTGGGATTGGGGCCGGACGCGCTGACCGGCGAGTTGCTGGCTCGCCTGGGACTCGCCCGCCTCGCAGCCAAGAAACCCCGCGCCCTTTCGGTCGGGGAGCGCCAGCGGGCCGCCATCGCCCGCGCCTTCGCCCACCGGCCCGCCCTGGTGCTGGCCGATGAACCCACCGCCGCGCTCGATCCGCCCCAGGCGCTGGAAGTCTGCCGGCTGATGCTGGAATTGGCGGCGGAATTCGGCATCGCCCTCGTGATTGTTTCCCACGACTGGGCGCTGGTGCGCAAGCTGGGACTGCCGGAGGTCCGGGTCGTGCCGGAAGCTGGCCCCGCCGGTTGCCGCAGCCGCTTGGAATGGCCAGCCAATGCGTGAGACGTTGCGCCAACTGCGTTTAGTCGGCGGGCTCGCCGGCCGCGATCTATTCCACGAATGGCGGGTATCGCTCTGCCTGGCGCTGGCGATCGCCGCCGTGCTGGCTCCCCTGCTGGTGCTGTTCGGCCTGAAGTCCGGCATCGTCGACACCCTCACGGTGCGGCTGAAATCCGATCCGCGCAACCTCGAGATCGTCTGGCGGCTGAACGCCTCCTTGGAGCCAGATTGGTTGGAAAGGCTCCGCTCGAATCCGCAAGTCGGCTTTGCAGTGCCCAGCACCCGGACCCTGGCCGCCACCCTGGACCTTGCCGCAGCCGATGGGATAGGCCTGCAGGACGTCGACCTGATTCCTACGGATACCGGCGATCCGCTGTTCGGCGTCGAGGATGCAGTTCCGCAAGGGCTGGGCGAGCTGGCTTTGACCCGCGAGGCGGCAGGCAAACTCGGCGTTTCGGCCGGGATGCGGGTGGAAGGCGTCGTCTACCGCAATCTCCACCAGCAGCGCCAGGTGCTGAGGCTGCCGCTGCGAGTGAGCGCCGTGCTGGCCGAATCCCATTATTCCGGCTGGGGCGCGTTCGTATCTTTACCCCTCTTGCAAGCCCTGGAACGTTACCGCGACGGTTACGCCGTGTCCGAGCTGGGCGTTGCCGACGGCACGTCTCCCACCTCCGGTTCGTCCCGCTACGCCCGGCTCCGGCTCTATGCGCGTAGTCTGGAAGCGGTGCCGGGGCTGGCCGAGTCGCTGCGCACCCAAGGCTACGACGTCTCCACCCGCAGCAAAGACATCGAACTGGTCAAGAACATCGACCATGCCCTGAGTTTCCTGTTCCGCCTGATCGCCGGGGTCGGCGTCGCCGGCTGCGTGCTGTCGCTGGGCGCCAGCCTCTGGGCCAACGTCGAACGCAAGCGGCGCGAACTGGCGCTGCTGCGCCTGGTCGGCATACGCAACCGGCTGCTCGCCGGCTTCCCGGCCGTCCAGGCCGCAGGCGTCGCCGCGGCTGGAATCGCACTGTCGTTTGCCGCCTATTTCGCGGCAGCGGAGGCGATCAACCAGACCTTTCGGATGGACCTGGGCCGGGACGAATTCGTGTGCCGCCTGCTGCTGCGCGACGGGGCGATAGCGGCGCTGTTGACAGAAGTGCTCGCCGTCATCGCTTCGCTGATCGGCGTGGCGGACGTGCTCCGTATCGAGCCGGCGGAGAGTTTGCGGCAAGTTTAAGTGCCTTGACGCCTATCCCTATTATGATCATAGTGATGACTATGGTCGTATCCGGGGCTCGATGATGAAGGTCGTATCCAAGAGTGTCTTGAAGGCGCGCATGCTCGAATATTTTCGGGATATCGAAGCCAGCGGCGAGGAACTGGTCGTTACCAGCAACGGCCAGCCGGTGCTGAAAGTCGTTCCCTACCATCGGGAAATGACGGTGGACGAAGCTTTCGCCGACGTGCGGGGTAAGATCGCCTATCACGGTGATTTACTGGCGTCCACGACTGAAGAATGGGGAATCACCTGATGGTCGTTCTCGATACCCACGTGCTGGTATGGTGGACGCTGGATCCGGGACGGCTTTCCGCGCCTGCCAAGCGGCATTGCGATGCCGTCGCCTCGGTCGGTGCGATAGTGAGCTCCGTCTCCCTTTGGGAGATCGGCATCAAGGTCAAGCGAGGCCAGCTCGAGCTCGGCATCGACTTCGCCGATTACGTCCGCCGGCTCCAGCTCGTGAAGGGCTTGCGGATCGTTCCGGTCGACGTTGAACATTGGATGGCTAATCTCGAACTCCAGTGGGAGCATCGCGATCCGGCCGACCGGACGATCGTCGCCACGGCGAAGCTGTTCGATTTGCCTTTGCTCAGCAAGGATGAAACCGTGCGGGCGTTCTATGCCAAGGCAATTTGGTAGATTTAGCAGGTATTGACCGGGGCACGCTCGGATTAAACTGATGCCGCAGGTTTTGTCTGACTACATTTTTTACAACCCCAGCGAAGGAAAGACTCCAGATGACTAGAACCCCGAAAGCATTTGCGCTGTTCGCTGTTTTCGTTCTCTTCTTGTCCGGCTGCGCGTCGCAGCCGCTGACTCGCGCCGAAAAAGAGTCGCAGCGGGCGGAAATCCGCTCGATGGCGAGCCAGACTATGGCACAGCTCTATCAGAGTTATCCCGAGGCCAAGGCGCGCGTCCGCAAGTCGGCCGGTTATGCGGTGTTCAGCGACTTCGGCTTGAAGATCATCTTCGGCGGCGGCTCGCACGGCGAAGGTGTCGCCATCAGCAACGCGACCCAGAAGGCGACCTTCATGAAGATGTTCGAGCTTTCGCCGGGCCTGGGCTTCGGAGCCCAGAAGTTCCGCGTCGTGCTCCTGTTCGACACGCGGGATGCCTTCGACAAGTTCGTGAATTCGGGCTGGGAGTTCGGCGGGAATACCGAGGCCGCCCTGCAGACAACTACCCAGGGTGCGGGCGGTCGTCTCGGGGTCACCGTGTCGCCGGGCGTGACGATGTACCAGATCAGCGAAGCCGGCGCTATCGTCGGCATCAGCATCTCCGGCGCCAAGTACTACAAGGACGATGACCTGAACTAGCCCAAACCGGAGAGGGAAGAGGCGGGAAGCCTCACTTCAGCGCCTTTTCCCACCGGCTCACCACCGCCGCGGCTATGCTGTTGCCGAACACGTTGGTCGCGCTGCGTCCCATGTCCAGCACCTGGTCGATCCCCAGTAACAGCAGCAAGCCTTCCGCCGGCAGGTCGAACATGTCCAGGGTGGCGGCGATGACGATCAGGGACGCCCTCGGCACCCCCGCGATCCCCTTGCTGGTAAACAGCAGCACCAGCAGCATCAGCAACTGGTCCGCCGGTGCCATCGCGATGCCGTAGGCCTGGGCGATGAACAGCACGGCGAACGTCATGTACATCATGCTGCCGTCCAGGTTGAAGGAATAGCCCAGCGGCAGCACGAAGCCGCAGATGCGCTCGGGGCAGCCGAAGCGTTCCAGTTGCTGCAGCAACTTGGGGTAGGCCGCTTCGCTGGTGGCCGTGGCGAAGGCGATCAGCGCCGGTTCGCGGACATGCCGCAGCAGGCTGGCGATCCGCCGGCCCAGCAGCACAAAGCCGACGCCGCCGAGCACCGTCCACAGCACGGCCAGGCCGAGGTAAAACTCGCCGATGAAGATGCCGTAGGAGCCCAGCACGCCGAAACCGTTCTTGGCGACCATCGAGGCCATCGCCGCGAACACCGCGACCGGCGCGAACTGCATCACATAGCCGGTGACCTTCAACATCACATGGCCCAGGGAGTCCAGCAGCCGCACCGTGGGCTGGGCCAGCTCGCCGAGCTGGGCGCAGGCGATGCCGAAGAAGATCGAGAACACCACGATCTGTAAGATTTCGTTCTGCGCCATGGCTTCGAACAGGCTCCTCGGAACCACATGCGCCACGAACGAAGCGAGCGTAGGATCATGCTTCTGCAAGCCCGTGTCGGCGCCCGCCGCCGGCAGCTCCAGGTGCAGCGCCTCGCCCGGCGCGAGCAGATTCACTAGGGCCATGCCGATCAGGAGGCTTACCAGCGAGGCCGAGAAAAACCACAGGATTGCCTTGCCGCCCACCCTTCCCACGGTGCGGCCGTCCCCCATCTTCGCCATGCCAGTCACCAGGGTGGCGAATACCAGCGGCGCAATGATCATCTTGATCAGCCGCATGAAGACGTCTGTCATCGCGCCGAACACGCTCGTGATTCCGCTCAGCAGCTCGCCTTTGCCGACGGTGAGATTGAGGGCTTCCCCGGCGATCACGCCGAGAGCGATCGCTGCCAATACGTAGAGTGTCTGCCGGCTGGCCGGGCTGGAGTGATGGTCAGTCATGGAGGCGTTCGGGTACCCGGTGATCGAATGGCCGGCCATTATGCCGCGAGAAGAGCGCGATACGGATTTGCCGAATCCGAAAATCCTTCCTTTTTTCGTTTGAAGAGTGTCGAATCCGGCCTTTCGCTTACGACTACCCAATGTCCGCAACGACCGGAGAAAACCATGAAATATCTATGTTTGGTCTATAGCGAGGAAAAGAAACTGGAAGGTTGGGATGACGGCGAGTGCCAAGATTATTGCGAATCGCTGCAAGCAAGAATCCTGGCTGCGGCGCCAACCGCGAACGATTTGGGATGCGGATGGCGGGCTCAGACCGCACTCGGCGCTCCCGTTCCACGTCAAGGCAAGAAGGCGTTGACCATAAGGACTAAGGTTCTGCATTCCCTATGTTTTTATTTCGCGGTGGGTATCACAGCTAGCGCTGCATGTCCCACCGGCGCACGCGCAAGTTCCTCGGAAACCGTATTGTGGAATTTCAAAGGCGGATTTGGTGTCCAGTCGGGGCTGACTGCCGGCAAAAAGGGTGTCTTCTACGGGACGACCTTCGGTGGTGGGGTGCACAAGGGCGGCACCGTGTTCGAACTGACGCCGCCTGCGCCTAGCCGGAAGGCATGGACCAAGAGGGTGCTTTGGGACTTCAGCGGCCCTGTCTACAGTCGCTATTTGGATGCTGAACTCGTCTCCGATAAGAATGGAATCCTCTACGGTGCGACGAGCAGTATTTCGGGTCACCCCACGGTGTTTAAGCTGATGCCGCCGAAGCCCGGAAAGAAGGCGTGGAGTCTGAGGACCCTGTGGAAATCCCGAGGCGGCGGCGCTCCGATCGGCCCAGTTGGCCGTTTGATCGCGGACCAGTACGGCGCGCTGTATGGCACGACCATGGGTAGTGCCGGCACGGTGTTCAAGCTTGCGCCACCGAGACCAGGAAAAAAGGCCTGGACCAAGACGGTGCTATGGACGTTTCCCGACGGTGTCTATTCACAGAATGGGCTGATCATGGACGACAACGGCGTGTTGTACGGCGTGACCGAAAACGATGGGATGGGCTTAGGAACGGTGTTCAGCCTGGCACCGCCGGTTCCCGGCCAGGAGACTTGGACCCATACGGTGCTGTGGGTATTAGGCCAACCCGATGGTTTCGACACCCAGGCCCCTCTGCTCGCTGACAAGGACGGCGCTTTATACACGACGACCGGAATGGGCGGGATCCTGGGCTGGGGCGCGGTGTTCAAGCTGACGCCGCCGGGTCCCGGTCAGACCGACTGGACCCACGCGGTGCTGTGGAGCTTCGGCGGTTCGTTCGACGGCGGTTTACCACGGGGCGGTCTGATTGCCGACCAGCACGGTGCCCTGTACGGCGTGACCATGTATGGCGGAACCCATGACAACGCGGGCACGGCATTCAAGCTGACCCCGCCTGGCCCCGGTGAAACGGCTTGGACAAAGACGGTATTGTGGAGCTTTGGTGCTCCCTATGGCGACGGCTGTCCTGGGGTTCCAGTCGGTTGTCCCCAAGGGGCCTCGGACGGTGTCGCCCCGTTGGGCCTGATTGCGGATGTGGACGGCACTCTCTATGGCACGACGCAGCATGGCGGAAGGTATGGCGGCGGCACGGCGTTCAAGCTGGAACTCGGGATCGGCATGGATCAGTGAAGAGACTGGGGCAATGGACTCTCGGCTTGCGTCGCTGACCACATCAAGAACGCTTTCGACTTGTCCATGTAGGCTCCGTCATCAAACCGCCGAATGATTGTGGAGCCGGCTAGAATGCCGGAGGCGGAAAGATATTGCCTCCATTATCCAAGACTGTCGAATTTGGGATTTGGCGAATGCCGAACCCGTGACCGTCCAATAGGGGAAAACCATGAAATACCTGTGTTTGGTCTACAGTGAGGAAAAGAAACTGGAAGGTTGGGATGACGGCGAGTGTCAAGCTTATTGCCAGTCGCTGCAAGGCAGCGGGCATCTCGTCGCCGCCGAAGCCCTCCAGCCCGTGCACACCGCGACTACCGTCCGGATCCGTAACGGCAAGCTGTCCGTCACCGACGGTCCGTTCGCGGAGACCAAGGAGCAACTGGCGGGTTTCTACCTGATCGAGGCGAGGGACCTGAACGAAGCCATCCAACTCGCCGCGAAGATTCCGCCGGCACGGGTCGGCAGCATCGAGGTGCGGCCGGTCAGGACTTTGACCCCGTGACAAAAAAATTCACGGCCCGTGTCGATTGTCGCGTCCCTCGTTCGACTGTTGCGTGAAGCCTGGGTGAGAAGCTTGCCGGCTGGCCCGACTTTGTCGGGATCAATTAACCCTACTGAGGAAAACGTCATGCAAATTCAGCCCTATCTGTTTTTCAACGGACGCTGCGACGAAGCGCTCGAATTCTACCGGTCGGCACTGGGCGCCGAGATGATCATGCTCATGCGTTTCAAGGAGAGTCCGGAGCCGCCGCAATGCGAGCTTCCCGAGGGGGGCGAAGACAAAGTGATGCACGCGAGCTTCCGCGTCGGTGACAGCGTCATTCTGGCATCCGACGGCTGTTGCGGCGGACAGCCCAGCTTCCAGGGATTTGCACTGACCCTGACGGTGGCGGACGAAAACGAGGCCGATCGCCTGTTCGCCGCTCTGGCCGAGGGCGGTCAGGTGCAGATGCCTCTGGCGAGAACCTTCTTTTCCCCCCGGTTCGGCATGGTCATCGACCGCTTCGGCGTGTGCTGGATGGTCCTCGTCGAATGCCGCGAACCGGCGTAGTCGAGAGGAGAAGAGCGATGCGATTCATGATCATCGTCAAAGCAACGAAGGATTCCGAGGAGGGGGTGATGCCCACGGAAAAACTCCTTGCCGAAATGGCGAGCTACCACGAGGAACTGCAGAAAGCAGGAATGCTGGTCGATGCCTCTGGCCTGCAACCGAGCGCGAAAGGCTGGCGGATCCGGTACCAGGGCGACAAGCGCTCGGTGGTCGACGGTCCGTTTGCCGAAACCAAGGAACTGATCGCCGGCTACACCCTCATCCAGGCGGAATCGAGGGAAGAAGCGATCGAATGGACGCGGCGCTTTCCCAATCCAACGATTGACGGCGCTGCTTGCGAAATTGAAGTTCGTCAGTTGTTTGAGCTGGAAGACTTTGCTCCAGGCGAGGCAATAGAGCGGTTCCGGGAACTCGACGTCTGTTTTGAAAAACGGCCGCAGGACGCCTCGACCCTTTGATTTTGATATCGACTGGAGTCACTCATGCTGAAGTTCACTGCCATTATGCTCGTGGTCTTGCTCCTTGCACTGCTCATCTATGCATCGACCAAACCCGATACGTTTCAAGTACAGCGGAGTATCCGCATCAAGGCGCCACCCGAAAAGATATTCCCGTTCATCGATGATCTGCACGCCTGGCTGGACTGGTCGCCTTACGAGAAGAAAGATCCGGAAATGAAAAGGACGTTCAGCGGCCCGGCCGCCGGCGTCGGGGCGAGGTATGCCTGGGACGGCAACAACGAAATCGGCGCCGGCAGCATGGAAATCACCGAATCTCAGCCGCCTTCCAGGGTGGTCATGAAACTGGATTTCACCCGTCCATTCGAAGCTCACAACATCGTTGAATTTTCGCTGGAGCCTGAAGGTGATGCCGCCACGGAGTTAACCTGGGCCATACACGGGCCCATGCCGTTCCTATCGAAACTCATGACGGTATTCTTCAGCATGGACAAGATGATAGGCAAGGACTTCGAGGTTGGTCTCGCCAGCCTTAGGACCGCCGTCGAAAATTGAAAAAGGCCGCGTAGCAGCGTATGGGCCAGGAGCGACCGATGAAATATCTTTGCCTGATCTGCGCCGAAGCCGTGATGGAACAGACGTCCGAATCCGATACGGGAAGATCAAATCGAGGTATGGCGGAAAGTTGCCGAAGGAGCGGCGATTACATCGCCTGCAACCGGCTGTTGCCACTGGCGACTATGACGACATATGGAAACTTGAGAGAAGATCAATGAATAGCCAAATGCGAGACGAACACCGATGGCTGCAAAACCTGGTGGGCGACTGGAGTTGCGAGCACCAGTGGTCCCTGGGCATAGGCAAATCGCAGGAAAAATTCAAGGGATCTGAGACCGTGCGTTCCATGGGCGGCTATTGGGTGGTGTGCGAAAGCAGCGGAGAAATGCCCGGCGGAGGCGTGGCAAATACTTTGATGACGCTGGGCTATGACCCGGAAAAGAAGCGGTATGTCGGAACCTGGGTGGGCTCGATGATGACCCACCTCTGGCTCTATGACGGATGCCTGGATGGGGAAGGAAAGGTGTTGACGCTCGAAACCGAAGGCCCCGACTGTGCCAACGGAGGGAGGATGGTGAAGCAAAAGGACGTCATCGAGATCAGAGCGGGCGACCATCGGCTGACGACATGCTACAAACTGGATGCTGACGGAAACTGGCACCCATTCATGACGGCGAGCTATCGGAGGAAGCGGTAGCGGCTATCTGCCCCGCTTCAGCCCTCCGCCTCGTGTATGGCCTCGTCCTGATCCTTCGCCAGGTCCGCGTCGAGAAAAGCCCCGCACTCGGGGACTTCCATCCGGAACTGGGAAGTGACGTCGATGTCGACTTCCGCCTCGCGCATCGTGAAGTCCAGGACGTGGCCGCCGACGGTTTCGGCCTTGTCCAGGAAATGCACGTGGTAGCCGGCGACGTTGACGCCCTGGGTGTAGTCGGGGAAACGGAAGCCGACCAGGGTGCCTTCCAGATTTTCGTATTCGAATTCGGGCTGGCGGCGGGCGACTTCGACCAGGGGCGGGTAGGGTTTGTGCTGGCGCGGTACCGTGCGGACGCGGATGTGGTCGAAGCGCGCCCGTACCCGGATGGCGTAGAAAAGGTTTTTGCTGGGAGCGGCTTTGTCGACGGCGGCCTGGAACTGCTTCCAGTCGATCGGGTCGGGCCAGTCGATCTGGACGGTCGGGTCGAACAGGGTCACCACGGCGAACGGCGTTTTGGCGGTGGGCGGGACGGGATAGGCCTTGCCGTCCGATTTGATCTGGAAGAACCGTCCGCCGAGGGCGATCATCTCCCCGTCCAGCGCGTTGAAGGTGCCCAGACCGAAGTCGCCGTGCTCTGCCAGTTCGCCGTAGGTGGTATCGCCGTCGTAAACGCCTTCCATCAGCGCGCCGATGGTCGAGGCCTGGAACACCTCATTGTCCTCGCGGCCTGGTGGGTGGAACAAATCGCCTTTCTGCTGGTGGCTGCGGAAGGCTTGGATGAAGATGTCGTCGATGGCCATGGGGTTTCCTTATTAGTCGTTAAGAAAGCAATGTCATTGATTGATCGCCCTCACCCAGCCCTCTCCCAGAGGGAGAGGGAGTAATGTTGTGTGACATTGCTTTCTTAACCATTAGTAAGTCAGTGCTGGGCGGAGGCGTTGATCGCATCGACCAGGTCGGCGTTGTCGCTGTAGTCGATGGGGACTTCTATCAGGACCGGCGCATCGGCGGCCAGGGCACGGTTCAGCACCGGAACGATGTCGTCCGCGGATTCGATCCGGTAGCCGGTCGCGCCGAAGGCTTCCGCCAGCTTGACGAAGTCGGTGGGGCCGAATTCGGCGCCGAAGCTGCGGCCGTAGTCGCGCATCTGCAGGCTGTGGATCAGGTTGTAGCCGCCGTCTTTCCAGACGATGTGGACGATCGGCAGCTTCAGGCGCACGGCGGTTTCCAGCTCCATGCAGGTCATGAGGAAGGAGCCGTCGCCGGATACCGAAACCACCTTCTTCCCCGGCCGGGCCAGGGCCGCGCCGATGGCCCAGGGCAGGGCGACGCCCATGGTCTGGTGGCCCATGCTGAACAGGAGGTGGCGCGGGGCGTAGCAGAAGAAATAGCGGGCCATCCAGATCTCGTGGGCGCCGACGTCGCAGGTCACCGTCACCGCGTCGTCCAGCGTGGCCCGAAGGTCGTGGATGAAGCGCAAGGGGTGGACCGGCATGCCGGTCAGCGCTGCGCCGCGGGCTTGCTCCTCCAGCAGACGCTGCCGCGCCGCGGCGACGGCGGGGCGTTCGGCTCGATCCTCGATTCGGAGCAGGCTGCCGAGCGCGTCCAGGTTGGCGGCGATGTCGCCGACCAGTTCGGCGGCAGGGCGGTAGGCCCGGTCGACGGTGGCGGGCAGCGCATCCAGGTGGATCGCCTGCGACTGCGGTGAGATCCAGGCGGAAGGTTCGTATTCGATCGGGTCGTAGCCGATGGTGAGCACCAGATCGGCTTGCCGCAGCACATCGTCGCCCGGCTGGTTGAGCACATAACCGACCCGGCCGACGAACTGATCGACCAGATTGCGCGACAGGGTGCCGGCGGCCTCGAAGGTCATCGCCACCGGCAGCGGATGCCGCTCCAGGAAACGCCGGACCGCCGCCGCCGCTCCAGGTGTGCTGGCCCGCACGCCGAGCAGGATGGCGGGCGCTTTGGCATCGTTCAGCAGGGACGCCGCGCGTTCGACGATGGCGGCCGGGGCCGCACCCCAGACGGCGGGTTCGGCCGGCGCCAGGGCTTGCGCCGTGACCGGCGCGGTGAGCATGTCGTTCGGCACCGAGACGTGGACGGCCCCGGCGCGCGGCGCTTGCGCGGTGCGGAAGGCGTTGACCAGGATTTCCGATACGGTGTTCGGTTCCTCGACCTCGACGCTCCACTGGGTGATCGGCGCGAACAGGCCGACCGAATCCAGGTTCATGTGGCTTTGCTTGAACTGCACGGCCCGCGGCACCTGGCCGGTGATGACGACCAGCGGGTCGCGGTCTTCGGTAGCGGTCGCCACGCCGCAGACGGCATTGATGAGGCCGGGGCCGGATGTGGTAAGCACCACGCCGGGCTGGCCGGTGATCCGGCCCCAGGCCTGGGCCATGAAGGCGGCGCCGGTTTCGTCCCGGCAAACGATGAAGCGCGGGCCGCGGTCGGCCAGCACGTTCAGGATCGGGAGTATCGCGCCGCCGGGCACGCCGAAGACGTATTCGACGCCCAGCGCTTGCAGCGAATCGACCAACAGGTCGGCGCCGGTGCAGCGTTTGGAGGTTTCGGTCATGGCTGGGTTCTCTGAATCCGTCGGTCGTTGGAGACTGGTTTGAATGTGGGGTTTCGGACCCGCGGTCGAGATTTTTATTTGTCGGGAGTAATTTGCGGGGTGGTAAATGCTTGCGCCGCGATAAAATATTTACTGGTTTCGCCGCTATAAATTTCACCGTTAGCTAGGGCCAGTTTTTTTATTGCGGCGCCCGGTTTAAAATCCAGTTTGTCCAGCTCAACCCAAAACACATTGGGATGATTGGTTTCTTCGAAATAATAAATCTTGCGTTTCAAGTCGGCAACGCTGCGCCAATAAGTTGGATACAAATTTGGACGGCTGGCGTCTTTTGCTTTCTCAAACGGAACCGATACGTTGCGAATAATTGAAAATACCGTGGCGATCTCTTGTTGATAGTCGGTGGATCGTAAGGCGTTGCTCAGATAGTAACTGGCGCGAACGAAACGGTCGCTGGGGTTTTCGGTTCCCGGTAAAAAATTACCCTCTTGTCGCTGCCAATAGGTATTCAACGATAGTTGCTGGTCAAACGATGGTTCGTTTGTCATTACGTTATACTGGCTGCCGTGATGAACGACTAATTTGCCGTTGATATATTCAAAAATGGCATTATCTCCACTGGCATCGCTAATTGCCATGTGAAGATCCATTTTTTTGCCGTCAACATCGGGCACTGCCAGCATGTTATATTTGCCGCTGCCAAAGTCTTTTACAGCATCATTGACCGTGGCATAGTTGTCCAGCATAAATTGCCCCCAGCTGAGCAGGGTCAGGTTCTTTTTGCCTGAAACCGGCTTGGCATACCCGCTTCCTGAAAGGTAGAGTATGTTCACACTCAACCCTTCTGTATTTATGCCGTCAGCGGTTGCAATATTGAAAGCGCTCGTGGTAACACTGCCATATTTAGAGACCCAGTGCAGGCTGTTTTTGTCGTTGCCATTGCCGCTACGGGAAATTCCTGCCGGGTATGCCCATAAATCCGCGTGTCCATCGTTTGGCCAATCCCAGGATCTGCCGGTAATTACATTGTTTTCCGCGCCGATATAGGTGAAGCGGGTGCAAGCATCGGCAACTGGACCTGCTAAAGCACCGGCAACGGCCACAAAGCCTGCCATACGAGCCGCTATTTTTTTCATGGAAATCCCCTTAAATTTCGTCAAACAATTAAATGAACCAACTCTCCCGCTAGGCAAGCTGCGATGCTGGTGCGGCTGAACGGGATTCAAGATCAAAAGCGGCAGCGGCCATGCTTCGTAGGTATTACCACGAGCTAATCCCTGTCAGCTGCGCATAAACCGGGGTCCACATCCGTTCGTCCACCAAGTGTTCCAGGTCCGCATCGCTGGAGTACCCGGCGACGCCGGCGGCTATGGCCTCCTTCGCGACAGCCAGTGCGATAAGGCGCGATACGCTGCGGATGGCTGTCAGGGGCGGAAGCAGGGGCGCATCCGGGTCGGTTGCCGCGGGGGAGGCGTCGGCCAGGGCTTGCGCAGCGGCCATGAACATGCCGGGGGTCACCCGGCGCGCGCCTATGGCGAGGATGCCCAGCCCCAGTCCAGGAAAAATATAGCTGTTATTGCATTGCGAAATCGGGATCGTCCGCCCCTCCCAGGCGACGTCGGCGAACGGGCTGCCGGTGGCGACCAGGGCACGCCCTTCGGTCCAGGCCAGAATCTGCGCGGGCAGGGCTTCGCAGCGGGAAGTCGGGTTCGACAGCGGCAGGACGATAGGGCGCAGCACCCGGATGGCCATCGTTTTGACGATGGATTCGGTGAAAGCCCCGGTCACACCTGAGACGCCGATCAGCACGCTCGGGTGTGCGTTGTTCACTACCTCGGCCAGGCCGATGGTCCCGGCTTGATCCAACCGCCAGCCGGCCAGCCGGGCGGCGGGTTGCGCGAAGGGCTGCTGGAACGGCAGCAGTCCGGTGAGCCCCTCGCGCAGCAGGCCGGGCCGGTCGATCAGATAGAAACGCGAGCGCGCTTCGGTCTCGGACAAGCCGTCCCGGACCATGGCTGCGCACAGTTGCTCGCCGATGCCGCAGCCGGCGGAGCCCGCGCCGAACACGGCGAAGACCTGGTCCTGCAGCCGAACTCCCGTGGCCTTGACCGCGGCCAGTACGGTGCCGGTGGCGACCGCCGCCGTACCCTGGATGTCGTCGTTGAAGGTGCAGAGCCGGTCGCGGTAGCGCTCCAGCAGCGGACCGGCATTGGCCTGGGCGAAGTCTTCCCATTGCAGCAGCACGTTCGGGTAGCGCCGCGTCACCGCCTGCACGAAGCGCTCGACGAAGGTTTCATATTCGGCGCCCCGCACCCGCGTGTGGCGCCAGCCCATGTACAGCGGGTCGTTCAGCAGTTCCGGGTTGTCCGTGCCGACGTCAAGCAGCACCGGCAGTGTGCGGGCGGGGTGGATGCCGCCGCAGAGGGTATACAGCGCCAGCTTGCCGATGGGGATGCCCATGCCGCCTGCGCCCTGGTCGCCCAGACCGAGGATGCGCTCGCCGTCCGTCACCACGATGACGTCCACGTCGCGCTGCGGGGTATTGGCCAGCAGCTCGTCGATGTGCTCGCGCTCCGGGTAGGCGATGAACAGTCCCCGCGGATGCCGGTAGATGTGGCTGAACCGCTGGCAGGCTTCGCCCACGGTCGGCGTGTAGACGACGGGCATCGTCTCCCCGATGTAATCCCGCATCAGCCGGTAGAACAACACTTCGTTCTCGTCCTGCAGGGCACGCAGGTAGATGTGGCGTTCCAGGTCGGTGGCCTTGCCCTTGAATGCCTCGTAGGCACGTTCTACCTGGGTTTCAAGGGTGTCGACATGCGGTGGCAGCAGACCGAGCAGGCCCAGTTCGCGGCGCTCCTGTTCAGGGAAGGCCGTGCCCTTGTTGAACAACGGATGGTTCAGCAGCAAAGCGCCTTTGAGCGGTACCGACCAGGTTTCCTTGCCGGTTTGAGCATCGCGGGCGATTTCGAAATCGATCATGGGATTCAAGTCCTCAGCGCGGCCCGACCCGCAGGGTCGCGATGCCGATATAGATTTCCACCAGGAAGACGAGCAAGGCCAGCATCAGCGTGGCCATGGCCGCGATGAACAGCAGCGCGATCGCCGTGCCCAGCTCGGTGTCGGAAATGCCGCCGACGAACAGGATGCCGACGACCGTGCAGATCAGGAGCGCGCTGATCGTGCAGAGGGTGAGGGCTGCGCCGATCATCCGGGCGCGCCGCCACAAAATTCTGAGTTCCACATGGGCGAAATGGCGCATCTTCTGGTCGAGCTTTTCGAGGTTGTCTTCCAGGTAGCGCGCCCGGTCGATGCAGCGAGAGAGGCGGACCGTCATCACCGACAGCACCGCCCCGATGCTGGTCAGGAGGAACACCGGGGCCACCGCAAGCTGGATGACGTGGGCCACGTCTTCGATGTTGACCAGGAATTGCATGGCTGTCCTCTAGTCCAGGTATACGAGTCCGAGGCCGGGCCGTTCGGTCACCCGGAGCCGGCCGTCCTCGAGTACAAAGCCGCCTTCTGCGACGTCCCTGGCCAGGTCGAAGCTGCCATCCAGGTCGAGATAGCGGGTCGCCGGGCAGGCGAGGGCAGCGTGCAGGGCGGCGGCGATGCTGATGCGGCTCTCGTCCATGCAGCCCCACATCAGCGCGATGCCCGCCGTTTCGGCGATCGCGGCGATCCGCAGCGCCGGGGCCAGCCCTCCGCACTTCATGAGCTTGATGTTGAAGATGCCGCAGGCGGCAGGCGGCGCGGCCAGGGAAAAGGCGTCAGCGGGGCCGAGCAGGGATTCGTCGGCGGCGATCCGGCGGCGCGCCGCTTCCGGCAACGCCCGCAACCAGTCGGTCCGCTCCGCCGGAAAGGGCTGTTCGACGAACTCGATGCCGAGTTCCTGCCTCAGCCGGTCCAGACGGAGCAGGCCGTCGAGATCGTAGCTCTGATTGGGATCGACCCGCACGACGGCGCGCCCGGCCAGTGTTTCGTGCAGCCGGTGCAGGCGTTCGAAGTCTTGCTCCTCGTTGCCGCAAAGCTTGACCTTGAGCACCCGGAAGCCGAGGGTCAGATATTCGCGCGCCTCGGCCAGTGTTTCTTCGACCGGCTTGATGCCGATCGTGACCGAGGTCGGCAGGCTGTCGTGGGCGCGCCCCAGGATTTCGACCAGTGGCAGGTCGAGACCCTGGGCCAACAGATCGTGCAGCGCCATGTCGAGGGCGGCGCGGGCGGCCGGTGCGGCGGGCAGCCGTTCGGCCAATTCCCGGCACAGCCGCGGCAGGGTCCGGATGTCCGTGCCGATCAGCCACCCGAGACGGTCCCGCTCCAATGCGGAGTGGCAGGCTTCCAGGGTTTCGCCGGTGACGTGGTGTTCGGGCGAGGCGGCGCCCAATCCGAGCAATCCGTCGGCGGTCCTGATTTCGACGATGAGATTGTCGACTTCCTCGACCGAGCGGAAGGCGATGCGGTAGGGGCGCGTCAGCGGAAAATGTTCGGTCCGCACCCGGATGTCGGCGATCTTCATGCGACTTCCTCCCGTTCCAGCAACGCCCGCAGCGGCGGCAGCAGTTCGGTTACGCCGTCTTCCAGCGGGCAGACGACCGGGATGTCCAGGGTCCGGGCCAGTCTGCGCTGCGCTTCCCGCAATCCTTCCGGGCTGGAATCCCGTCCGTTCAGGCTGACGCCCAGCACCGGTACGCCGTAGTGTTCGATCAGCCGGATTTCGTCTTCCACGGGAGGAATCCGGAAACGGGGGCCCTCGAAGCCGTCGTAGCAGCGCCGGCCGGGCGCGTGCTGCAGGATGACGCCCGCCGCGGCTCCGGACAGCAACAGCTCCGCCCCGCAAGGCCCGCTCGGATTGCGCAGGGCGGACTGTCCTTCCAGGATGATGAGATCGGGCCTGGCTTCGCGGTAGCAGCTCAGGATGGCGTGCTCCAGCTCGCCGCTGACGAAATCGTTGGGGAGGGCGTCCAGGATGAGGCCGTGCCGTCCACCCTGCATCCAGCCGGTCTGGCCGGTGTAGATCATCTCGGCCCTGACGCCGTCCGCAATCAGAGCCTGGGTCAGCAGGCGGGCGGTGGTGCGCTTTCCCAGGGCGCAATCGGTGCCGAGCACCGCGATCCGCGGTGCGGCGACGCCGTGGATCTGGCCGGTCCAGAAGTGCAGTTCTGCAATAGGCTTGGGTCGGCGCAAGTCGAGAATTCTGGTGCCGTGGCGGGCCGCTTCCGCCGCGATTTCCGGATCGTCGCCGGCGAGGTCGTGCAGGCCGTTGACCAGCGACAGGCCGGCTGCAGCGGCTTCGAGCAAGGCTGCGCGCAGGGTTTCGGTGAAGCGGCCGCCGTGGGTCGCCATGCCGACGATGGCGACAGCTGGGCGTCTTCGCCCCTGAGCCAGCGCGGCTTCGACCGAGGCGAGCACGGGGATGCCCCGAGGCCGTTCGTCGAGCAGGGTGCCGGCGTCGTGGCCGGCACAATCCGGATCGATCACGGCGACAATGTCGAAGCGGTCCGTGCCGCGGATCAGGCCATGGGCCACTTTGCCGTGGACGTCTTCGAAACAGCCGTGTGCCAGGATGAGGGCGGGCGACCTGTCCAAACTTGAACTCCTCCAATGAGCGTGACGAAGGGTGCCCATCATATACCGGGCTACGGCACGACTCGGTGAAATCTTGCCCCAGACCCGGCTGCGGAGTGTTTGTCATGAATCCTACAAATTCCGCCTGGCACAGAAGGGATGTGCGGTGCCGGCACTAAGACCCGCGACGCAATGTATTGAATTCACTGGGATTCACTTGTTTTTTGATGATGGCATATCGGTTGCTTGATGCCTTTTCGAGAGTTTTTCATGTGTCCCCATGTAAGGAGGTGTTCCATGATCGGCTACGGATTCATCGACCAGGACTATTGCAAATCGGTCATCCCCAGCGTCCCCGCGCAGGAGCAGGAGACTGCGGCGAAAGACCAGGAGGAATACCCCTTCTACATCATCCCGGCGCCGCCGGTTCCGGGACGGACCTCGTGGAGTGTGGTTCCGTGGTAGGAGGCGAAGCCGCCAGCCCGTCCCTCGCGGAGCTTCTGCGCGAGGACGTCGGCTGCGTATTCGAGCGCGATCCGGCGGCCCGCAGCCGGCTGGAAGTCATGTTGACCTATCCCGGCGTCCACGCGGTGCTGCTGCACCGGCTCGCCCACCGCCTGTGGCGCGCCGGACATCGGCTGAGCGCACGGCTGCTGGCGGCGTTCGCCCGCTGGCTGACCAACGTCGACATCCATCCCGGTGCGACCATTGGCCGGCGCTTCTTCATCGACCACGGCGCCGGCGTCGTGATCGGTGAGACCGCCGAGATCGGCGACGACGTGACTCTTTATCACGGCGTTACCCTCGGCGGCACCTCGTGGAACAAGGTCAAACGCCATCCTACCCTGGGCAACGGGGTGCTGATCGGCGCGGGCGCCAAAATTCTGGGGCCCATTGTCCTGGGCGACCAGGTCCGCGTCGGTGCGAATTCGGTCGTGATCAAGGACGTGCCGGCCTACTGCACGGTGGTCGGCATCCCCGGCAAGATTGTCCAGCCCAAGAGTTCGCGCAAGGCGGACCCGCACGGTATCGACCTGGACCATCATCTGATCCCCGATCCGGTCGGCAGAGCAGTGCAGTGCCTGCTGGATCGGATCGAGATCCTGGAAGACGAACTGGTGAAGCGGCGCGTCGAAGCGGCCCACGAATGCAGGCAGTGCGATGGCGAGGCGGTGTGCAGGGAACCCGCGGCAGCTGAATCTTGAATCAGGAAAATTTTTGAGGAGGACGGCATGAGCAGCGACACGCCGGGAAAGACCCAGCACTGTTCCTTTTGCGGCATCGAACAAGGTAGAGACACCCCGCTCATCGCGGGCATCGAGGGCCAGATCTGCGAAGCCTGCGTACGGCTGGCCGAACAGGTCGTGACCAACTGGGGCCGCAAACGCTCGATGGCGGAGCTGCACGGCAACGTCCCCAAGCCGGAGGACATCAAACGCCATCTCGACCAGTACGTGATCGGCCAGGAGCTGTCCAAGGAAATCCTGTCCGTCGCCGTCTATAACCACTACAAGCGCCTCCGCCACGAGAGCCGCGAGATTCTTGGGCTGGCCGGGGACGATGCCGAGGTCCAGGTCGGCAAGTCCAACATCCTGATGATCGGGCCGACCGGCACCGGCAAGACCCTGCTGGCCAGCACCCTGGCGCGCATCGTCGGTGTGCCCTTCGTGGTGGCCGATGCGACCACGCTCACCCAGGCCGGCTATGTCGGGGACGACGTCGAGAACATCCTGGTCCGTCTGCTGGAGGCTGCCGACGGCAGCGTCGAACGGGCCGAGTGGGGCATCGTCTACATCGACGAAGTCGACAAGCTGGCGAAGAGCCCGGAAATGGCTATCAACACCCGCGACATTTCCGGCGAGGGCGTGCAGCAGGCGCTGCTTCGCTTCGTCGAGGGCAGCCAGGTGAAAGTGGCGGCCCGCGGCAGGCGGCGCGAAGGGAGCGGAGGCGGGGACGAGGTCACGATCGACACCCGCAACATCCTGTTCATCGCGGGCGGCGCGTTTCCGGGACTGGAAAAGCACGTGGAGAAACGCATCGGCCCGCCGCGCGGCGAAATCGGCTTCCACGCTCCGATGCAGGACTCGAAGAAACCCCCGATGGAAGAATTGCTCGCCGAGATTCAGCCGGAGGACCTGCGCAAATTCGGACTCATCCCCGAATTCATCGGCCGCCTGCCGGTCATCGCCCCGCTGGAGCCGCTGGACGAGGAGGCTTTCGTCCGCATTCTCACCGAGCCCCGCGATGCTTTGGTACGGCAGTACCAGAAGCTGTTCGCCTACGAAGGCGTCGAACTGGTCTTCACCGAGACCGCGATCCGCCGCATCGCCGCGCGCACCATCGAGCGCGACACCGGCGCGCGCGGCCTGCGCAGCATCATCGAACACATCCTCCGGCGGCCTATGTTCGAGATTCCCTCCCAATCCGATGTACGCCAGTGCATCGTGGATGACGACACGGTGGAGGGAAAAGCGCCCGCTACATTGGTCAGAGCCAATGAGGATCAAACCGGGGCGCGGCTCGTGGTGGGCGAAGTCTGATTTTTAGCGGCGCCTTGGGGCGTGTATACGCCCATTCCGGTGATACCCTAGGGCGCCATGGCCGGCCCGCATTCTCCACCCGAAAGTCAGCGCTCGCACAACGTTGCCCTCGCAGGGCACAGCACCAATCTCGTCGGGATCCCAACTGGACTTCTCGCCAGCCCGGACTTCAACCAGCATCCCCTGCCGCTGCGCATCCACGGTACACGCGAGGCCAACAGCAGTCTGTTTGCCAGGCTGAGCGGCTGCGAAAGTCTTCATGAGGCGGGGGACGTCTTCCAGGATTATATGAGCGTGGTGTTCGGTTTCGAGGAGGAGCAGCGCCGCGGTGAAGACAGGCAGGGACGGCGACGGTTCCGGGGCAGTTACCTGCGCCTGCTGCAGGACTGGGGCTTCGATTCCAACAATCCGCAAGGGGCGGTGTTGAAGGGTTGGGTCGAGAGCCGCTTCGGCTTGTTCCCCACTTTCCACAAGCAGCCGCTGACCGGATTCGCTGCCCCTGCCTGGATGGGCTACGTCGAAGAGAAAATGGCGACCCGCTTCCACAACAACTGTATCTATTTGCAGCTCGACCTGCTTTTCGAGTTTTGCCAATGGGTGATCGCGCGCTTCAAGACGCCGTCGCGCCGTCACATCAGGCTGTACCGCGGGGTCGACAACGTCGGCGAATTCTGCACCCTGGGCTCCGGCAACGGACGGGAAATCCTGGTGCGCCTCAACAATATCGTCTCGTTCTCCAGCGACCGAACGCATGCGGGGCAGTTCGGCGCCTATATCCTCGAAACCGAAGTGCCGGTCGTGAAGCTCCTGTTCTTCAACGACCTGCTGCCGTGCCATCCCTTGCGTGGAGAGGCCGAGTATCTGGTGATAGGCGGGAATTACCGGGTAAGGCTCACGGTATGACACAGATAACCCTGTGCATTTGGATTACGGCTGGCCTATGATAGAAGAAACCTCACGACGCCGGGAGCAGCTCTTTTCATGAACAATCCCTTTGGTTCAGCAGCAATGGCGCTTGCTCTCCTATTTACCGGCATCGATACCTATGCCGCAAAAGAGCCGGCGCCCTCGCCCGCCCCGGCGGCGCAGCTTGCCGAACAGGACGAACTGGCGCTGTTCCGGGCCAGTATCCGGATGGAGAAGCGCGAATTCGTTGCCGATGCGATGGACCTGGACGAGGCTCAAGGCAAGAAATTCTGGTCGATTTATCACCAGTATGAAGCGGACCTGATGAAACTGAACGAGAGTCGCTATGCGCTGATCAACGACTATGCGGCCAATTTCGAAACCATCAGCGAAGCCAAGGCTGACGAACTGGTGAGGGCGGCTCTGGATTTCCGTAAATCGCGGACGGCTTTGTTGGACAAATATTACCGCAAGCTGGCGAAGGCTCTTTCAAAAAAGATCGGCGCCCGCTTTCTCCAGGTTGAAAACGTTCTGCAGGGCGCGGAAGACGTGGAAATCGGCGCATCGTTGCCGTTGATGCCTAAATCGCGCTAGGGAAGCGCTAGGGAATAGGGGCGGCCGGCGAAGCATCACCACGGCAGTTGTCGCTCCGAGGTAGCGGACTACAATAGAGCACCGATACAAGGCGACGGCTTCGGGCGATACCGGCAACGGTACATAACCGAAGGGGAGGGCGCCGGCTCATGCCAAGGGGGACACGCACATGGTCAAGCAATTCGCTCGAGGGTTCGTCTGCATCGTTCCGGCCTTGCTGCTGGTCGCGTGTTCCTCGCGCACCGTGGCACCGAGGAAGGATGCGCCGGCACAGGCCGTCCCTTCGGCCGAATCGGTGACATCCCAGGATCTCGATTTCATGCCGAGGAGCCGGCCACGGGCGGAGTACATGACTCGTTATTTCGGGGGACTGTTTCCGCGGTACCCCGCTCTTGAGCCCCAGGTCGCCTTCTGGCGCAATGTCTATGCGGAGTGGAGCCGGTCCCAGGTCGCCCTGCACGATGACCGTCACATGGGCTTGGTTTACGAGGTCGTCGATCTGCCGGGGGAGGCCGGTGGCGGTTTTACGCCCAGCCAGAAATCCCTGGTGCAGGCGCGGGTCGATTACTGGAAATACCGCTTGCGGAACCTGGAGGACAAGCTGGCATCAAGGGCGCCGCTGGACGCCGCCGACCAGCAGCTGGCCCGGCGGATCGGGGAGCAGGCGGACGTCCGGACGGCAATCCGGGGTGCTGCCGAGCGTCTCCGCTATCAGCGGGGCCTGCGGGAGCGTTTCAAGCGCGGCCTGGAAATCAGCGGGCGCTACGACGAGCATTTCCGCCGCATTTTCCGCAACGCCGGCCTGCCCGAGGAACTGGCTTTTCTGCCCCACGTCGAGTCCTCGTTCCAGGCCAATGCCAGATCCTCCGCGGGTGCGGTCGGCGTCTGGCAGTTCACCGCCGGGGCCGCCAAGACCTTCATGAACGGCCAGGACAGCGTTGCCGCGCGTCTGGACCCGATCGCGTCCGCCCATGGCGCGGCGCGCTATCTCAGCCATGCCTATGGCAAGCTCGGGAGCTGGCCGCTGGCCGTGACTTCCTATAATCACGGCATCGGCGGAATGCAGAAGGCGAAGAACACTTACGGACACAATTTCGAACGCATCGTCCAGGATTACGACCATCCGCTATTCGGCTTCGCCTCCCGTAATTACTATGCGGAGTTTCTGGCTGCGGCGGAGATCGCCAGCGATCCGGACCGGTTCTTCCCGGAAGGGGTGGATTACGAAAGTCCGCTGGATCACGCGCCCAGCCCGTTCAGCGTGGCGGGCGATTCTCCGGTGCGGCCTCATCGGCAGGTTTCGCACAAGGCACCCGCCAAACCCGCGAAGGGGAGCCACGTCCATTTCGCCAAGTTCTCCAAACCCTTGCACGGCAAGGCCGGACGCCCGCATGTGGCCGTGAGTATCCGCCACGCCGCAAAAGCCAAGACCGCGCGTCCTGCCGCCGCCTCGGGCAGGAGCGGAGACAAACTGCGTCTTGCGCGTTCACGCTGACACTTGGCGACAGCATTCGAGGGCGCGCCAGGGCCGGGGATGGCAAGTCCATCCCCGATCCTTTAGGATGCGGCGTCTAGACAAGACGCGGAGTGCATCATGGCATTTTTTGGCTGGCCGGTTTCGGGCGGCAGCGGGTTCCTCACACCTGCGGTACACGGTGCAGACGATGGGGCCGGGGCGGGCTGGGTCGGGTTGCTGGACAACGCGCTCGATTCGACCACGCGGTTTTTCGATGGCGGCGGAACGTTCGAGTTCTTGCCGGGCGTTTCCGCGCTCGCTCCGAACATCCATCCCCTCCTGGTGCATTTTCCGATCGCTTTCCTGAGCGCGTTTTTTCTGCTCGATCTGATTGCCGTGGCGTTGCGTAAGAACGAACTGCGTTTGGTCGCGAGCTGGATGCTGTACCTGGGAGCGCTGGGCGCGGTGTCGGCGGCGGCTGCGGGGCTGTTTGCGGCGGGTTTCGTTCCCCACGGCGAAGCAGTGCACGAGATCATGGAATGGCATAAGCGGCTGGGGTTGACGGTCACCAGTCTTTCCCTCGTCCTCTCCCTCTGGCGGCTGATTGCCCGCTACCGGTTCTCCGGCATGGCCAACGCCTTTCACCTCTTTCTGGCGGGTCTCATGGCAACGGCGATGTTTTTCGGCGCCGACCTGGGCGGATTGATGGTATACGAGCACGGGGTGGGCGTGAAAAACCTGCAGTCCGGGGAGGCTGCGCACCACCACGAACATGGCGGCGGCGAGCCCTAGCCGATCAGGTGCCGCGGGCGCTCAGGAACGGCAGCAGCACGCCGCAAAGCAGCACCAGGGCGCAGCCGGCCAGCGCCGTTCCATCGGGAACCTTGGCGAACCAAAGCCAGCCGAAGGCCAGATTGAACACCGGCGTGGCGTAGCTCACGGCGCCGACGAGGGCCGCAGGGGAGTCCTGATAGGCCCGTGTCATCAGGATCTGCGCGCCGCTCGCCGCCAAGCCGCAAACGAGGAGCAAGGCCCAGGCTTCCCCTTCCCGCGGCATAGTGAATCCCGAGAGTCCGAACCAGGCCAGATGCATCGGTATGGCAACCGCGCAGAAATAGAACACGACCGTGCCGGGCGGATTGCTGCGTCCGGCGCGGGCGACCATCAGATAGGCGAGGGCGCTGAGGAGCCCCGAGCCCAGTGCCATCAGCCTGCCCAGTTCATCGGAAGCGCCCGCGCGCGGCATCAGCAGCAGGTACAGGCCGGCCAGGGAACCGGCCAGCGCGGCCCAGATCCAGCCGCTGTTCCTCTGCGCGAGCACTTTCGGGCCGAGCAAGGCCACGAACACCCCGCTGCTGGCACCGAGAAAGGCCGCCTCTCCCGGTCCGATCCGCTGAATCGAGATGAAGGAAAGAATCAGAGCCAGCGAGCCGAACAAGCCGCGCAGCCACAGGGACAGACGCATGTCGCCCAGCAGGGACGGCACCTGCGAGCGGACGAACGCAGGAAGGAGGAGAACGGCGAGGTTGACGATGATCCGGAAAAAACTGACCGTCATTGCCGGCAGTTCGGGATGCCTCACCCCGAGTGCGTATACCGAGACACTCATCACGGAAAACAGGAGGGAGGCGAACAGCATGGCCCAAAGCCCCCGAATGCGCCGCGGCTCGGAGGAAAACAGCCGCAAGGTCAACATCGGCGAAACAAGCCTTCGCGGGCCGCGGATTGAATCCCGCGCGAATTAACACTATATTTCCGCGGGTTTTTTAATCGGGCCGATCCGATGGCCGCATCGCGTTTTTGACGACAGGACTCGACAAGAACAATACACATCATGATCGACAAGAGAAAACTGATCCGTTACGGGCTCCCAGCCATTTTCCTGATCTCGGCCGTTTTTGCGGGCGAGCTGATGCTCGAGGGGCTGATCGAATTCGCCGACCTGCTGCTCGAACTTTCCCAGCATGCCCTGACCACCTTCTATTCGAAGGTGTTCGAGCTCGATCATCTGGAGGCCCAGCACAAAGCGGCCTGGACCAGCATGATCACTTTCATCATCGTGCTGATCCTGGCCGTCCGGAAACTGGCGCCGAAAGTCGCCCTCAAAATCGAGGAAGGAAAGGCCCGGTTCAGGAACCGGCGCGAAGCAATCGGGACCTGGTGGCGCAGCCTGGGCTGGTTCAAGAAAACCGCGTACGTGAGCGGCGGCGTGGCAGTGCTGGCCGGTCTCGCAATGATCCTTTGATTTTCGCCTACCTGACCAGATCGAACTGGGCCGGCCAGTCGCGGTAGTTGAAGACCTGGCCGGTTTCGCGGACGCGGGCGATGGAGCCGAGGTCGATTTCGGCATAGACCCATTGCGGGCGGTTCAGCTCGCCGATCGCCAGGATGCCGTTGTCGGGATAGCCGTAATCCACCGGCGTATAGACCGCCGCCGCGCCGACGTTGACATCCACCGCCTCGGACCAGGGCGCCAATCCCACGGTCGGCGACTGCACGACGTAGCACTGGTTTTCCAGCGCCCGCGCCTGGCAGCCGATGCGGACCCGGTGATAGCCGGCTACGGTATCGGTGCAGCTCGGCACCAGGATCAGGTTCGCGCCCATTTCCACCTGTCGGCGGGCGATCATGGGGAATTCGCTGTCGTAGCAGATGTTGATGCCGATCCGGCCGAACTCGGTGTCGAAAGTGCGGATTTCCGTGCCCGGCGAGATCAGCCACTGTTCGTTCTCGAACCGGGTCATCTGCAGCTTATCCTGGAATTCCGGCCTGCCGTCCGGGCGGAACAGAAAGGCGCGGTTGCGGTAGCTGCCGTCCGGCTGCCGCACCGGGAAGGAGCCGGCCAGGATGTAGATGCCATGTTGCTCCGCCAGATCGGCATAGAGCATCATGAAATCGGGCAGAACCGTTTGCATTTCCGCCAATTGGCCGGACAGACTGCGGTAGACCGCCTCCGGGAACAGCGAGGCCAGTTCCATGCTGAAGTATTCCGGGAACACCAGCATCTGCGCGCCGTTGCCGGCGGCCTCTCCTACCCAGCGCCCGGTTTTTTCCTGGTAGGCGGACCAGTCGCCGAGGAAGCCGATGTCGTACTGGGCAGCGGCGATGAACAGCGGCTTCATCGGGCGGAATCCTTCAGCGGCTTGAGCCAGAACACCATGGGCTTCTCCGTCTCCTCGGACTGATCGACGTCCTTCCAGGCATAGCTGGTGACGAGTTCGGGGTGCTTGACGTAGCCGAACCGGCTCCAGATGGCATCGAGCGGCACGTAGTCGGCGGGCCTCAAGGGATGACTCTCCGGCCGCTGCACGCAGCAGAAGCTGCAATAGTCGAACCTTCCCAGGCGGCTGGCATGGCCCTCGCGGCCTTCGAAGAACTGCTTGTAGATGCCCCGGCCGCGGTAGTCCTTCAGGAGCACCGATTCGGCGCAGTAGAAGATCCTGGCCGGATCGTAGCCGTGCTCGAGGAAGGGGCGTTTGAATTCCGGCGTTTCGTCCTCCATCGGCAGGCCCGTGGAGGCGCCGATGGCGCGTTCGCCGTCCAGTGCCAGTACCACCACGCTCTCCGGCGACTCCACGTAAGTCTGCAGATAGCGTTCCTCGTACTCCGTGGTGCCGTCGTACAGATAGGGAAAGTCTCGGAATACTTCGATGCGCAAGCGCGCGAGGTCGGGAATGTATTTCCCGATTTCGGGCCCCGACAGGACCTTGACGGTGATCGCCTCGCTCATGGCGCCTAAGCCTTTTCGACCTGCTCGATCCAGTCCTGCAGGTTGTAGTAGTTGGTGATGCGGGCGACCTTGCCGTCGCGGATGTCGAAGAATGCGCCGGCCGGCAGGCGGTATTTCTGGCCCTTGGCGGGCGGCAGGCCTTCGTCGGTCACCAGGTACTCGCCGAGCACCACGAATTCGGCGGCGGCACGGCTGCCGTCTTCGTTGGTCATGATGGCCATGTCGACCAGCTGTTCCTTGTAATTGCGGTTCATCCGGTCCATGAAGGCGCGGAAAGCGTCCTTGCCGATTTCGCGGGAGCCCTGGTTGATGTCGTGGATCACGTCGTCGGTGAGGAGGCCCAGAAAGGTCTCCATATCGCCTGCGTTGAAGGCGGCGTAATAGTTTTCGATGAGAGCTTTGGCGTTCTGATGCATGGCGCTGAAATTCCGGATGCTGGGTAAGGAGTTTCCGGAGCACTCAGTGCGGCGCGTCCCCGGAATTCAAAAGGCCGTAATTTTAATGATGGGGCCCCAGGCCTGTCGAGACCGAGTGACAGGCTTGGGCCGGCAGACCGGATTATTGCTTGTAGATCGGCACGAGATCGATGTCGATGCGGCGGTTCTGGGCTTTTCCTTCCGCGGTCGCGTTCGAAGCCACCGGCTGGTACTCGCCGTGTCCGGCGGCTGTCATGCGCGATGGATCGACGCCTTTGGATTGGAGATACTTGACCACTTCGGCGGCTCGGCCGGCGGATAGCTCCCAATTGCTGGAGAAGCGGTGGGCCAGATGTTTGCCGATCGGCACGTTGTCGGTATGGCCTTCGACTTCGATGCGGTGATTGGTGGCGCTCTGCAGCGTAGACACGATCTTGTCGATCGATGCCTTGCCTTCCTTGCTGATCTGGTATCCGCCTTCGGGGAACAGCAACTCGTCTTCCATGGTGACGCGGAGACGGTCCTGCAACTGCTGGATCTTGACCTCGTCGGCTTCCACTTCCGTCCGCAGCTGTTCGTTGAGCTGTCTTTCGTAGCCGACATCGCGGTCGTAAGTGCTTTGCATCACGCATCCGCTCAGCACCCCGGCGGTGAGTACGGTCGTCGCGAATTTTCTTACCATGGTTTGCTCCTTCCTTATTGGCGGTTGGTTGACGAGCGCCTTAACGGCCTCGCCGGGATTGTCCAGGAAAAGCCGGCGGACCGCCAGATTCGGCCTTTTCCACGCGGCTGAGAAGCGAACCCTCCGCCAGGCGGGTGTAAAGAATCTCTCCGGGCTGAATATCTTCCCAGGAGTGGACAACGGCGTTGTCGGCCGCCCGCAGGGCGATCGAATAGCCCCGAGCCAGGGTCGCTAGCGGGCTCACCGTGTCCAGCCGCTGGCCCAGCGCTGCGAGCCGTTCGCTTCGGCGTTCCAGCAGGAGCGAGGCCGAGCGCCGCAGGCGGGAATCCAGCGTACCGAGCTTCTCGGTAAGGCGTTTCACCCGCTGGATGGGATCGTGGCGGACGAGCCGCAGCTCCAGGGCTTGCAGTCTCTGGCGCTGGAGATTCAAACGGACGGCGGCATGTCGCGCCAGCCGGTGCTGCAGCTCCGCCAGGCGCTGTGCCTGGCGCCCCAGCCGCTGCTTGGGATGGCATTGCTGCAGCCGGCGTTCGACGAAATCGAGCCGCTGCTGGACCCGTTCCAGCCGTCCGAGGAAACTCCGGCCGAGTTGGGATTCGAGGCGCTGCAGGCGATTGCCGAGGTCGATCCGGTCGGGTGTGACGGATTCGGCGGCCGCGGAAGGCGTAGGCGCGCGCAGGTCGGCGGCGAAGTCGGCGATGGTGAAGTCCACTTCGTGGCCGATCCCGGTCACCACCGGCGTTCGGCAGGCCGCGATGGCCCGTGCCAGGCTTTCGTCGTTGAAGGCCCAGAGGTCTTCCAGCGAGCCGCCGCCGCGCGCCAACAGCAGGACGTCGCACCAGCCGGCCGCATCGGCCCGCTGCAAGGCACGGACGAGTTCCGCCGGCGCCTCGCTGCCCTGGACCTTGGCGGGAAATACGATGACCGAAGCCGCCGGGTAGCGCCTGGCCAGCACGGTGAGGATGTCGCGGATCGCGGCACCCGTGGGCGAGGTGACGACGCCGATGCAGGCGGGGAAGCGGGGGACGGGCTTCTTGCGGGCCGGATCGAACAGTCCTTCGGCGTCCAGGCGCTTCTTCAAGGCCTCGAACGCGCGCTGGAGCGCGCCGTCGCCGGCCTCCTCCAGCAGATCCACGATCAACTGATAATCGCCGCGGGGCTCGTACAGTCCGACCTGGGCGCGGGCCAGGACGTGATCGCCGTTGGCGGGCTTGAAGCCGAGCAGGCGTCCGGACCCGCGGAACATGGCGCAGCGGACTTGGGCTTCGGCGTCCTTCAGGGTGAAATACAGGTGGCCCGAGGCCGGTGTGGCCAGGTTGGACACTTCTCCCTCCACCCAGACCGTGCCGAAATGGCTGGACAGGGTGATGCGGGCTTCGCGGTTGAGGCGCGATACGGTATAGACGATTTCGGGCCGGGAATCCGGAGCGGAGCGCAGGTTCACGCTGGCTTTCAGTCCAGGGATTGCTTGAAGCGATGGATCAGGCGCCGGTCCTTCTTTGACGGGCGGTGTGCGGATTCGTCCGCGAATTGCCGCTCATCCCGTCTGCGGGCGGCCTCGGCCTCGCGCCGTGTCTGGCTCTCGGGGGTTTCGCGATAGAGCAGCACCGCTTCCCTGGCGGGCCGCCGCTGGGTATTCAGGGCTTCGACGACGACTTCCCAGGCATCCTGTTCGCGGGTGATTTCCAGCCGTGCGCCGACGCCGATTTCCTTGCCGGGCTTGGCCCGCTGGCCGTTCAGATGGACCTTGCCGCCGTTGATGGCCTCGATGGCGAGCTGCCGGGTCTTGAAGAAACGGGCGGCCCAGAGCCATTTGTCCAGCCTGACCTTCTCTCCATCTTCCTCGAAAGGGGAGGGACGCGCGCCCGGTCCTGCCATGCGGTCAGCTCGAAACCGGCAGACCGCCCTCGCTCCAGGCCTTGAAACCGCCCGCCATGCTGACGGTCCCGCTCCAGCCGAGCTGTTGCAGGATATCGGCGGCCAGTGCTGAACGGAGGCCGCTCTGGCAGTACACGATGATGCCGGCGTCCTTTTTTCCCTGGAATATGGGATGGGTCTCGATGCGGAATTCCACCACGCCGCGCGGAATGTTGACGGCGCCGGGCAGGTGCCCGGCCGCGTACTCTTCGGGCTCGCGGACGTCAAGAATCAAGGTATCGCCGAGCGCTGCCTGAACCTCGCTCGTGCCGACTTCACGAATCCGCTGTTTTGCAGCGGCCACCAGATCCATGGGGGTGAGGGCCATGGTCACTTCTCCTTAGCAGAACGTTGAAATTTGCCGTCTCAGGCGCTGAGCCGGCGCAGTTCCTTGGGCAGGGAAAACACGACCTTTTCCTCGATGCCCCGGGTTTCGGTAGCGGTGCGCCCGCCCCATTCCTTGAGCTGGGCGATGACCTGCTGCACCAGGATCTCGGGGGCCGAGGCGCCGGCGGTGACGCCGATGCGTTCGGCGCCGGCGACCATGTCGCGGGTCAACTGGCCGGCATTGTCGATCAGGAAGGCCTTGCGGCCCAGCTTGTCGGCGATTTCGCGCAGGCGGTTGGAGTTGGAGCTGTTGGGCGATCCGACCACCAGGATGGTGTCGCACTGGGCCGCCAGCTTCTTTACGGCATCCTGGCGGTTCTGGGTCGCATAGCAGATGTCGTCCTTGCGTGGCCCCAGTATCTTGGGGAAGCGCGCTTTCAGCGCTTCCACCACGGCGCCGGTGTCGTCGATGGAAAGCGTGGTCTGGGTTACGTAGGCCACATTGTCCGGATTCTTCACCTGAAGCTGCTCGACGTCCTCCGGCGATTCCACCAGATAGATGCCGCCGGCGGGGTTGTCGTACTGTCCCATGGTGCCTTCCACCTCCGGATGTCCGGCGTGGCCGATGAAGACGATCTCGCGGCCCTCGTTGGCGTGCTGGTGCACTTCGATATGGACCTTGGTGACCAGCGGACAGGTGGCGTCGAAAACCTGAAGGCCGCGCTGCCTGGCTTCTTCCTGGATCTGTTTGGAGACGCCGTGGGCACTGAAGATGACCGTCGAATTTTCCGGCACTTCGGACAGTTCCTCGACGAACACCGCGCCGCGATCCCGAAGCCCATCCACCACGTAGCGGTTGTGGACGACTTCGTGGCGGACGTAGATCGGTGCCCCGAACACTTCGATGGCGCGGTCGACGATTTCGATGGCACGGTCGACGCCGGCGCAGAAGCCGCGGGGATTGGCGAGGATGATTTCCATGGGTTTGTTACCAGGTTAATTTCTTACTTGGGAGGTGGGGCATTGTGGCATGGCGATACCTCGGAATCAACGCGAGGCAGCGGCGGTTCGCGGTCCCGGCGCCAGATCGGCTCGTGATGGCCGCCCATGCGGGCCAGCGTCCGGGCCACCACGAAAAGGAAGTCCGACAGCCGGTTCAGATAGGCCAGCGATTCCGGGTTGACGGACTCGGCGCGATCCAGCGCCACCAGCCGCCGTTCCGCCCGGCGGCAGACCGTCCGTGCGACGTGGCAATAGGATGCCGGCAGGCTCCCGCCGGGCAGGACGAAGTCCTTGAGCGGCGGCAACTGCCCGTTGAAATGGTTCAGCCAGGCTTCCAGCCATTCGGTCTGCCGGGCCTGCATCAGGGTTTGGCCGGGCAGACTCAATTCGCCGCCCAGATCGAACAGGGTTTGCTGGACCTCGGCCAGACAGGCGCGGAGTTCCTCCGAGGTCGCCTGGGTCAGCACCACGCCGAGTGTGCTGTTCAGCTCGTCGACCGCACCGCAGGCTTCGATGCGCAGGCTGTCCTTGCCGGTGCGGCCGCCGTCGCCGAGGCCGGTGGTGCCGCCGTCGCCGGTTCGGGTGTAGATTCGGGTCAGGCGATTTCCCATCAGATCAGCTTCTCCTCGGAGACGACGATACCGTCTTCGTCCGCATAAAGGTAATGGTCGCTGCGGAAGTTCACGCTGGCGAAAGTGATGAGGCAATCCCGGTCGCCGCCACCGCGCTTGTGGCTCTTGAGCGGATGGGTGTGGAGCGCTCGGATGCCGATGGGCAGCGCACCGAGCTCCACGGAGTCCCGCACGCAACCGTACACGATGATCCCTCGCCAGCCATTGTCGGCAGCGAGCCGCGCGAGGTTTGCGCCCAGCAGCGCGCAGCGGTGGGAGGCGCCGCCGTCAACGACCAGCACGCGGCCTTCGACCTTTTGTTCCAGCGTTTCGCGGAGCAGGACGTTGTCTTCGAACACCTTGAGGGTGGTGATCGGTCCGTGGAAGCGCGGGACTGCGCCGAAGGCGCGGAAGGCCGGCTCCGCGATCTGCAGCGGGTGGCTTGGGAAAAACCGGTCGCAGAGATCGGCGGTGGTGAAATCCATGGTGCGAACTCCAGTATCGGGCAGATCGGTATTACAGGTAACGGGACAGCAGGGCGGTATCGCCGCAGGGTTCCGGCAGAGGGATTCGCACTTCCCAGCCGCCGCCGGGCGCCTCCTGCATGGCGTTGCCCTCGGAGTCTTCCATGCCGGACAGGACAAAATCGAGGTTGCCTTCCGGCCGGATCAGTTCCAGCCGGTCGCCTACGCCGAACTTGTTCTTGACCAGCACCTCGGCCACCCCGGCATCGAACCCGGCGACTTCGGCGACGAACTGCTGTCGGCGGCTTTCCGAATAGCCCCGCACATAGTTCTGGTAATCCTGGGTATGGTGGCGCTGGTAGAACCCGTCCGTGTAGCCGCGTTGCGCCAGGTTTTCCAGCACTCCCAAGAGGTTCCAGTCGAATTTACGGCCGCCCAGCGCGTCGTCGATGGCCCGCCGGTAGACCTGGGCGGTACGGGCCACGTAATAATAAGACTTGGTGCGTCCCTCGATCTTCAGGCTGTCGACGCCGATGTCCACCAGCCGCTGCACGTGCTCGACCGCGCGCAGATCCTTCGAATTCATGATGTAGGTGCCGTGTTCGTCCTCCAGGACCGGCATCAGTTCGCCGGGGCGGTTTTCTTCCTCGAGGAAATAGACCTCGTCGGCCAGGGGGTG
Source organism: Methylococcus mesophilus (assembly GCF_026247885.1). Classification (NCBI taxonomy): domain Bacteria; kingdom Pseudomonadati; phylum Pseudomonadota; class Gammaproteobacteria; order Methylococcales; family Methylococcaceae; genus Methylococcus; species Methylococcus mesophilus. The sequence continues at coordinate 1,014,275 of NZ_CP110921.1, read as the reverse complement.
GCGTTCCGCACCGCCGCAGTCGGCGAAGTTGCCGTTGAGGTCGGCAAGGTTCAAGCGCAAGGCGCCCGGGACATAATCTCCTTCCGCGTTCTCCTGTGCCGGGGCGACGTCGTATTTCCAGCGGCAGGCGTTGGTGCAGGTGCCCTGGTTGGGGTCGCGGTGATTGAAATAGCCGGACAACAGGCAGCGGCCGGAGTAGGCGATGCAAAGCGCGCCGTGGACGAAGACTTCGAGTTCCATGTCCGGGCAGTGCTGGCGGATTTCGGCGATCTCGTCGAGCGAGAGCTCGCGCGAGAGGATGATCCGCGAGATGCCGACCGATTGCCAGAATTTCACTGCGGCGAAGTTCATGGTGTTGGCCTGCACCGACAGATGGACCGGCATCTCCGGCCAGGCCTCGCGCGCCATCAGGATCAGGCCGGGGTCAGCCATGATCAGCGCATCCGGCCCCATTTCGATCACCGGCGCCATGTCCTTGAGGAAAGTCTTGATCTTCGCGTTATGGGGCAGCACGTTGGCCGCGAGATAGAATTTCTTGCCCAGCCGATGCGCCTCGGCGATTCCCAACGCCAGGTTTTTCTCCAGGAAATCGTTGTTGCGGACCCGCAGCGAATAGCGCGGCTGGCCGGCATAGACCGCGTCGGCGCCGTAGGCGAAGGCGTAACGCAGGTTTTTCAGGGTGCCGGCAGGGGAGAGCAGTTCGACGGAGCGCATGGGGGAGCGGAAACATCTAAGGAATGGCGTAGCTTCCCGCACTATACCAGAACCCGGCCGCGGCGTTGACCGGCGCCGCTTGACGCGGCTGCCGCCAAGGCCTATTCATTGCCGCCAACATTCACGATCACGATTCGCCGCATGCGCATACTGCTGGTTGAAGACGACGCCATGATTGGCAAGGGCGTCCAGCTCGGGCTGAAGCGGGAGGGCTACGCGGTCGACTGGGTGCGGGACGGCGTCGCCGCGGAACTGGCGCTTGCGACTGCCGTGCACGAGTTGCTGATCCTGGATCTCGGCATCCCGCGCAAATCCGGCTTGGAAGTGCTCAAGGCGCTCCGGGCGGGGCGGAATCCTATACCAGCCTTGATCATCACGGCGCGCGATTCGGTCGCGGACCGGGTCGCGGGGCTGGACTCGGGTGCCGACGACTACCTGGTCAAGCCGTTCGAGTTGGAAGAGCTCTCCGCCCGTGTACGCGCCCTCGCGCGGCGCAGAGGCGGACGGCCGACGCCGCTGATCGAGCATGAAGGACTCAAGGTGAATCCGATGACCCGGGAAGTGTGGCTGAACGAGGCGCCGGTCCAGCTTTCGGTGCGCGAATATGCCCTGCTCACCGCTCTGCTCGAACATCCGGGCATGCCCTTGTCGCGGGCTCAGCTCGAAGAGCGTATCTATGGCTGGGGCGAAGAGGTGGAGAGCAATACGATCGAGGTTTACGTCCATTCGCTTCGCCGCAAGCTCGGCGCTGAGCGGATCATCAACGTGCGCGGCGTCGGCTATCTCATGCCGAGGCAGTCATGAGATCGATCCGGCGACGGCTGATCGCGGCGCTGCTCGCGACCATCGCCGGGGCAGTCGGCGCCGGAGCCTACGCGACTTATTCTGCGGCTAGGTTTGAGGTGGACGCCCTGCTGGATTATCAACTGCGCCAATTCGCACTCTCGCTCGGCGATCAAGCCTATCCGCCTCCCGTACGCCAGGACCGCGATGATCTGGACTTCGTCATCCAGGTCTGGAGTCCGGAAGGCGTTCAGCTCTATTTCTCCCATCCGCACCGCTCGTTGCCGGGTCTCGTCGGCAATGGCTACGCTACCGTCGAAACCCGCGAGGGCGCCTGGCGGGTGTTCGCATTACCCCTGGGCCGGCAGGTGATCCAGGTCGCGCAACCCATGCGCGTGCGCAACAAGCTGGCGCTGCAAGCCGCGTCCCGGGTGCTGGCGCCGTTCGTGGTGCTGTTTCCGGTGTTGAGCTTGGCGATCTGGTTTATCGTGGGGCGGGGGCTGGCGCCGTTGCGGCGGCTGGCGCTGGCGGTCGCAGCGCGCACCCCGCAATCCCTGACGCCCCTGGCCGAAGCCCGAATACCCGACGAAGCGCTGCCATTGGTTCATTCCCTGAACGATCTGCTCACGCGCCTGTCGGAAGCACTGGCCGCGCAAAGGGCGTTCATCGCCGACGCGGCGCACGAGCTGCGCACCCCGATCGCCGCCATGCAGCTCCAGACGGATCTGGCCGAGCATGCAGGAACCGCGGACGAGCGCGCCGCGGCGATGGAGGACCTCAAGGCCGGCGTCCGGCGCGCGGCCCGCGCGGTACAGCAGCTCCTGACCCTGGCCCGCCAGGAGCCCGATGCCGTTTCGGTGCCGTTGACCCGCGTGGTGCTGGCGGACATCGCCCGGCAGGTGGTGGCGGAACACGCTGGCCTGGCCGCCCGGAAATCGATCGATTTCGGCTTTGCGGAAGTCGATGCCGATCTGAGCGTCACCGGCGATCCAGGCGCCTTGCATACCCTGCTGGCGAATCTGGTGGACAATGCCGTGCATTACACCCCGCAGGGTGGCGTCGTGGATGTCTCGGTGCGGCTGGGAGAGGCCGGCCGGCCCTGTCTCGAGGTCGCGGATACCGGCCCCGGCATTCCCGCCGACGAGCGCAGCCGCGTCTTCGACCGTTTCTATCGCGGCTTGGAAACCGCGGAAGCGGGGACGGGGCTGGGACTTGCGATCGTCCGCGCGATTGCCGACCGCCACGGTGCCACCGTCACGCTTGCCGACGGGGTGGAAACGGGGCTTTGCGTGCGAGTCGCCTTCCCCGCTCAGCGCCAGCAAGACACCGGCCCGTCAGGCGGTTGAGCGATACTCACCCCATCCGGTTGACGCTAATGCGCAACGGCTGGCGGATGTTCGCTTCGCCTCGTCGCAATGCTCGTTTCGGCAGGCGTCTTCCAGGGCGACGGAGCATTTCAGGTGTCCCGGCCGGGGTTGTTTACGCACGAATGCCGTCCGCGCCATATGATAACTTGGGTCGTCGCCCCAGAAGTTCCGGTGCATCCGGGCAAGCTCTTCGCGGCGATACTGGTCCAGCGGCTTGATTCTCTCATCCGCCTCGCGTTGTATCCGTTTGGAGTGAAGCAGGGCGGGAAAGCGTGCGCTGTCCGCGAGGTTCTCGGCGATGCGGATGATTTGATTCCGAAAACGCCCGAAGCTCCCGTTCCCCAAATCGTCCTGTATCACGATGTCATCGATGAGCCCGATGGCCTTTGCGTCGTGGACGCTGATCGGCAGGCACCGTTCGGTCAGTTGCTCCGCAAGGTCGGCGCCGACCCGCTTCGGCAGGGAGTAGGTCCAATACTCGGAACCGTACAGTCCGCCCATGCCTTTGTAGTGGGGATTCAGGACGATCCCCTCCCGTGCCAGCACCCTGTCCGCCCCCAGTGCCATCATCACGCCGCCGGCACCGGCGCTGCCGTACATCGCCGCGATCGTCAGATGGTCGGTCGAGGTCAGGAGGCTGTGCACGAAATCGTTCATTGCATTGATGTTCCGCCAGGACTCTTCGGCCGGATCCGCCGCGGCTTCGATCAGGTTAAGATGGATGCCGTTCGACCAGAAGTCTTGTCCGCCGAACAGCACGATCACCTTGGTTGGGCGCTGCCGCGCATAGCTCATCGCCAGTTCGAGGCGATGGCAGTGGTCGGTCCCCATCGCGCCGTTGTAGAAGCGGAAATTGACGTAGCCGACGTCGTTGCGTTCTTCGTACCAGATGTCGCGAAAGGTCGCTTCGCGGATTTCGGCATGGATCGGGACGGGTACCTCGGGCACGTCGGCAAGGTGGTCCGCCACCACCATCGCCGCAGGCAGCTTGAAATACGCGTCCGCATGATCGCCCTTGCGCTTCAAGTGGGAAATCCATACCGCTCCGTCGACGGCGGCCCGGCAGATCGCACCCTGTCTCTGCGCGATGATTTGTCCGGGCTTTCCGACCAGCGAGCCTTCCTCATGCGCGCCGTAGAGGTAAACCGGCATCCCGCCGATTTCATCCAGCACCCCCGGAGCGCCGTCCCCGGAGCGGATTTTCTTGACAATCTTGGCGACGGGATCGCATTGCCAGTCGATCTGCCGTTGCTCGGGTTTGACGAAGGGACGGTAACGGCCGCGGACTTCCGGCCGCGAATAATCCAGCGGGGCCGGCACGAACAGCCGGCTTTCGAAACGCCTGACCGCGACCAGCATGGCCCTGACCGCCGCACGGGTCACCTCATCCCGGTAGAGGCTGCTCTTGCTCGCCGCCCGCATTCTGAATTCGTAAGTTGCCCAGATCGGGCCGGAATCCATGTGCTCGGCGGCCTGAACCGCAGTCACGCCCCATTGCGTCTCCTCATTGAGGATTGCCCAGTCGAGCGAATTGCCGCCCCGGTCGCCGGCGATCCCTGGATGAAGGATGATGCACATGTGCTGTTCCCAAATGTCCCGCGGAATGACCTGGGCAAGCATCGGGCACAGCACCAAGTCGGCTGGAAACTGGCGAACCGCCTCCCGCATCGCTTCGGCCGTCGTCGCGACTCCCACGCTTACCCGATGGCCCAGGGCCTTGAGTTCGACATGCGCATGCTGGGTGAGGCTGTTGTAACTGCTTGAAAGCAAAAGAATGTTCACGGTGACATCCTCTGTTGATTTTGGTTTTCACAGCTCGACCGCGGGGGCGAGGACCGAAGCGGGGCAGTGGCTTGGCGAAGACCGCCGGGCGCACGTCTTGCCCGCCAAGCGCTAAAACGCATTCAGCGATGCCTTGAGAGCGGCGGCATAGCTTTCGGTCGCCATAGGTGCCGGTTGCGGACCCGGCGGGCCGAATCGTGCGCGATAGTCCTGTGGGCTGACGCCCAGATGGCGGATGAACGCTCTCCGCATGCGTTCGGCATCGCCGAAGCCCGAGATCCTGGCCACTGTCTCGATCAGATGATCGCTGATGCCCAAGAAATGGCGTGCGGCATCGACCCGCGCCTTCTCTACGAACTTGGCTGGGGTCATGCCGGTTTCCATTCGGAAGACTCTGGCGAAATTACGGGGACTCATCGCCATCCGTTCGGCCAGCACTTCGTTGCGAAGATCCTCTGCCGGATGCTCCACGATCCACATCTGCAGCGCGCGCAAGTCCGGATGAGTCGTAGCCTCGCTCACAAGATAGCCGCTGAACTGGGACTGGCCTCCCGGCCGCCTTAGAAACACCACCATGTACCGTGCGCCGAGCAATGCCATCTCCCGGCCCCAATCCTCCTCCACCAGCGACAGCGCCAAATCGATGCCCGAGGTGATGCCGCCCGAGGTGGCTATATGGCCCTCCCGCAAAAAGATCCGATCGGGTTCGACGCTAATGGATGGATAGTCGGCGGCCAGCCTGTCGCAGTAAGCCCAATGGGTCGTCGCCCTCAATCCATCCAGGAGCCCCGTTTTCGCAAGAAGAAAGGCACCGGTGCAGACCGAGACGAGCCGCCGGACCCGACCGGCCATGCCGCGGACCCAGGCCTGCAAATCCGGGTCGGCCAACACGGCGCTGACGTCCGGCGAACCCGGGATCAGCAAGGTATCGATGTCGTCCGTGAGATCGCCGTAGGCGGTATCGGCATGGATCTTGAGTCCGCACGAAGCGGTGACCAGCCCCGGTGCCTTCGCGAAAACCCGGGTGGGATAGGCGTTCTCGGAGACGGTGCCCGTCTGCTGCAATCCGAGATTGGCGAGCGCAAACACTTCCATCGGGCCGGTAAGATCCAGAACCTCCACGCCGTCGAATGCGACGACGCCGATAGGTCTCACTTTCGTTCCGGTTGCGCCGTCGTGGGATACAGGAGTCTGTGCCATCGGAAATTCCACCTTACTAAACCGATTTCGTCGCGTTTCCCCGCCAACAACGCGGAAGTCTTGGCGCCATCGCGCCGGTTGCATCCCGGAATTCGGACAACGAAGGAAGTAGTTGCATGGTCTTGCGCGTGAGCACATTGCGCAATGACATTCTTCCCTCGATTTCTGCCAAATAACGCGCAGCGGGTTCGGTGCATCGGAAATTCCAGCCCGGGCATGACGAAGCCCGCCCGGGAAGTCTGAAGTTCGGTTTGACAAGTCAGGGTGGCTACGCTGTTGTACAGCGCCTGAGAGACTATGCATGTCGGGTGTTTGACTTTGATCTATCGGTTTAGTATTTTTGATTAAAACATATGTTTGAATCATCTGGATGAATCCACCGAACACCCATCTTTTTCAGGACCCCACTCGTGAACGGCTGTTGCAAGCCGCGCTGGACGTGTTTGCCGAGAAGGGATTCCACGACGCCACGGTACGGGACATCTGTGCCAGGGCAGAGGTCAACGCGGCTTCCGTGAACTACCATTTCCGCAGCAAGGAGGCGCTGTATTCGGAAGTTCTCGCGGTCGCGTTCAGGGAAACTCACGAACGCTACCCCGACACGCTGGCCCGCGACCCGAGCTTGCCGCCCGAGATTCGGCTGCGCCAGTTCATCGCCAACTTCCTGGCCCGCATGCTGGACGAGACCCATCTCGGTCGCCACGGCAAGCTGATCGCCCGAGAGCTCGCCGACCCTACCGCCGCGCTTGATCAGGTCATCGAGACCGCTATGAAACCGGGTTGCACTCTTTTGCAAGGCATCATCGCCGAACTGGTCGGTCCCGGCGTCGGCGAGGCGGAGATGCACCGGCTGGGTTTGAGCATCGTCGGCCAGTGCCTGATGTACCGGCATTCACGCTCGCTGATCGACCGGCTTTGTCCGGAGATCATCGCCACGCCCGAGGAGATCGAGAAAACCGCCGAGCATATTGCCGGTTTCTCGATCGCCGCGCTCAGACATCTGTCCGCCGGGGAGGCCGGAACGTGAACTACATTGCCTTGAAGATGCTCATGGGCGACCGCGGCAAGTACCTCGGCATCGTCATGGGCCTGACCTTCGCGTCGCTGATCATGACCCAGCAGCCGGCCATCTTCGTCGGACTGATGATGCGCTCGTACAGCTTCGTCACCGACGTCGGCCTGCCCGACGTCTGGGTGATGGATTCCAAGGTACAGTTCGTCGACGACATCAAGCCGTTGCAGGACACCAAGCTGTTCCGGGTGCGCGGCGTCAGCGGGGTGGACTGGGCGACGCCCATGTACAAGGGACTCATCAAGGCGCGTTTGGCGGACGGGACGTTTCAGACCTGCAACGTCATCGGTCTGGACGATGCCACCCTCATCGGCGGGCCGCCGGTCATGCTGGAAGGCCGGCTGGAGGACCTGCGGCGGGCCGATTCGGTCATCGTCGACATCGACGGCGCCCGCGACAAGCTGGCCAAACCGCCGAAGGAACCGGGCGGCCAGCCGGTGCCGCTGAAGGTGGGCGACACCCTGGAGCTCAACGACCGCCGCGCCGTGGTGGTCGGCATTGCCAAGACGACCCGGACCTTCCAGTCCCAGCCGGTGGTGTATACGACCTACTCGCGGGCCACGCTGTACGCGCCCAGGGAACGGAAGCTCCTGTCCTTCGTGCTGGTCAAGGCCAAGCCGGGCCAGGACGTTCACGCTCTGACCCGCCGCATCCGCGAAACCACCGGGCTGGCGGCTTATACCCAGGCGGAATTCGAGGAGCTGACCGTCAATTACTTTCTCAAGAATACCGGCATCCCGATCAACTTCGGCATGTCGGTCACCCTGGGGTTCATCGTCGGCGCGGCCATCGCCGGCCAGACCTTCTACAACTTCACCCTGGAAAACATCCGCCAGTTCGGCGTGCTGAAAGCCATGGGTGCCGGCAACGGCACCCTGCTGGGCATGATCCTGCTGCAGGCGACCCTGGTGGGGGCGATCGGCTACGGGCTGGGGGTCGGCCTGACTTCGCTGTTCGGGTGGTCCATGCGCAACACCATTCTGGCTTTCAAATTTCCCTGGCAGTTGCTGGTGTTCAGCGGACTGGGGGTGACGCTGATCTGCGTGTTCGCGGCCCTCCTGAGCATTCGCAAGGTGATCAAGCTCGAGCCTGCCATCGTGTTCAAGGGCTGAGGCAATCATGAGCGCGTCGACATTGGCGGTGCAATGCCAAGGAGTCAGGAAGACCTACGACGGCAGCGGGCAGCAGGTCGTCGCATTGCGCGGCATCGACCTCGACATCCACGCCGGCGAGCTGATGATGCTGGTCGGCCCCTCCGGCTGCGGCAAGACCACCCTGATATCGGTGATTGCCGGCATCCTCGACCAGGACGAAGGGCGCTGCGAAGTCTTCGGTCACGACCTGCTGCACATGAAGGACAAGGACAAGCTCAGGTTCCGTGCCGCCAACATCGGCTTCGTATTCCAGGCCTACAACCTGCTGCCCAGTCTGACGGCGGCGGAAAACGTGTCGATTCCGATGATCCTCAACGGAGCCAAGCGGCAGCAGGCGAAGCGCCGTGCCGTGGAAGTGCTGGAACGGGTGGGGCTGGCCGACCGCTCCGAGTCCCTGCCTTCCCAGCTCTCCGGCGGCCAGCAGCAGCGTGTGGCTATCGCCAGGGCCCTGGTGCACGGACCGAAGCTGATCGTCTGCGACGAGCCTACGAGCGCGCTGGACCATGAAACCGGGCATCGCGTCATGGATTTGCTGAAACAGGTGGCGCTGGATCAGGACCGGGCGCTGGTGATCGTCACCCATGACGCCCGGATCTTCGAATTTGCCGACTGCATCGCGCAGATGGACGACGGGCTGGTGGTGAAAGTCACCCGTTCGTCCACCCCCTCTTGAAATTCCCGTCACATCATCGCGGAGACAGAATGTTACCCAAAGCCACCTTGCCGGTACTGGCCGTAGCCGGATTCCTGTTCGGGGTCTATTCGGTGGTCACCGGCAACCAGCTGCCGCCGGTCGCACCGGCCGTGGTCGAGCCCTCCCGGCCGCCATTCAAGTCATACATCGCCGGGGCGGGGATCGTCGAGGCCAGGAGCCGGAACATCGGCATCGGCACGCCATTGCCAGGACTGGTGAAGAGCGTCGAGGTCAAGGTCGGCGACCGGGTCGAGGCCGGCGCCGTCCTGTTCCGGCTGGACGACCGCGAGCCGCTGGCGGAGCTGGCGGTGCGCCGGGCCGATCTGGCCAAAGCCCAGGCGAGCGTGGTGGAAGCCGAGGCCTCGCTGACCGACGTGAACACCCTGCTGGCCCTGGCCGAAGCCGTCACCGACGAACGGGCCATCAGCGCCGAGGACATCAAGCGCCGCCGCAACGCCGTGTTGATCGCGAAAGCCCGGCTGGAAACGGCCCATGCGCAAGCCAGGCAGGCCGAGGCACAGCTGGCTTCGGTTCAGACCACCCTCGACCGGATGGTGGTGCGGGCGCCGCTGAATGGACAAGTCCTGCAGGTCAACGTACGCCTGGGCGAATACGCGACCGCCGGATTCCTCAACACGCCCCTGGTCATCATGGGCGACATGGACCGGCTCCACATCCGGGTCGACATCGACGAAAACGACGCCTGGCGCTTTCGCAAGGACGGCAAGGCCTACGGTTATCTGCGCGGCAACAGCCAGCTCGGTACCGAGCTGAAACTGGCTTACGTCGAGCCTTACATCGTGCCGAAGCGCTCCCTGACCGGCGACAGCACAGAGCGGGTGGATACCCGTGTGCTGCAGGTGCTCTACAGCTTCGATCCGGAAGTCCTCCCCGTGTATGTCGGTCAGCAGATGGACGTGTTCATCGAAGCGCCGGAATACACGGGCTCGACGCCGAATCCGCAAACCGGGGATGGGGCCGGCGGGTGAGGGAGGCCATAACTCATTGAGGTAAGCCCCCGGCTCTGCCGGGGGGTGATTTAACTCATGGCGTGTCTAGAGCAAATGCGAATCAGCATCCTTGACGCAATGTACCCGCCGGTGGTTTTGCGCTTTCATACTTATCAGATCGAGGCGGAGCCTGCGGTGCAGGAATACGTGGACACGGTGCTCGGCCATCCGGCCGTAGCGGAACGGATTGCGGCAGGCAAGGCGCAAGCCGCGGTTATTCAGGCATTCGAGAAATGAAGACGAGGATCTGGATTGCGTTGCTGGCGGTTTATCTGGTTTGGGGTTCGACCTACCTGGTGATCCGCTTTGCGGTGGAGACCCTACCGCCATTCCTGTCGGCGGGACTTCGCTTCCTCGTTTCGGGTCTGCTCCTGCTGGCGTGGCGATACCCAGCCGGCGATGCGCTGCCGACACTGAGTCAATGGCGGTCGGCCGCGATCGTCGGTACCCTGCTGTTGCTCGGCGGCAACGGCTTGGTCTGCTGGGCCGAGCAGACCGTTCCTTCGGGGGTAGCGGCGCTGATGATCGGCGCGGTGCCGATGTTCTTGGTTTTAGCCGATACCCTCAGGCCCAATGGCGTCAAACCGACGGGCCGCGTGCTCGCCGGCTTGGCCGTCGGTTTCTGTGGGATTTACCTGCTGGTCAGCCCTTCGGAGTTTTCCGACGGATTGCTGTTGAACGTATTCGGCGTAGCGGCACTTCTGCTTGCCGGTATGCTTTGGGCCATCGGCTCGGTCTACAGCAAGACTGCAGATCTGCCGAAGTCTGCCTTGATGACCACGGGGGCGGAAATGCTTGCCGGCGGTTTGTCCCTGATGCTCGCCAGCGGTCTCAGCGATGAATGGACGGGATTCAGCTTTGCCCAGGTCTCCACTCACTCCTGGCTGGCATTGGCGTATCTCATCGCCTTCGGTTCCATGGTAGGCTTCGCCTGCTATATCTGGCTGTTGCAGAATGCGCCCATCCCCCTGGTCGCGACCTATGCCTATGTGAATCCGCTGGTGGCGGTGTTTCTAGGCAACTGGTTCGCACAGGAGCCGCTGACGCCGCGCATCCTGGCCGCGTCGGCGATCATCATCGGGGCGGTGGTATTCATCAACTCGGCGCACCGATCTCGGGACCAACGAACTGCGGCGCTGGCCGCGAGCGAGTGATGGGCCTTCAATCGGAATTAGCTTAATCCACGAGTCGGCGGAACGCTCCGCAGGATTCTTAAGCCGCTTTAGCCTTCGCCCCGCATTACCATAGCGCCGTATTCTTCCGGTGTAATCGTTCCGCCCAGCTTTTCGGCAATACCCCTGTCACGTGCCGGCAAGGTATCCTGCAAGGCATCGATACGCTTCCATTGCGGCCCCGGCGTTTCACATCCGGCTTGCGGCGCGTATTTGGAAGTCGCCACACGCCGGTATGAGTGTATATAGCGCGGGCAATTGATGAAAACCTCGGTAACCTTCACCCGCACCACCATCTCGGCCTCGTGGAACGCCTGGAGCAGCGGGTCGTTGCGGTCTATGTTTGCTTCGCCGTGTACGCGTATGCGGTGCGGAATCTCAAAGTCGATGAACAGCATGCCGACCTTGCTGTTGGCGGTAATGTTACCCGTGGACAGGAACATGCCGTTGCCGTCGTAGCTCGGGAACGCAATGGTCTTGCCGTCCACCACGCGCACAAAACCCGGCAAGCCGCCCTTGTAAGAGCAGGTGGGGTAGCCGCGATGGTCTACGGTGGTAAGGAAAAACATATCCCGACTTTCGATGAAGCCCCGGTGCTCTTCGCTGATTTCCGGCTGGACGATGATGTCTTTGACCCTGCCCGCCATGCTGCCGGTATCGAAGGACTGTTGCAGGGCAAGATGCTGGCTGCCGTAAATTTCGCTCATGGAAACTCCAGGACAAGTAAAAAGGCTGCGCTAAACCAGCGCGATTTCCGTAATGGATCGATGCAGAACAGTATGCGCGGTTCCGTTTCTGTCCGCTGGCCTGAGGTGGCTGCCGTCGATGAAAAACCTCGGATCATTCTCGATGCCCAGGCCCTCGGCACGGGCCCAGAACAAGAACCCCCGGTTCTCGTGGTCGAAGCCTTAAAGCTCCAACTCCCCGCTCAAACGTCCGTCGGCGCTGATGCCGGCTGCGGCATCGGCAGCATGCATCAAAAACATGAGCGAACGACGCCGCCATCCACCCGCAGCGCCGCGCCGTTGATTGCCGAAGCGACAGGACTGCACACGAAAGTCACCAAGGCAGCGACCTCTTCGGGCGTTGCGAAGCGCTTGATCAGGGAACTGGGTCTGACGCTCGCGAGAAACGCCTTCTCTATCTCTTCGAACGGCTGCCCCTCGGTCATTCGCATCACGAACTCCTCCACGCCAGCGGTCCGGGTCGGCCCCGGCAACACGGCGTTGACGGTGACACCCGTCCCTGCGCAAGACTCCGCCAGGCCGCGCGAAAGCGCGAGCTGAGCCGTCTTCGTCAGGCCGTAGTGAATCATTTCCGCGGGAATCTGGATGGCGCTCTCGCTGCTGATAAACACGACTCGCCCCCAGTTACGCTGCTTCATGCCTTCGATGTAAGCGCGGCTGAGGCGCACACCGCTCATCACGTTGACCTCGAAGAACCGCTGCCAATCCTCGTCGGGAATGCTTTCGAAAGGCTTGGGTTCAAAAATTCCGAGATTGTTCACCAGAATGTCGACCTCAGGATGGCTATCCTTCAGCGCCGCAACCCCCTGCGCCGTGGCGAGATCGCCGGCGAATCCATCGACCTCGGCCTCCGGCGCAGCGCGCCGAATCTGCTCCACTGCAGCGGCGACGGCCTGATCCGCCCGTCCGTTCACGATGACGCGTGCGCCCTCCGCAGCCAGCTGGCTGGCGATGGCAAGGCCGATGCCCTTGGAGGAGCCGGACACGAGGGCCGTTTTACCGTTCAGTTTTAGATTCATGGCGTTGGTCTACTGCGAGTTATTGTCGATACCGGCGGAATGCCGCTTTGCCTACCATTCGAACGCTACGGACGGGCCTCCCTCAGCTTGGGCAAAACCCGTACGCCTTCCTCGAAATTCTCGACTTCAAGGGCTTGGACCTGCCCCGCCGAGTTCCTCCGGAACCAGACCGCGGCTATCCCCACGGCATTTTCTCCCACCGGTTCATACGCGAACTGGTCGCCGCTCCAATGGCTCAGCCGGAAGCGTTTCGGCTCGGGCCCTAGCGCCAGGACGAGCTCGTTGCCGTCCTTCGATACACGGGCTTCGCCGTAGTAGGCGTTCGCGTAAGTCCCGACGTAGTCGCGCAGCGCCCGTGCGGGCTCCGGATGCGGCGGGACTGGATGTCCCGCCAGCACGCTCGGATTGGCGTACATCGGAGCGAATAGCGGCGTCACGGCGGTCAGCCAATCGCGCTGCACCCGCCCCGTCTCGACCAGGTCCAGAAAGCCGGCGTTGAGCGCTTCGGGAACGCCGATGGGACTCCCGTTGGTGAGCGTGATGATACCGAGGTTTTCCGACGGCAACAGCGCGAAGGCGGTCCCTGCGCCGAGCAGGAAACCGCCGGAGTGGGCGAGCCGGACCCGGCCGGTGCCGTCGTTGCCGACGCCCACACCGTAGCCGTAGAACGATCCGCGGTAGGCCGGCTGCGCGGCAGCACTGGAACGGATGTGTGGACTCAGCGCCTCGGCCAAGGGTTCGCGGCCAATCACCTCTTTCCCATCCAGCGTGCCGAGCGCGAGAACCATGCGCATCCATTGCGCCATGTCCTTTACGCTGGAACTGACGCCCCCCTCCGGGCTCTGAGCATCCGGCTGGCGGACATGGCGCGCGAACCAGGCACCGCCCTCGCGCACATGGCCAAACGCCCGGTTAGGCTGGGCGACATAGGCGGAGAACTCCGAGCTCGTCGAAGCCATGCCCAGCGGGCCATAGACGAGTTCTTGGGACAAGCGGGACCATGGGGTGCCTCGCGCCGCCGCGACAGCCTCTGCCGCCGCGGTCAGGCCGAAGTTGGTGTAGATATGCGTCACCCGGAACGGGCTCAATGGCAGGTAGCGCAGGCGCCGCAGCACTTCCGCGCGGCTATAGCCCAAATCCTCCAGCGAATCGCCGGCATGGTCCGGCAGCCCGCTGCGGTGGCTGTAAAGGTCTCCGACGGTCACGTTGCGCGTGACATAGGGGTCAGCGAGGCGAAACCAGGGCAGCATGTCGACGACCGGTCGGTTCCAGCCGGTCCAGCCGCGCCCCACGGCGGCGGCTACCACGGTCGCGCCGACGGATTTTGAAACCGAGGCCAACTGGAATACGGTGTCGGCATCGACCGGCTCGGGATGGCCTATCTTGCGAACGCCGAAACCCCGGGCGTAGACGACCCGGTCGTCGTGGACGACGGCCACGGCCATGCCGGGCACGCCGGTGCGCTGCATGAGCTCGCGGGCCAGACCGTCGATCGCCGAGACGGCCCGGTCGATCTGCCCGGAAGGAATTTCCACTGCCGACCAGAGCGGCGGCGGTACTTCGCTGGCCGCACCCGCGGCGGCAAAGCCAGCCAAACTCAAGAGAGCGACTCCCGTGAGGCACCCCCTCTTCATCCCTAACGATTGGGAGAAATTCATAAAAATTGCAGCATGCCGAACGCAATACGAGTTGGCTGCCGCCATGCGCCCTCTCGTCATTTTCAGGGGAATCATGAGGCTATTCAGTGTCTTCAACAGGACGGGAGATCACTTTATCGCCCGATTAACCACCGCGCTAGAACGCCACGGCTGCAAATCCATCCCACCTCCGCCTCGGCGGGCTCCCCACGCCACATGACCCAGTGTTGTCATCGATCGGCAGGCAAATTGCCTGATTTCTAGGCAATACTGAACTTCCGATGCAGGGTCGCGGGTGGTCCTATGAGTTTTGTCCTGTGGTTTGTCGGCGGATGGTGTCTGCTGCTGTTCATTTGCGGCGTGGTCGCAAACGCCAGACCTGAGCTGGTGCGCTGGCTCCAATACAGTGTTGATTGCGAAATCGCATGCGCGCTCGGACGTCAAACGGCGACATGCCCATCCAAACCGCATGGCCGGCCCTATGACATATTCCACAAAAGCTGTGGAAAAGCCGTTTAACAACGCGCTGGAATCCCCGGACCTCGCCGGTCTGCACTGCCTGGCCAAAAACTGATCAAGCCCGGGCGATTCGGCAATACCCGCTCCGCAGGCTCCGGCCAGTGAAGATCAGGAATGGGAGCCGCGGTCATTAAGCTCTTCCAACCAGCCGCTGATCGTATCGATGAGACGAATGACACCCGGCAGGCGGCCGTAGGCATCTTGTTGGGCCTCGTTGTGGGGTTCGAGAGTGCGCCACCAAACGATAAGCTGCCTAACTAGCGAGCGGACCGGTATTTGCTCCGGAGCGATACCTGGAAATCCCTCCACTTCGAATGCCCGTTCGACATCTTTGAGACAGGAGAAAACGTAGTCCCGATCCGAGCCGAAATCGACCGGCCGCTGCGGAGCGCGGTTGATCATGCGTACTTCGCTGAGTTCGGGGATGTAATTCTTTGGCATCTTGGTTTTGCGTATCGCTAGGCACGTAGCGGTGGGATGGAATGCCGCTGGCTTGCCAGTCACTTGCCCGCCGCTATTCCGCCGGGCCAGACCACCGCTCTGAGCAAAACGCTTTCGCGACCGCTGCCGCACGGGCTTCCTGCACGCTGTCCGCTACTCCAGTCCCATCGGATTCTGCAATGCCGGCACAGGCTTTCAGCGCAACGCCCAACAAGACGACTTTGGGATATTCTTCGGTGGCGCGTCCCCGGTATGCGCGGTAGTCGCATGCGCAAAGCGTCATCAACTGTTCGAAGCGCTCCGGCTGCTCGAATGCCCCCACCCGTTCCAACAGCGCGGCGACGGGCCCTGCTCGCACCGCCGTCACCCGGTGTACCCGCTCGCACTCGGCCAGCGCGAGTAGAGCGAGTTCGCGACAGGCATCAGGCACACCGAAACGTTCGCACAGTCCCTCGATGCGTGGGCGCCCCCGCTCAACGTGGCGATAATGAACGGGCAAGTGCTCGGGTGGAGAGTCCGACTTGCCGATGTGCATCACCAGCGCGGCGAAACGCACCGGCAGTGGCGCGTTGCAGCGCGCCGCCGCGTCCAGAACGCGCAACAGATGTTGGCCGATATCGACTTGAGGAGGATCGTCCGCGATCTGCGGGACGCCGAACAAAGCAGCCACCTCAGGCAACACCAAGCGCAGAGCCCCACAACCGGAAGGCGCGGCAAACATATTCGAGGGTTTTTGAGCCATCAGGCCGCGGACCAGCTCCTGCCAAACGGTGGCCGATGCGATGCCGGCGAACCCATCGGCCGGCAACTGCTCGAACATCAGGTCCAAGGTCGCATCGTCCGGTCGCCCTCCCGAACCGGCGGACAACGCCGCCAGACGCAGGATGCCGAGCGCAGGATCGGCCTGCACGAAATCCCAATGGAGAGAGCTAGGTTCGGAAGTCATATCGGTCATCGCGTTGTCGAGCCGCCAACTTGATGCAAAGCCGCTCGCGCGTCAACGGCAAAGTCGACTCGTTTCGGTAAACTCACTGCAACCTCGGGAAAATCTGCGTCACCCCCGGCTTAGACTGGGTTAAGCGTTATTGCGGAAGATAAGGCTCAACGCGCTTAAGTGCGTTGGTAACGAACGCTTCTTTCTCTCCTACCGGAGCGACGTAATGGAGTGCCTCGGCAGCGGCTTCCAGTCCCTCGCTTCGGGCAATGATCCAAGCGGCTAAATAGGCTGAAGCAAGACAACCCCCGGCAGTCGCGACATTTTGATGGGCGTAGAAAGGTTGGTTCAGAACTTCAACTCCGGCCTCTTGTACCCATGGCTTTGTCGTCAGATCCGTGCAGGCAGGCACCTTGCCTAACAGGCCCAGTTTCGCCAAGACCAGCGTACCGGAGCATTGCGCGGCAATAAGTTGGCGCTCCGGCTGCAACGAGAGCCGACTCATCAACTCGGGGGTGCTGACGATCCGCCGGGTTTGAATCCCGCTCCCGACAACGATGGCGTCAGCCAAGGCGGCGTCCTCAAGGGTCGACTGCGCACGGACAGTCACGCCGTTCATGGACGTAATTTCCGGCTCGGGGCAACAAAGCGTTACCCGCCAGTCGGGTTTCCTGATCCGGTTCAGGATGCCGAGAGCAATCAGTGAATCGAGTTCATTGAATCCATGGAACGTGAGAATCGCGATATGCATTGCTAGATGACCGTCCTCGCTGATGCGTCATGATGACCAACGAATAAGGTGGGATAACCAGGTACTGTGCCAACATAATCCTGTCCGACAGGTTCTGCCACGAATTCGGTGCTTCCTTAATCTAAGGGTTAAGTAAAATCTCGCCTTGCAAGTACTGCACTGCCCTCCCCGATATCAGTACGCGGTCGCCGCGCAGTTCGCAGCCAAGATCACCGCCCCGGCTGGAAAGCTGCTTGGCGTTGAAAAGCGTATTGCCTGTGCGGGCGGCCCAATAAGTCGCCAACATGCAATGCGCCGACCCGGTCACCGGATCTTCGGGGATGCCAACGCGAGGGGCGAACATCCGCGAGACGAAGTCGACCGAATGGCCCGGTGCCGTGGCGATGACGCCCATGAGCTCAAGGTCCGCCAGCCGGGAAAAGTCCGGTTGCAAAGCACGGATGTCGTCTTCTTCGGCAAACACGCACAGGTATTTGGCAGCTCTCCAAACTTCCAGAGGCTCTCGTCCCAATCCCTCGGACAGCTGCATCGGGCAGGCGCAGCGCTGCCCGTGAATGGCGGGGAAGTCCAGGGTCATGAGGTCTCCCGCGCGGCTCACCCGGAGTTCGCCACTCCGGCTGTCGAAGGCGACTTCCCGTAAGGACGGTTCGAGATGCCGGAAGACGACATAGGCCGTCGCCAGGGTCGCATGGCCGCACAGGTCCACTTCCACCTTGGGGGTAAGCCAGCGCAAGGCATATCGCCCATTCCGTCCAACCAGGAAGGCGGTCTCCGAGAGGTTGTTCTCGGCGGCGATGGCCTGCAGGACCGAGTCCTCGAGCCAGCGATCGAGCACACAGACCGCGGCAGGATTGCCTCCGAACAAACGATCGGTGAATGCATCGATTTGATAGAACGGGATACGCATATGAGGTCCTCCTTTGCTTTTTGCATCAACAACGTGATCTGAGCGATTCGGCGGCTCGTGTCGGAGCACGCTGGCTGATCCACAAGCTCGCCAGCACCGTCGCGGCCACGCCGACAAGGGATCGGCTCAAGGGCTCGCCCAACCACAGCGCGCAGGCCCCCAGAGTGAGCACCGGTTGCAGGAGCTGAACTTGGCTCATTCGCGCGATACCGCCCAGGGCCAAGCCCCGGTACCACAGCATGAAGGCCAGGAACTGGCTGATCACAGCGACATAGACGAACCCCGCCCAGGCCTCGGGCGGCGCCGACAGCTCGGAGCGCGCCATGGCCCACACCAATGGGCCGAGCAGCCACGGCGCCGCCAGAACGAGGGCCCAGCTGATCACCTGCCAGCCGCCGAGGCTCCGCGACAGCCGGGCGCCTTCGGCGTAGCCCAACGCGGCCATCAACGCAGCCGCAAACAGCCACAGATCGCCCCTGCGCAGACCGCCGCCCCCGGCTTCGAGGGCAAACACGAAGACCGCGCCGGCACCGGCCAACGCCGCCAGCCAAAATCGACCCGGCAGCCGTTCCCCCGCCAAACAGGCGCCGAAAAAGGCGGTGGCCAAAGGCGTGACCGAGAGCGCAATGCTGCCGTGGGAAGCTGGCAACTCCCGCATGGCCCAGGCCGAAAGCACCGGGAAGCCCACGATGACGCCCAGAGCCACGACCGTCAGACTCAAGAACTGGTAAGCCCTCGGCCGGGGTTGCCGAGTGACCAACAGGACCAGCGCGGCCAGCGCCGCAGCGAGTACGCCCCGCCCGAAGGCCACGAACCAGGGATCAAGATAGGCCACGGCAATCCGCGTCGCCGGCAAGGTCAAGCTAAACGCCGCGATTCCAAGGAACGCCAGGATCCACCCTTGGCGCATGTCCGACCTGTTCGTCCGGCTGCCCATCGCTTCCCTCCAAATACGTTGGTTTCGAAGCGTCCTCACGATAGATGGGAAAATGCGAACAATACATATACAGTCAGCAATCCATTTGGCTAACCTGTACCTATCGGGCGACCTATACAGCGATGACTCCTCTCAACCTCGACTCCCACGACCCCCGCCCTTTGATCGAACAGATCGTGGTGGGCATCAAGCAGCGTATCGATGAACGCGCCCTGCGCGCGGGTGCGCGCCTGCCTTCGATACGGCATTTTGCGGAGGATCACGGCGTCAGCAAATTCACCGTGGTCCAGGCTTTCGATCGGCTGGTGGCGATGGGTTACCTGAAGTCGCGGCATGGCTCGGGCTTTTACGTCACTCAGCGTTCGGACACCGGCGATACGGCGAATCAGGCCTGCCAGCTCAATCGCGCCATGGATGTGCTGTGGCTGCTCCGCAATGCATTGCAGGAGCAGTCCCACATCGCGATGCCCGGCGCCGGCTGGTTGCCCGGCGAGTGGATGGATGGCGCCGGCATCCAGCGCAGTCTGCGGCTGCTGGCGCGAAAGAGCGGCGCGCATTTGACCGCCTACGGGCTGCCGGCAGGCTATGAGCCTTTCAGAGCGCTTTTGGCTCGGCGCCTGGAAGATCAGGGCATCGGTTGCTCCGCTCGGCAGATCGTGACCACGCGGGGCGCTTCGCATGCCCTGGACTTGATCGCTCGGTTCTTCGTCAAGCCGGGCGATGCCGTGCTGGTGGACGATCCGGGCTACTACACGCTGTTCGGCTATCTCAAGCTGTCCGGCGCACAACTGGTCGGAGTTCCGTGGACTCCGCAGGGACCGGATCCGGCGGCAATGGAAAGCCTCATTCAGGAGTATCGACCCAAAGTGTTTTTCACCAATACGCTGCTGCACAATCCGACCGGCGTCAGTATCAGCCAGGCAGTGGCTCATCGGGTGCTGCAGTTGGCCGAGCGTTACGACCTGGTGATCGTGGAGGATGACATCTACGGGGATCTGCTGGCCGGACCGGCGACCCGCTTGGCGACGCTCGACCAACTGGATCGGGTGGTTTTCGTCGGCGGATTTTCGAAGACCGTTTCGGCGAGCCTGCGCGTCGGCTTTCTCGCCTGCAAGTATGAAATCGCCGAGAGCCTGACGGACCTCAAGCTCCTGACCGGTCTGACCACTTCGGAAATCGACGAACGTCTGATCCATGAGCTGCTCACCGACGGCTACTTTCGTAAACATCTGGAGAAGCTGCGCTCGCGGCTCCGTCGGGCGCGCGGCGAAGCGATCAGGAATCTGGAACGCGCAGGCTTGGAAATCTATCGGGAATCGGAAGACGGGATGTTTCTCTGGGCCCGCCGGACGGTCTCCGAGAACGCCACGCGTTTGGCGGCAGCGGCAGCCAAACAGGACATCATGCTGGCACCCGGCGCCTTGTTCAGGCCGCAGCAGGAGGCTTCACCCTGGCTCCGTTTCAACGCGGCCGGTTGCGGAAATCCGGCCATCTTCCGGTTTCTTGAGAACGAGCATACCGATCCGGATCGATGACGTTGGGCGAGGGATGCCACAACTCATGGCGTGTCCAGAGCAAGTGCGAATCTGGCAGACTTGTGCCATGGACCGCAGGGTTAGCCTCTTGAGAAGAGCCCGAGCCTCCAAGGATTCTTGACGGACTCGAATAAAATAGCGCAGGTGACGCGGGAGGAGTGGAATGGCGAAAGGTACGATGCGCTCGAGTGCTGCAGCGGACGGTGACGGTAAACGGCTGGTGAGCCGGATCAGCATATCGCTGTCCGAAGACTTGCTGTCCGAACTCGACACGATGGTCAACGAACGCGGATTCGCCAATCGGTCGCAGGCCGTTGCCAAAATCATTCATCGCTCGTTGGTCGAACATCGCAACGAAGTCGGCGACCGTGTGATGGTCGGCACCATCACGCTCTTCTACGACAACCTTGCGCCGGGTGTCCAGCAAAGACTTGCGGACCTGCAGCGCCAGCATATCGCGGAGGTCATATCCTCCCTGCACGTGCTGCTCGATGGCGAACGCACCCTGGAGGTCATCCTCGTTCAAGGGCCGCCACCGAAAGTCCAGGCGATTGCGGATGCGATGATCACACAGCGGGGGGTGATTTGGGGCCGCCTCGAACTCGTCGCCGCGCTCATTCCTCAACTGCATCCGTTTTCGGATACGCAGCACGAATAGGGCGGATTCGATCCCTTCAGTCACCGCTTCTCATCGTTAGAGGTCGAGTACCACGTCGGACGTCGGGATCGTGCAGCAGATAAACGTCTCCTCCGGCGAAGGCGGGTCGACCAATTCGAGATAATCGAGAGAGCCTGAGAGGATGCGGGTTGTACAAGCCTGGCAGGTGCCTGCCCTGCAACCGAAAGGCGGTCGCAGTCCGTTCGCCTCTGCCAAATCGAGCAGCGTTCCCTGATCGGCGCTCCATTTCACTTCGAAACCGGATTTCCGGAACGTGACGGTATGGTCCTCGCCGGACAGTACCGAAGAGATCACGGCAGATCCTCGGGCGCGTGTACCGAAAGCTTCGACGTGAATCCTGCTGTCCGGAACCCCGGCCTCCTTCAGCAGGGATTCTGCGGTATCGAGAAAACCCGGAGGTCCGCAGACGAAGATGTTCGCCTCCTTCATGTCAAGCTCAGACAAGGCTTGTGAACTCATACGTCCCTTACGCGTGTTATGCGCCAGCGAGGGCGCAAACTCCGCTTCCGATAAGAACCTCGCGCGCAGGTTCGGATGGGCAGCACACAGTTGTTCTATGGATTCGCGGAAACAACGTTCCGCTTCATTACGCGCGGCGTAAATCAGGGTTGCCGCACACCCGGACAGGGCGGCGCCTTCGAACATTGCGAACAGGGGCGTGATACCGACACCGCCCGCCAAGAGGATCAGCGGTGTGTCGTCGGTCTCGTCGATGAAGAATCTTCCGGCGGGCGCTTTGACGTCCAGTTCGTCGCCGGCTTGAATGGAATCATGCAAATAGGCCGACATCGATAGGCGCTTGGGCGTGTCATCCGCCGCGAACTCCGCCCGTTTGATCGTGATCCGCAGCCGATTCGACATCGGTCGGCCGGAAGACATCGAATAGCTTCTGACCACTTCGCCGTGGTTCGGGAGGTCCGTGCGCACAACAATGTGCTGACCGGGGAGGTAAGCGGGAAGCGCTGTCCCGTCCGCTGGGGCAAGATAAAACGACACGATCCCGGCGCATTCCTCGTGGCGTTCGGCGACGACGAACCGCTTGTATCCCGGCCATGCCTTGCCTTGTTTGGCGAGCCGGAGTGCGCTGGCGCGCTTCGCAATCAGCGCCTGCCATTCCGGAGAAAGGTCTACGGCGTTGCGGGCGAACTTGAGTTCCGACAGGCTGGCATTCGCGTCATAGGTCGCTTGGACGAACTCTCGAACCGTGGGTGACGGCAAGGGGGTGGGCTGGTGGACAAGCCGGTCGCCGACCGCGATCCGGCCTTCGCGCAACACGCGCGCGTAGAATCCGACACGGCCGTCCGCCAGGAAAATTTTCGAGAAACCGGGATCTTCCTGTAGGGTCATCGCCAGCTTGAAACACGATATACGCGGCTCGCTGACCTGGAGTATGAGGTCGCCGCAGGTCAAGAGGTCGCCGATGCGGACATCGTCCTCCATCAGATTTTCGACCGTCAGGTTTTCTCCGAAAGTCCCCGGTGAAAGCCGCCGGCCAAGATACGACGCCCAGTGGAGATAGCCGGGCCTGCCGTAGAGGTAGACGGCTTTGTGAGGCCCGCCGTGGCACCTCAGATCCGCTTGTTCGTCGCCGCCGATGCCATCGAATCCGATGAGGACGGGGCCGGTTACCGGCTGCTTGAAAATGCCCGTCGGCACCGTCTTCTCTTTGAATTGGACTTCTTTGATTTTGCTCGCATTGATCGAGACGATCCTGTATTCCGTTCTTTCCGGTTGGCATGGAGCGGTGTTGGGAGCCGTGCCCGGTGCAGCCAAATTCTTCATTTTTTCGTCCTCCGATCGAGGGATGCGTTGCCGTCCTGTCTGGCCTTGGGGCGAGACGCGCCGCGCCGCGATTTGCCCTCAAGGAACAACGATGACGCAAGGGTTCACCCGGATTCATCGTGCGCCAGCGGCGCTATCTCAGTTTCGTACAACCTTTGAACCCGCTTCGCAGGGAGCACTGAATCTATGCTCCGTGGACTCATGGGGTTGCGGAAAGCCTGATCGCTACTTTGCAGTCGGAGGAGCACCCTGCGTTCGCTGATAAGACTCGCTGAGTCCATTGCAGGCGACCGGCGTGCCGAAGCCCGCTCGTTCAGGGGCGTCTCCAATTTCCCAGTCATGCCCAAAGCGGGGGTGACATCGATTCGCAGAGCCGTGTGCTTCGAGAAAAGTATTACGATCAAAAGCAATCATAATACGAATACTGGAGGTTGCACCAGAGCCGGGCGCTCGAAAATCGAGTGAAAGGAGGATGCGCGTGCCCAGTCATAGGCACCGGGCGCGTCCTCAGAGGTTCAATTTCCACCCCATCGACGACGTCCTGGAGCGTCGTATTTCTCGGTGAGGCCGGACTGCCCTGGGGGGACTGGCACGAGCCCAGCCCGCTCAGCGGACCTGCTATGGCCGCATAAGGAAAACCGGTGTCGCTGACGCCAGGACGTTCGGCGACACCGGCGGAGGTTTCAGTCGCCGTAACAGTTGGAACGACTGCCATCGGCCCCGACCAGCACCCAGGCCGGCGGCGTGAAGCCGGTGATCGGGCCTTGCGGCAACGGCGGCTGATAGGTGTTCTGCACCCCGGTCAAGGGCGCGGGAAAATAGGTGGTTTCCGCCGCGGTCGGGAGCGGCGGCGTGTCATACCGGCGTGCAGCGGAGGAGGGTACGGGGCAGCCGGTGGTAGCGTTGAGCCCGGCGATCTGGGCATTCCAAGTGTTCGTCGGTGAAATCACCACGACCGGACAGCCCGGGACATCCCTGCCCAGATAGGCAAAATCCCTGCGGAAGGTCGAAAGCAGCTTGGCGGAGGCGGGCCGGCTGAGGCTGCCTTTCGCCGCACTCAGCCTCACACCGAGTTCGCGGTTCTGCTCCAGCGATGTCGGACTGAAATTCTGCGAACCGAGGACGACCTGATCGTCTCGTCCGCCCGGCAAATCCAGGTACACCATCTTGGCGTGCAAGTACATGTAGCTGGAGGTATCGGGGTAGAGATGGACGACGGCGTCCACCGGAGACCCGTCGGGGCGGGCGGTCGTGACCAGTTGCTGGTAGGCGGACCCGTTGCCGGCGTTGAAGGTCATCAGAACCCTGACCTGGACCCCGACTGCGGCCGCGGCGTTGATCGCCGCCAGGATGTCCGTATCGGCGTATTCTTCGTTATAGATGTACAGCTTCGCGGCGATGCCGGTTTCAGCGGCTTTGGCTGCGGCGCCGATCAAGTTCAACAGCACCGCCTTGGCATTGCCGGCCACCGTGCCGGCGCGTACTTGGCCCGGTGCGGCCAGGGCATCCGCGACGAAGGCGCCGTAAGGGTAGGGATAAAATCCGCTGCCTGAGCTTTCGGCCGGGAAAGCGGGATAGGCGTCTGCGGCGAACGCGATCACATTGCCGAAACCGTCCGGCGGCGGCGCGGCGATTCCCAACGTGCCGTTGCTCCAGACCAGCGTCTCGGCGGGGTCGTTCAGCCCCAGCGCGAGGTTGGATTCGGTGGGCGAGGGGCCGTGAAAATCGGACGAGAAGACGCGCTCGATGGTGAATATCTGATCTCGGTCGTGCAGTACCACGCCGAAATCGCGGGTATTGGCGGCGAACGAACATCGGGGATTGTTCGGGCAGTTTCTTCCTGGCGTCGAGCCGCTCCAGGTGCTGGGCCAGCCGTATGCCTGGAGGTTGAAAGTGGCGACGATTGCCTTGGCGGACGCAGGCAGCGCGGAAGCGCGGCCGTAGTCCGAGCCGTCCTTCCTGCGGGCATCGATGACCAGCGTCTTCTGATGGGTGATCTGAAAGTTGCTTGCCGCATAGTTGAATTGGACGACGCCGTCCGCCGAGCGCCCCGTCGTCGGATCGACCCCGAGTTGTGTCATCATCACCTGCCAGTACGCAGCCTGGACGGCAGTGGCCGAGGCGCTGAACCACTGCGGATTGACCATGACCCGGATCGCGGGGGATGCCGGCCGGTTGCGGGCCAGTCTGATCCTGGCGGCCTGCAGGGCCCGGAGCACGTCCTGAGCGCCCAGGTCGTAGACGACGATATCCACCGACTGCCTGGCGCTGCGGATGGCACGGGTTACGGTGGCCTTCGTTTGTTGATCCTGCGGCTCGACGATCACAGCCGGCATCGGAGAAGCCGAGCTGGCTTGGCAGTGGCAGACCGCGACAGTGAGGGACAGCGCGGCGATGATAGGGCTGGTCTTTGGCATCGGGTAGGCTCTTCAAGTTGGGGGCAGCGATCTTACGAATCCGACATTTCAACCCCTTAAAACTGGGCAAAAATACCAAAATGCCCGGATTGGGCAAATGCGAAAACTCTCTTTTTTGGAAGCCGATGCAAGGAAATCGTCCTATGAACCAGCCGCGAGCCGATATGTATGGGGCCTTTTTACGTCGTCGGTTGGCGGTCATTGCCGCCCTGCTGTCGGCTGCCGGATGCATGCAGCCAGGCCCGCCGTTGCCGGAAGAGGCACAAGCGAAGCTGGAGGAGTTCGACGCCCAGGGAGGCTACCGCCCGGAGCGGATTTATGCGACGAACGAGGCTCGCGAAACGTGGAAACACGTGCGCACCGATCTCGACGTCAGTTTGATCGCGCCCACCACGGGCGGGCATTTCCCGCTCGTCGTCTATCTGCCCGGCTTGGGCGAAGACGCCACCGCGGGGGCATTCTGGCGCCGCAGTTGGGCGGCAGCAGGCTACGCCGTGTTCACCGTGCAGCCGGCGGCTCTCGGCAAAGTATTCTGGGCCTCGGACAAGCTCGATGCCGGCGAACTGCGGGCGACAGGGCGGACCTACTTCTCCTCGGCCTCGCTGGAAAGCCGGCTGAGCCACTTGGCCTGGGCATTGGGCGAACTGCGCCAGCGCGCTGCGATTCCGGGTAGCCCTTATGCCGTCGCGGATCCGGCCAAAACGGCGGTGACGGGGTTCGATCTCGGCGCCCAGGCCGCTTCCGCCTTGGCGGGGGAGGCGGTCAAGGCGGCGTTCCCGGCAAACGCCGAATTCAATTTTGCCGGCGCCGTCGTTCTCAGTCCCCATGTCACCCTGGCCGAAGGCAAACTGGACGAGCGTGCCGCGGGGATGGCGATGCCCCTGCTTGCCGTGACCGGCACCGACGACGATGACCCCTATGGCATGAGCGCCACCTCCCTGCGCTCGGCCCTGTGGCAGTCCATGCCGCCCGGCGGCAAATACCTGCTGGTGCTGCAGGGCGGTACCCACGACGCCCTTGCCGGCGTGGAGCCTGGGCAGAAATGGAAAGGGCCGCCGTCGCAGCCGGTACCGGGCGAAGGATCGGAAGGGGGAGGATGGATGCCTTGGTCCCGCGAGGACCTTACATTGCAGGTCGGTCAGCGTTCCGGCCCCGGGGGCGCCCGCAATGGCTCAGCCGGCGGTCCGTCCGGGGGGGCAATGCGGCCTGCCGACCGGCCGCTGCGAAAGCGCGGGCCCGACGTCCGGCATTGGGCCGAGGTGGCCAGCGTCAGCACGGCGTTCCTCGATCTCGTCCTGAAAGGGCGCGAGCGCGCCAGGGATTGGCTGAGCCGGGATGCAGGCCGATGGATGGGGGCGTCGGCGGAGCTTCGGCATAAATAACGCGGCTCACCGGACCGCCGACGCGTGGAGCCGGGCGACGAACCGCGCCAGCGCCGTGCCGATTTCGCGGGGCGAATCTTCCTGCAGGTAATGGATGCCCGGCACGGTGATTTCGGTCTGATTCGGCCATTGCCGGCAGAATCGGCGTGCGCGCGGTCCCAGCAACGCGCCCGGCTCGGCGTTGAGGAACAGCTTCGGGATGTCGCAGGCCGCAAGCCAGGCGCCGTAGGCTTCGACCACTTCGGCGACGTCCCGCGGCTCCCCGTCGATGGGCAGTTCGCGGGCCCAGGCCAGCGTCGGCAGTCGGGATTCCGGCGTACGGAACGGGTGCCGGTAGGCGTCCATTTCTTCCTCCGTCAAACTCCGCAGGATGCTCTTCGGCAGCACGGTCTCGACGAAAAAGTTGTCCTCCGCGATCATCCTGACGCCTTCCTCCGCGCGGAGGCGGCGGAAGATCTGCTCCCGTGGCGGGGGAAAATCGGACCATAGTCTCGGTTGCACCAGGGCTTCCATATAGGCGATGCCCTGCACCCGTTCCGGATGGCGGCGGGCCCAATGGAAGCCCAGGGCCGAGCCCCAGTCGTGGACCACCAGGATCACCTCACCGCCGATGCCCACCGCCTCGAACCAGGCATCGAGATACCGGGCGTGATCGAAGTATCGATAAGCCGACGCGGGCGCACCGCCCGACTGGCCCATCCCCACCAGATCCGGCGCCAGGCAGCGGCCGAGGGGCTGGACATGGGGGATGATGTTGCGCCACAGGTAGGACCAGGTCGGGTTGCCGTGCAGGAACACGATGGGTGCGCCTTCGCCGACATCGACGTAGCTCATCTCGGCATCCAGGACCGGCACGCGCGTCCTGGGGTGGTGATCGACAGCGGAAATCCCGGATGGGAACATGATCGGCACTCCTGATCTTGTATGCGCCAGCCCCCGCGGCTTCCGACGCCGGGGCAACCTGATCAGCGACGCAGGTCGAGTTGGAGGAAGCCCTGCTCGGCGCAGGCGCGGCGGTATTCCTCGGCGTTGGTATCGGCCGTTTCCCGGCGCAGGAGGGAGCCGTCCGAAGCCAGGTACTCCACCGCGCCGCGCACGAAGAACAGGCTCACCAAGGGTTCATCGCCCCCGGCGGTCCAGGTGTCGACGTGGCCGGCCGGCTCGTACTCGTAAGCGCCGGGACCCAGCAGCCGTCCCTCCGGCTCGAGGCGCCGGTATCCGCTGAGGACGTAGCCGTGAACTTCGCCCTGGTGCCGATGCAGGGGGACGCATGCTCCCGGCTCCAGCCGCAGCAGTGTGACCCATTCCCCGCGCTCGGGAAACAAGGCCAGCAGCTTCTTGGAAATGCCGGGGCCCATGGAAATCCACGGCAGCTGAGGGTTGCCCGAGTCTGCGGGGATGAATGGTTCGGTAGCCAACATGAGATGCTCCTTTGCCGGATAGTGAGGGAAGGTGCCGGCACAATAGGGCGGCGAGCGACCGCGAAAAAGGACCACAAATCGCAAAAATCATGGAGCCACTTTTCGAACTGCCCATCGTCCTGCCGCCCAAAGGCTCCCGGGCGCTGCTGCGTTCCGTGTACGGACAGCTGCGGGATGCGATCCTCGACGGCCGGCTCCAGCCCGATACGCGGCTGCCTTCGACACGGGCCTTCGCCGCCGCCGTCGGTGTGTCCCGCAACACCGCGATGGCGGCGTACGAGCTGTTGTTGAGCGAGGGCTATCTGGCCGTTCGGCCGGGTTCCGGAACCTACGTGGCCGCCATCTCACCGCGCCCGGCTCGCCGACCGCCCGGCGAGCCGGGCTCGGACAGCCGTTTGAATGAGGCCTGGCGCCGGCTGCCGGCGCTTCCCGGGGTGGACGATGAGTGCTTTCCCTTCGACTTCCGGCTCGGCCTCCCTGACAAATCGGCGTTTCCCTTTCCGGTCTGGCGGCGCCTCTCCGCCAGGGCCCTCAGAGCCTGGTCGAAAACACCGGCAGTCTACGGCCAGCCACAGGGGCGGCCGGCGCTGCGGGCGGCGATCGCCAAGCACGTCTCCTTTGCCCGGGCGGTTTCCTGTTCGCCGGAACACATCGTGGTCACGGCGGGCGCCCAGCAGGCTTTCGACCTGCTGGCCCGCATCCTGGTCACGCGGGGCCGAACGGTGGTCGCGGTCGAAGACCCCGGTTATCCGCCACTCCGGGATGCCTTCACCGCCGCCGGCGCGAGACTCGCCGCCATCCCGGTCGATGACGAAGGCCTGAGGGTCGATCGCCTGCCCGACGAGGCCCGGGTGATCTGCGTCACTCCCTCTCACCAGTTTCCCCTGGGCGTCACTCTTTCCGCGAAGCGCCGGGTCGCCCTGCTCGAATTCGCGCAGGAACGGGGGCCGTGGTGGTGGAAGACGATTACGACGGCGAGTTCCGCCTCGGAGGCCGCCCTTGGACGCGCTGCAGACGCTGGATCGGACCGGCTCGGTCTGCTACGTCGGAACCTTCTCCAAGAGCCTGTTCCCGGAGCTGCGTCTGGGCTTCGTGGTGGCGCCGCCCTGGGCGCTGGAGGCACTTGTCGCCGCCAAGGCGTGCGCCGACTGGCACTGCCAGACGCCGTCCCAGGACACCCTGGCCGCCTTCATCGGCGAGGGCCATCTGGCCCGCCACGTGCGCAAGATGGGCAGGGTGTACGCCGGGCGGCGCGCGGCCCTGCTCCGGGCGGTGTCGCGGCATGGCGGCGATTGGATGCATCCCGTGGGGGACGCGGTGGGCCTCCACCTGGCGGCGGTGCTGAGCCCGGAGATTCCGGCTGGGGAGTTGGGGTCGGCGGCGGCGGTAGATGGCATTCGCCTTCATGCCCTAGAGCGATACTCCGCCGAAAAGCCGGCGCCCAACGGCGTGGTTCTGGGTTACGGAATGATCCGCTCGGACCGGATCGATGCCGCAATCGAGCGACTGGCAAAGATCGTGACTCGTCTCGCATGACGGCCTCAGAACCTGTCTTGAAAAATCTATTCAAGCGAAGTTAATCAATTGAAATCAGGAAAATTCTCCGCTCAGGTAGGGTGGATAAGCGAAGTGCATCCACCGCAACGCCGACTCGAAGAGCGGCGGCGCGGAATTTGGCGGATGCGTTGCCGCCTATCCGACCTGCTATCCTCCATTTTTTCAAGACAGACTCTCAGGCCGCTTCGACTTCCGCGGCAGCGAAAACCAAGGACCGGCTGGCCTTGCGAAGCTTATGTTGAAAATAGGCGGTCGGCTGGTTCACCCCAAACAGCCGGGCTGTGACCATATCCAAGCTCTCTTCAAATGTTGAGATTTTTCTGTGCGCCATTTCTGACACCTCATCCGGGTGCAAATATTATCGATAGTCTGATTGATTATATTTTATTTTATTTCTATAGCCATGAAGGATTGGCAAGCATCTTTTAAATCAATAGGGTTCTGACTTGGAAGCTAGTTTGCCCGCCATGGCTCCGTACCTTGAATTTAACGGACAATACAATCCTTCCTCCGCTCCGGCAGCCTCAATAAAACAATTTGTCGTCTACAGCCGACATATTGGCTTGAGTATTCGCAGGATACGGCTGATTCCTTTTCACGCCATCAAGTTGAAACTGGCTCTATGTCAGCTATTCTTCAGATTGCCCTTCAATGGTTTTTTGGATATCTCTCATCGTGTGTCCCTATCTATTTATTTCTATCGTTATATTGGAGTCAACGACATGAGATTTACGAACAGATCAAACCACCTTCTGGCGTTCCTGTTGGCAACAGCTGCCAGCGTTTCTGAAGGATATGCGGTTACTGCACTTACGTCTGAAGAGCTTCTTGGCAAGGCGCTTTTCTTTGATACCAGCCTCTCAACTCCAACTGGGCAGGCCTGTGTCGACTGCCATGATCCAAAGGTTGGATGGACCGGTCCTGATCAGGATATCAATCTGCACGGTGGCGTTTACGAAGGCGCGGTGGCGACCCGCTTCGGTAACCGCAAACCTCCGAGTGCCGCGTACGCATCGTTCAGCCCGAGCTTTCACCGTGACGCAAATGGGGACTTCGTAGGCGGAAATTTCTGGGACGGCAGAGCCACGGGGGAAAAACTCGGAAATCCCGCCGCGGACCAAGCCCAGGGACCATTTCTCAATCCATTGGAGCAGAATAACTCCGGTCCGGCTGACGTTTGCCAGAAGGTTGAGGTTTCCAACTTCGCCATGCAGCTCACCGGTTCAAGCTATTCCGAGCTGTTCACCCGTTCCTTCGGTTCCGGGACCTTGGACTGTAATAATCCATCTGATACGTATGACCGCATCGCGCTGGCCATTGCCGCCTATGAGGCGTCCAGGGAGGTCAGCGCATTCAGTTCGAAGTACGATGCGTATCTGAGAGGGAAGGCGGTGTTGACTAAGCAGGAGAGAAAGGGACTGGCGATGTTTGAGGGGAAAGCGAAATGCTCGAATTGCCATTCCAGCAAGGCCGAGAGACACGGGCGGACATCCCCCCTCCTGACGGATTTCACCTATGCCAATAATGGCGTCCCAAAAAATCCCGACAACCCTTTCTACCGGATGCCCGTTGAATTCAACCCTCAAGGTGCGGATTGGGTGGACACAGGGTTGGGCGGATTTCTGATTGGCCGGTCCGATTTCGCTCAGTATGCCGATGAAAACAAAGGAAAGCAGAAAGTTCCCACACTGCGGAACGTGGATAAGCGTCCGTCACTGGCGTATCTAAAGGCTTACATGCACAACGCCGCATTCAAGAGTCTGAAGGAAGTGGTCCACTTCTATAACACTCGCGACGTGTTGCCCGATTGCGGCGACATTTCCCATCCGGAGCCGGGTATCAATTGCTGGCCGGCAGCGGAGGTGGCGGCCAATGTCAACCGGACGGAAATGGGTGATCTGAAGCTGTCGGATGAGGAAGAGGATGCGATCGTCGCATTTCTCAAGACGCTGTCCGATGGCTTCCAGCCCTCAGGACACGGTGGCGACTAGGCTGGATGGGGGCCGCGAACGGTGCGTTCAAGAATAGAGCGCGCCGTTCAGGCTTGATTGAGCAGCCAGTTCGCAGATTTCTGCAGCTCTGAAAAATGCCGGGATGGATTCGTAATCTGGCTCGTGCCAACGACCCTGAGTTGCGAGCGCGTGTCATCCTTCCCTTCAATCTTGCATCGCGATCCGGATTTCGTCGGGCGATCGAAGATCGGATGTCGCCCGTCATGCGTTACGACGCTGTTCGCGCCGATGTTGTTCAACGATCTCCACCGCCGGTATCTTCCGCTTGAAACAACCATCGCGGCGCATTTCCCGCTCATTGCCGAAATTTTCCGATGGCTGTCGAATGGCCTACGGCCGGCAGTTTCATTCAGGTTCCGTGCGCGTTGCATAGGGGCGGATCTTCGTCATCAACTGCTCCGCCGTGATCGGTTCAAACCAGCCCATCGGATAACCCCCCGCGGCCAGCGCGCCGGCCAGCCAGCCATTGCAGGTGTGGAAAATGTGGAATTTGCCGTTCGCCGGGTAGAACCGGCTGCTGACGTAATGTCCCGGCCCAATGGGCGGCGCTCTCGCCGCTCCGTGCCTGGCGAAGCTGCGGTCGACATAGCCGGCCAATCCGGCAAAAGGCTGCGGCGCAAGATCGAGCCGTATCCATTCATAACCGGCGTAACGCCCCGCGATGTCCCCCTCGATGCCGGCCACGTGCAGCACGCTGGCCGTAGGCCAGAAGGCCGCTTTCAGGGTCAACCACAGGCCGGGATCGCCGGACTGGTAATAGTCCCAGTCGCCCCAGCCCAGCTCCAGGTAGTCGGCCTCGGGGAAATCAGAGCTCTCCGGAATGAACCCGGCGGGAATGTCCGCTTTCCGCAGGATAAGGCCGGCATGTTTGCCTTCGTTGACGATATAGATCGAGGCGTAGGGCTCGCCTTGCGCGGGAACCGGGTTTGCCGGGCTGGGTCCCGTGCAGGCGGAGCACAGCGACAACAGGCAAAGCAGCAGCCGGGCGAGCGGATTCATCGCGCCAGAAAATCGGCGACCGTTTGAAAGCGGCGTCGGCGAATCGCCGGATCGATATCCTGCAATGGATAGGAGAATTCGGGGGACTTTACGACGAGGCCGCCGCGCTCTTGCACCAGTCTGGCCAGTTCATCGATTTCCCAGGGCATCATGACCCGATCGCGCAGGCCGACGATGAGCATGAGCTTCGATCCGTCCTGCGGGAGCTTGCGCACCGGATCGTAATCCTCCGGGCAGCCCAGGCGGGAAATCCGGCTTGGAGAGGAGTCCACCACCAGCGCATCGTATTCCCCGCCCGCGCCGACGGCATTGGCCAGGACCACCCCGCCTATGGATATGCCGTACAGGTAGCGGTGGGCATAGCCCTTCGCATTCAGCGCCGCGACGATCTCGCGGTAATCGGACACGATGGCCTTGAGCCGACTCTTTCCTTCGGAAAGGCCGTACCCGCGGTAATCGTAAACGTAAACATGGAGTCTCAAGTCGCGGAAGAACGCAAGCGCGCCCATGATCTGATCGGCCAGCATGGCATTGCCCTGCGCCACCAGCAGATAGGCTCTGGGATGGCTGGCGCTCAGACGGTAGCCGCCCAGCACGCGGCCGTCGCCTGTGCTGAACGACAGCCGGTCGATGCCGCGGATCGACCGGACGCGGCTGGCGTCCGGCGCTCCGGCCGCCAGCCGGAACTGCCAGAACGCCAGGGGTTCCCGCACGAAGCCGCAAACGGCGGTTTCCAGATCGGAGATTGAATTCTTGCCAGGGGCCATGGGGAAAGCTCCGATTGCAAGCATACTCGCAGCGAGCCAAAACAGCGCAAACTTGTGAGGCAAAACCATGTCGTTTTGTCCTCAATGTAATATCATTCGATCGAACGGCAAACCGGTTGAGTTTACAGCGAGTTTATAAAATTGGTATGTGCTATCATGCGACCAGAAAGTTGAGACCCGTTTATGAGGGGCCGAGCTACTTATATGTCAAGCGCCGAACTACGGCCAATGCATCACCAAGTTACCAATTTGGTGGCGGAGAATATTCCTTGACGGAGCCGCTCACGTTAAGGCCCGCCATCAGGAGTCCGTCCTCCGTCACACCATAGAAACAATATAGACCGTCGCCGCATCGAGTGTTTTCTTCATGCCTCCGTCTCACATCAATGCAATAGTCAGATTTTACATCATTGCATATGATAACTTTCTCAAAGCCGGCTTCGAATGCTACAGGTTTCCAACTTTTCGAACGATTAAGGCGCTCAAACCCCATGCCTTGCTGCACGCCATAACGGGTAGAAATCATATCTACAGAAGCTCCGACTTCCTCGTCATTACTAAAAAATACTAAGCCGTTATACTGGTGCGGAGGTAAAGGTGTTGATTCTAATAGCGCTGTCTTCCAATAATTTGTTATCGTCGCGTACCAAGCCAACGCGGACTCGTTCTGTTTAGCGAACGAAAATATCAGAAGTACGGCAAGTGGAGATAGCCATAGCCACTTTGTTCCTTCCGAGCTGGATGTCATGAAAGCCAAGCAAATTATTCCTGACCATGTCGCCATCGCAGTCCTTGTGGAGTATACTATCCCAGCTGGCAAAATTATGACGTAATGTGCTGCGATGATGGCGAGTGAAATGATAGCTATAATATTGTGGCGCTTGTTTTTGTTCCGCAAAAACTGAATGGCTATGGCGGCCAGTAGAATGTAGGTTCGTATATCGTCAGAGAATATAATTCTGATATGTGATAAGAAATAGGCGGCTGATCTGTCTATGTTTGCAGCGATATCTTTGGCGCTATGTACAAAATGCGGCTGTCGCCATTCTGCTAGTTCCAGCCCCAATTGGCCAGTCGCCAAATAAAGTATCGCCAGCATGGATAAATAGCCTAATGCAAAGCCGCAACCCCATGCCGATACTATTCTAAATAAGATGGTCTTTACGTCGTCCTTTGACTCTCCTCCGTTAGCAAGGTTCAAGTGAAGAAGTGGCAGAATGTAGTAAATATTGCTGAGGGTGCCAAAGCATAACACGCCGAACAGCATATAGAACTTCCATATGCCGAGACGGCTGGTGATTAGCGCAGCGAGCACCAGAACCAAATATGCCGGTAGCGATGTCGCAGGCCATAAGATTTGCAAATAAAGCGGATATATTTGGAGACATAATAACGATAGCAGAAGTGAGTACGACGGAACACGACTCTGTTGGTATGCGGCAATAACCCAGAAAACACCAAATGAGCAACATATTGCCAGGGTCGCCATCCAGCCTGGAACTATTTTTAGCCAATCAAAAAATAGGTAATTAAGCCACCGCCCGTCCGACCTGAGTTGGTATGTGTAGTTGTCTAGATAGTAAAGGTCGTCGTGGCGGTAGGCGGTTATCGTAGATAGCTCGCTAAAGGTGCCGATCGAAAAATATGCAGATATTATTACCAACAGGCAGCCGTACAACCACTCGAGCCTTGTCTTTCGTTCTGTTGGGAGTGCAGATATAGAATTTAAATTCATCGGAATAAATAGTATTTCTGCAAACGATAGCCAATGTTGGCACGTTATGGTGATTAATTCTGGTCTGGTTGGCGGGATGATTGTTATCTTGGACGATTCATACTAGTACGCGCTCAACTCCCCCATTGACCGCCCGCTCCACATAATCCTTCATCCAGTTCTCACCTAACACGTGCCTTGCGATCTCGACCACGATGTAGTCGGCGTCGAGCTTGTCGACATCCTCCCGGTAGCGCTGCAGCCCTTGCAGGCAGGAAGGGCAGGAGGTCAGTACCTTGACCGGGCCGTCGAAGCCGTCGGCTCTTACGCTGGCCGCATCGGCCTTCAATTCGGCCTCCTTGCGGAAGCGGACTTGGGTGGAGACGTCGGGGCGGGCGATGGCGAGGGTGCCGGACTCGCCGCAGCAGCGCTCGGATTTGGCGATCCGGCTGCCGTCGGCGGTGGCGATCAGGGCGTTGACGGTCTTGAGCGGGTCCTGCTGCTTCATCGGGCTGTGGCAGGGGTCGTGATACAGGTAGCGGGCGCCGTTCACGCCATTGAGTTTCACGCCTTTCTCCAGCAGGTATTCATGGATGTCGAGCACCCGGCTGCCGGGGAAGATGCGGTCGAATTCGTAGGAGGCGAGCTGGTCCAGGCAGGTGCCGCAGCTCACGACCACGGTCTTGATATCGAGATAGTTGAGGGTGTTGGCGACGCGGTGGAACAGCACCCGGTTGTCGGTGGTGATCTTTTCGGCCTTGTCGAACTGGCCGGCGGCGCGCTGGGGGAAGCCGCAGCACAGGTAGCCGGGCGGCAGCACGGTCTGTACGCCGATCTCATACAGCATCGCCTGGGTGGCGAGCCCCACTTGCGAGAACAGCCGTTCCGAGCCGCAGCCGGGGAAATAGAACACGGCTTCGGATTCCACCGCAGTCTTGCGCGGGTCGCGGATCACCGGCACGACCTGGTTGTCCTCGATGTCGAGCAGGGCGCGCGCGGTCTTGCTGGGCAACTGGCCCGGCATTTTCTTGTTGATGAAATGGATCACCTGTTCGGTGACCTTCGGTTTGCCCAGCGAGGCCGGCGGCCGGCGGGTCTGGGCCTGACCCCAAGGTCTGAGCAGCAGATGGCCCAAGCGCTGGCCGCGGTAACCCCATTCGATCATGGTAGTGCGCAAGGCCTTGATGGCGTTGGGGCGGGTGACGTTGAGGAAGGCCAGGGCCGCGGTCTTGGCCGGGTTGAAGCTCTGCTTGCCCATCTTGCGCAGCAGGTTGCGCATGTTCATCGACACCTGGCCGAAATCGATGTCGACCGGGCAGGGGTTGTAGCACTTGTGGCAGACGGTGCAGTGGTCGGCCACGTCCTCGAATTCCTTCCAGTGGGTGATGGAGATGCCGCGGCGGGTCTGCTCCTCGTACAGGAAGGCTTCGATCAGGAGCGAGGTGGCGAGGATCTTGTTGCGCGGCGAGTACGGCAGATTGGCCTGCGGCACGTGGGTGGAGCAGACCGGCTTGCATTTGCCGCAGCGCAGGCAGTCCTTCACCGAATCGGCAATGGCGCCGATGTCGCTCTGCTGCATGATGAGCGACTCGAAACCCATCAGGCTGAACGAGGGTGTGTAGGCGGCACGGAGGTCGGCGCCCGGCATCAGCTTGCCCTGGTTGAAGCGGCCCTCGGGGTCGACTCGGGCCTTGTAGGCGTGGAACGGCGCGACTTCCTCTTCGGTAAGGAATTCGTACTTGGTGATGCCGATGCCGTGTTCGCCGGAAATCACGCCGCCCAGCGAGCGCGCCAGCGCCATGATGCGGGTGACGGCGGCGTTGGCCTCTTGCAGCATCTCGTAATGGTCGGAGTTGACGGGCAGGTTGGTGTGCACGTTGCCGTCCCCCGCGTGCATGTGCAGGGCGACGAAGACCCGGCCGCGCAGGACGGCCTTGTGCACCGCCTCGATCTTTTCGATCACCGGGCGGAAGTTGTCGCCTTCGAAGATGCTCTTGAGGCGGGGCAGCAGTTCGTGCTTCCAGGAGACGCGTACCGAGTGGTCCTGGACCCGGTGGAACAGGGTGGGCCGCTCGGCGCGGTTGGTCAGTTCGCCGGCTTCGACGCCGAGACCGGCGAACCGCGCCTCGGCCTGGTCCAGCGGCAGGTCCAGGTGGTCCAGTATCCATTGCCAGCGTTCGTGCACCGCCGTCACTGCGTCCAGCGCCAGCGCCCGGCGGTCGCCGATCAGTTCTGTTTTGTTGATTCCGTCCTCGTAGGCCCGCAGTGGCAGTTCGCCGCCGAGGAAGTCCGCCAGCGCATCGCACAGCTTGAGCTTGTTGCGCAGAGACAGCTCGATGTTGATGCGCTCAATGCCGTCGCAGTAGTCGCCCATGCGCGGCAGCGGGATCACCACGTCCTCGTTGATCTTGAAGGCGTTGGTGTGCTTGGAGATCGCCGCGGTGCGGGCGCGGTCCAACCAGAACTTGCGGCGGGCCTCCGGGCTGACGGCAATGAAGCCTTCCGCGCCCCGGGCGTTGCACAGTCGCACCACTTGCGAGGAGGCTTGGGCCACCGCGTCGTCGTCGTCGCCGACGATATCCCCGAACAGCACCATCTTCGGGCGGCCGTGGCGGCGGGCCTTGGTGGCATAGCCCACGGCCTTGACGTAGCGTTCGTCCAAGTGCTCCAGCCCCGCCAGCATGACGCGGGAGCCGCCGGTCTTGGGCAGGCTTCCGAGGTAGTTCTGGATTTCGACGATGGCCGGCACGGCTTCGCGCACCTGGCCGAAGAACTCCAGGCAGAAGGTGCGGGTATGCTGCGGCATCTCGTGCAGGATCCAGCGCGCCGAGGTGATGATGCCGTCGCAGCCTTCTTTCTGGATACCAGGCAAACCGCCGAGGAACTTGTCGGTCACGTCCTTGCCCAGGCCGGTCTTGCGGAAGCGCTCGCCGGGGAGCGAGAGGATTTCCTCGCCCAAAAGTTTGTGGCCGTCGGCGTCGTAGCGCTTGAGCCGGAACCGCGCCAAGTCCTGGTCGTGGATCTTGCCGAGGTTGTGGTTCAGCCGCTCGACCTCCAGCCAGTTGCCGTCCGGCGTGACCATGCGCCAGGAGGCCAGGTTGTCCAGCGCCGTGCCCCACAGCACCGCCTTCTTGCCGCCGGCGTTCATGGCGACGTTGCCGCCGATGCAGGAGGCGTCCGCCGAAGTCGGGTCGCAGGCGAACACCAGTCCGGCCTGCTCCGCCGCGTCCATCACCCGCCGCGTCACCACGCCGGCGCCGGTGAAGATCGTGGCGCAGGGCTGGTCTACGCCGGGCAGCCGGGCATCGCGCTCTACCCGCCCCAGCTCCAGCAGCTTCTCGGTGTTGATGACGGCGGACACCGGCGTCAGCGGCACCGCGCCGCCGGTGTAGCCGGTGCCGCCGCCGCGGGGGATGATGGTCAGCCCCAGTTCGATGCAGTCGCGCACCAGGTGGCCGACTTCCTCTTCGCTGCAGGGGTAGAGCACGACGAACGGATACTCCACGCGCCAGTCGGTGGCGTCGGTGACGTGGGTGACGCGGGCGTAGCCGTCGAAGCAGATGTTGTCCTTGCGGGTGTGGCGCGACAGCAGGGTCAGCGCCCGGCGGCGCAGTTCCCGGGTGTGCTCGAAGCGGGCCTGGAAGGCATCTACCGCCTGGTGCGCCGCCTGGATCAGCAGCGCGACCCTGGCGGCACGCTCCGGTTGATCGCTCTCGATCTCGGCGCGGCGCTGGTCCATCTGCCGCAGCCGATGGCGCAGCGCCTCCAGCAGCGCCCGCCGGCGTCCGGCGTTGTCGAGCAGATCGTCTTCCAGGTAGGGATTGCGCTGGACCGCCCAGATGTCGCCGAGCACCTCGTACAGCATGCGCGCCGAGCGGCCGGTCACGCGCTCGGTGCGCAGGCCGTTGAGCACCTGCCACATCTCCTCGCCGAGCAAGCGGATGACGATCTCGCGGTCGGAAAACGACGTGTAGTTGTAGGGAATCTCGCGCAGGCGGACGGGGCCTGGGTCGGTGTTCGGGGGAAAGGAGTCCGGGGCCGCAGCCATGCCGTGGTTTCTCTTGAGCAATAAAGGCCCGATTCTATCGCGCGGGCAGGGCCGGAAATACGGCCGGGCGCGCAATAGAGATGATCGGAATCCGAATCCTGCGGACGGGGCTCAAGCCGACGGGCTCATCCCGCCCAGGCAAAGGTATTTGAGTTCCAGGTATTCGTCGATGCCGTGGCGCGAACCCTCCCGGCCGATGCCGGACTGCTTGACCCCGCCGAAAGGCGCGACGTCGTAGGACAACATGCCGGTGTTGACGCCGACCATGCCGTATTCCAGCGCTTCGCCGACGCGGAAAGCGCGGGCCAGGTCGCGGGTATAGAAGTAGGCGGCGAGGCCGTACTCGGTGGCGTTGGCGATCGCGACTGCCTCTTCCTCGGAACCGAAGCGCAGCAGCGGCGCCACCGGGCCGAAGGTTTCCTCCCGCGTGCATAACATCTCCGGCGTGACTTCGGCGAGCACGGTGGGCAGGAAGAATTGTCCGCCCAGCTCGTGGCGCTCGCCGCCGATCAGCACCCGGGCGCCCTTGTCCAGCGCATCGGCGATATGGTGCTCCACCTTGGCAACCGCGCTGACGTCGATGAGCGGCCCTTGGACGACGCCTTCGTCCATGCCGTTGCCGACCTTGAGCGTCCGCACTTTGGCCGCGAGGCGTTCGGCGAAGGCGTCGTAGATCGAGTCGTGGATCAGGAAACGGTTGGTGCAGACACAGGTCTGGCCGGAGTTGCGATATTTCGACAGCACCGCGCCCTCGACCGCGGCATCCAGATCGGCGTCCCCGAACACGATGAAGGGCGCGTTGCCGCCCAGTTCCAGCGAGACCTTCTTCACCGTGGCGGCGCATTGCGCCATCA
This sequence comes from Methylococcus mesophilus, assembly GCF_026247885.1. Lineage (NCBI taxonomy): Bacteria > Pseudomonadati > Pseudomonadota > Gammaproteobacteria > Methylococcales > Methylococcaceae > Methylococcus > Methylococcus mesophilus. The sequence continues at coordinate 974,269 of NZ_CP110921.1, read as the reverse complement.
AGAGGCGTCCGACCTCGGTCGAGCCGGTAAAGGAGAGTTTGCGGACTTGCGGGCTGGAGGTCAGTTCGCCGCCGATCGTTGCCGGATCGCCGGTCACGAGGTTGACTACGCCCGGCGGAAAGCCTGCCTGCACTGCCAGTTCGGCCAGGGCGAGGGCGGTCAGCGGCGTCTGCTCGGCGGGCTTGACCACCACGGTGCAGCCGGCGGCCAGGGCCGGCGCGATCTTGCGGGTGATCATCGCCGCCGGGAAATTCCACGGCGTGATGGCCGCGCACACGCCGATGGGCTGGCGGATGGCCAGCAGCCGTTTGTCGGCCACGGGCGAGGGGATGGTTTCGCCGTAGGCGCGCCTGGCTTCCTCCGCGAACCATTCGACGAAGCCGGCGGCATAGACGATCTCGTTGCGGGCCTCGCCCAGCGGCTTGCCCTGCTCGGCGGTGAGGATGCGAGCGAGGTCGTCGGTATGGTTCAGGATCAGCTCGTACCAGCGGCGCAGGACCGCCGCGCGCTCCTTGGCGATCTTGCCGCGCCAGCCGGTCCAGGCGCGTTCTGCGGCGGCGATGGCGCGCGCGGTTTCGGCGGCGCCCATGTCGGGGACGCTGGCGAAAACCTCGCCCGTGGCCGGATTGGTAACGGGAAAAGTCTTTGAGCTGTCGGCGCCAACCCATTGGCCGTCGATCAGGCAGTGCGTACGCAGCAGGCCGGGCAGGGCGAGACGGAGTTCATGGCTCATCGGCGGATTCCAAAAAGAGTGGACGTACCCGCGCCGTGTACGGCATTTCGCACATTTTCGGCGCGGTAGTACCATGATGCACCATGAGGCCGCAGGCGTCTTAAGCGCATCACAACGAAAGTCGAAAGAGGAGAGTCGAGTATGAATGTACACAAACATGGATCGGAAAGGACCGCGTCCCCGCTGAAAATTGCGGCGGCGGTGCTGCTGATGCTCGGATCGGGCAGCGGCCAGGCCGAGCCCGAACCGGCCCAGCCGCAGACCTTTTCGCCGGACACGGCCTCGATATCCCCGGCGGTGAAGCAGAAGGTTCTCGAGCACATGAAGCAGACCAACCTCGAACGTCTGAAGGGCTGGCCGGGAATCATCTTCTACTGCCCGGTGGAAGAAGCGGAAAATCCGGCGGTCAAGGCCATCTGCACCGCCGTGAACGCCGATATCGGCCACCTGATGGCGGAACACAAGATTCCGTTCCAGATCGCCAAGAGCTCGTTCGACACGCACTTCCTGCCGCATATGTCGGGGCGGCTGCTGCTCGTCGTCGATCTGGCGGCGACGCCGGCCGGCGCCCAGCCCGCCGCGATTTCAGCCGAAGTCCAGGGGCTGGCACACTACGCCCACGCGGTGAACTGGTCGTCTGAGCTCTATCCGGAGTCCGGCGGCAAGGACAAGAGCCCGCTGGAAGTGCCCCAGCACGTCGATGCGCTGCTGTGGGAGAGCAACTTCATTTTCGCCACGCCGGGCGATCAGTCCACCCTGGTGGAGCAGTCTAAGGCAGCGATCGAGGAAAGGGTCGGGAGTTTCCTCGCCGAGTTCGACCGGGTCAACCACAAGCGCTGAAACGGCTGTCCGCCAGCGGGAGAGAAATGAGCATGTCAGAACAATACGATATCGCCATCGTAGGCGGCGGAATGGTAGGCGCGACGCTGGCCTGCGCGCTGGAAGGAACCGGGCTGCGCGTCGCCCTGATCGAGGGGGCACTGCCGCCCGCATTCTCGCCCGAGCAGCCGCACGACCTGCGGGTTTCCGCGGTGAGCATCGCCTCGGTCAGCATCCTCAACTCGGTCGGCGCCTGGGCCGGCGTCATCGCCCGCCGCTGCTGCCCGTTCCGGCGGATGCGGGTGTGGGAAGACCGCGGCGACGTGCTGTTCTCCAGCGAGGACATCCACGAGGAGGTGCTCGGCTATATCGTCGAAAACCGTGTGCTCCAGCTCGCGCTGATAGACCGGCTGCCGGCGCTGTCCGGCGTCGATTTCCTCTGTCCGACCAAGACCCGCAAGATCGACTATGGCTCGCAAGGCTCGCGCATCGAACTGGAGGACGGCCGCGTGATCGAAGCGCGGCTGCTGGTCGCGGCGGACGGCGGCCAGTCCCAGGCCCGGCAGGCCGCCGGCATGGGCGTCAGCAGCTGGGACTACGAGCACCATGCCCTGGTGCTCACCGTCGAAACCGCCTATCCGCAGCAGGACATCACCTGGCAGCGCTTCACCCCGCACGGGCCCCAGGCCTTCCTGCCCCTCGACGGGCGCAACGCCTCCTTGGTGTGGTACGAGGCGCCGGAGCGGGTGAAATGGCTGCTCTCCCTCCCCGACGAAGCCCTGCTGGGCGAGTTGGGCCGGGAATTCCCCGCCGAACTGGGCGACATCAAGAGCATCGTCAGCCGCGGCTTCTTCCCGCTCCGCCGCCAGCACGCCTTGCGCTACTACAAGGAAGGCGCGGTGCTGGTGGGCGACGCCGCCCACATGATCCATCCCCTGGCCGGCCAGGGCGTCAACATCGGCCTGCTCGACGCCGCCGCCCTCGCCGAAGTGCTCGCCAAGGCCAAGCGCGCCGGCCGTGACATCGGCTCCAGCGCTGTGCTGCGCGAATACGAAGGCATGCGCCGCAACAGCAACCTGCTGATGATGACCGCCATGGACTTCTTCTACCGCGCCTTCGGCAACCCCAACGTCCCGCTGCGCTTCGTCCGCAATCTCGGCCTCGGCCTCGCCGAACGGATCACCCCCGCCAAGAAGCTGGTGATGCGGTATGCGATGGGATTGGATGGGAGTTTGCCGAAATTGGCGAGAGGGGAGGGGTTGGGAGGCTGAAAAGCAGCGCAGATTTTGCACCAACTCGTTGCTGGAGCGGCGAGCAGGAGCGAGAGGCTGAACCAATAGGAGGTGTAGTTCGTCTGCACTTTCGGGAGTCACCAAATGGAAGCATCCTTGCAGCATGAATTTCGCTGATGGACATTCGATTATTGGACACATCGAAGGCGCAGATATTTATGCCTGTTGGAGTGTCCAATTGAAGTTAGAGCGAAAGATGCCTCGGTCAACATTTGTCGATCCACTATCAGCAACGTCACTCCTTGTCATCCCTTGCTTTAATGACATCGAGCTGGCGTCTGCTACGGGCTTTACAGTAAGTTGGAATGGAGCCCCGTACCTAATCACGAACTGGCACGTCGTTACGGGCCGAAACTCTGACACCGAAGAGTGCCTAGATAAGAAGCATGCGGCCATTCCGAATCGATTAACCGTCAGATTTCACGCAAAAGGCACTCTTGGAAAATGGACAGACGTTGATCTTCCTCTAATTGATGAAAATCAAGTCAAAATGTGGAAGGAGCATCCGCTAGGAAATACAATTGACGTTGTTGCCATTTCGCTTTCTGAGGAAGTCGCTTCACAAGTTTCCCTTTATCCGCTGGACCTCGCACTCGCCGATGTCGATATGGTTGCCATGCCAGCTTTGCCAGTTTCTGTAATTGGTTACCCGTTTGGTATATGTGCCGGCGAGAATTGGCCGATCTGGAAAACGGGGCATATCGCCTCGGATCCTGATATTGATTTCGAGACTGGAAGACCGGCCTTTTTAATTGATGCAACCACACGCTCCGGCATGTCCGGATCGCCCGTAGTGTTGAGAATGGACAATTACACAAAGTCCGATGGATCCCAGATCATTGCTGGCGGCATAGCTACGAAATTCATGGGAGTGTATGCAGGCCGAGTTCATGAGGAGTCTGAAATTGGCCGTGTTTGGCGACCATTTGTGTTGTCTGAAATCATTTTGGGCAAGCTTATATTTAACGAAAGCACACGCCGTATTCCACCGAGCCGGGTAGCTCCTTGCCCATGCGGTAGCCAAAAAAAGTTCAAAGAGTGCTGTGGCGTTGCGCTCTAACCCTTCATTCCAGCGGACTATCAAAAGCTGTGCTTTTGCCGTCTGCTGAATTCAAACGTTAGGTAAGAAGGAGCCACACAAAACAATGTCACCTAACGATTTTCGGCAAGTATTGCTTGAGCATCAGCGGCCAACGCGCGAAATGATCGTTGCGCCTGGGGACCCCGGCTGCGAACCAATCACCAAAATTTCCGGTATCCCATGGTGGCCTGCCGATGTGCCACGTCCAACCTGTAACCACGGCCATGCCATGTCATTCATGGCACAGTTTCTCCTTTCCGATGTGCCCCCACTCGAATCCCACGACAATTCATTGGTTTCCTTTCATTACTGCCAACAATGTGCATATGAAGGCAACATGCCTATCGGATGGAACCCTAAAGTCGGTAATACGCCGGGATACGATGTGTCGGTATGCGACCTTATCTCCGAGAAGCAGCCTGATCTACTCGGCATAATTGCTGAGGTGGTTATCGATCCTCAATCGGTAACCTTTCGCGACTCCATGGATGCCCCAGGATATGAGGACACGATGTATTCGCTTGATTTACACTCGATTCCAGAAGATTATCCTCAAGGCGCTGACGATTTCGACGAAAATATTTATCCGGGCATTATTCACGTAGCAAAACGAAAGATCGGTGGTTGGCCCACCTGGGTGCAGCACCCCGGATTACCGGAAATACAAGATCAAGAACGGCTTCACTTCCTTGCCCAACTCGATTGGTGGCTTTGTAATCGTGCTACGTGGTGTTCTGGTGGTTACGCTTATTTATTCTTAATATCTTCTGGAACAAAAATTCTTCGCTGTGAACTGGTACTACAAACTACATAATTCCGTGTAGAAAGGAAGGCTCTAGGACCGTAGGCTGGGTTGAGCAGACCTGCGAAACTCAGCTTAATTAGTCATTCCAGGGGACTCCGCTTCGCCCCTGGACTCGATCGTTACCACTTTTCACCGGTACGTTACGAAATGGGTTTTTGCGGCGGAACTGTGCAGCGATATAGGTCTTTCGGTGGGTGGCGACGAATGACATTTGTCCGATGATACTTAGCTATGATTGGCGTGGCGTGGGCTACGGCCGAGAGATTCGTTATGGGTTTGTTTTGCAATCGCAGCAATCTACCTATTTGGAGGAGCCTAATGGACGGAAGCTACAGTTTCACAAGCGAGGTCAAGAATGGGGTGGCCGTCTTGGGATTTTCGCTATTGCTCGGTTGTGCCGAACAGGCACAGAAGGCCGAAGTGGACATACAGGCGGCCAACGCTTTGAAAGAGCGCGAAACCCAGGTATTTCTAAGCTCACATCCTTGCCCGGCTACGGGAAAAATATCGGCGAACGGAGTATGTGACGGCTTTACCATCGGCATGGTCGTGCCGGAGCGATGTGGCGGGAAAATGAAGGCTTCTAACCTGTATTGGCAAAACAAGGAACTTGCCAAAGAGGCGGAGTTGGCGGAAAAAGCGAACTGCGGCAGACCCAGCCAGGACGAAGAAGAAGACGCATTGATAAGGACTCAGATGCGTAGAACTCTCGATCAGAGCATCTATAATTCGATGCCCCGTTGAGGCTGGCGGTGTAAGCCAATCTGCGTCCAATACCACATGGGTCCGATCATTCTTCGCGGTAATCGGAGTTAGGTGGGATATTGTCGAAGCAAGAACCCGCCGGGGGATCAATGCCGTTAAGTTAAGAAAAAACTTGTCGTTCCGGCAGGGAGTGCCGGAACCCAGACGCCAGGGATGGCGAAAACCCTTCACGTCCATGTGACCTGGATACCGGCATTCCCTGCCGGTATGACGGCTTAACTTAACGGCATTGGCCAGGGGGTAACGCGGGTTCTGCTCATGCGAGGTCGGATATCGATCAATTATGGCAGCCCTTGACCTTGCCGTCAGGGCTATATGCCACCGATGCGCCGCTGGGGAACTGCACATATTCGACGCCATCGATACATTGCGTGGTGTGTCCGGTGACCGCGGTGTTGATTCTTTCTCCGACGGCGCACGCCGATAAAACACTCATTGCCGCTATCAGTATCAGCCGCATCATCAGGTTCCTCCTCTTAAGTTAATAAATCACGAAAAATAGTATCACGGTCTCTGCGTGCCGGTGTCAACTCCTCGATATCGTCTTACGCCAATAGTCACCGTCATGCGGGGATAAGCGTCCACCGGAAATATGCAGACTAAGCCGATACCCGTGCCCGGAGACCAGCAGATTTCGATCCATAAGTCCGTCTGAGGTTTCCCTACCTTAACGGCTCAAGGTGTTCCACCGATTTCCAGCGCCTTGTGCGGCAGCTCCCCGAACATCTCCGGCGCATACATGGCCTCGACTCGCGTCGGCGGCAGTTCAAAGCTGCCGGGGTTGTTGTAGCGTACGGTGTATTCGATGTTCCATTTTCCCTTGGGCACATAGTCGTAATACGCGCGATAGGCGTCGAAGCGGCGCTCCTCGTAGATCGGCCAGGCCCAGCCGGTCTGCTGTTCGCCTTGGGTCAGCAGGGCGGAGTCGCGTCCCAGGCCGCCGCCGAGGATGCTGGCGCCGGCGGGGATGGGGTCGTCCACCACTACCCAGCTCATGTCGGACTGGGCGTCGAGTTCCAGCGTGACGCGTGCCACGTCGCCGCGGTTCCAGGCGCCGGGCTGCTTCTGTTCGACCGGGGTGACCGTTCGCTTGATCGAGAAGCCGGTGAACAGCGGCTCTTTCAGCGGGATCGCGGCGCGGCTCTGGACGATGGCCCAGGGTTTGCCCGTGCCTTGATGGCGCACCTCGAGCGTGCCGGGGCCGTCGGGCCAGGGCAGGTTCAGAGCGCTGCGCCGGGTTTCCTCGGTCCATTGCATGCCTTTTTTCACTGCGCCGAGATTCGCCTCGGTGTAGCCGGTGACCGGCACCGATTCGTAGGTCTCGCTGAACTTCTCCATCGCCAGCCGGCCCCAGGCGTTGGCGGTGGTGGTGTTCCAGCGGCCCTTGGTCTGGCGGCCCAGCGCGCCGGTCACCAGCCGGGGAATGTCTTCGCGCCAGCCCGGCAGTTCCATCACGCCCAGCAACGCCCGCACAGCGTTGAGGTCGGGGGAGATCATCAGCCACCACAGGGCGTCGCTCTTCTCGCTGGAGAAGTTCAGAGTGGTGCCCTGGAAGTTAAGCCGGGTACGGAGCGTCTGTTCGGCGTCCTTGAGCTTGGCGCTGCGATCGGGGATGGCTTCGACCCGCCGCAATACCGACAGCCAGTCCAATACCGCCGAGGTGGGCCAGAGCCTGGGCTCGATGCGGATGCTGTCCAGCAGCTCCGGCGTCGCTTCGTCATAGCGGGCCAGGGCCTCGACGGCCGCCAGCTTGCGAATGGAGAGATCGGCGGTGGGCAGGGCGGAGTCGCGCAGCACGCGCCCGCCGAGGAAGCCTTTCAACGCCTCCTTCGCCCGGCCCAGGGCATTCTCGGGCAGTTCCCAGCCGGCTTCCTGCGCGATCGCCAGGACATAGGCGGTCAGCACGTCGCTGCCGTGAATGGTGTCGCTCGGGAAATAGCGGAACAGGCCGTCGCTGTCCTGGTAGGCGGGCAGGTCGGCGACGATCTTGTTCCATAGGCCCTCGTCGCGCAGCGCGATGGCCTTGGAAACCTTCTGTTCCAGGCAGGAATAGGGGTAGCGCGTCATGTATTCGATCACCCCGCCGAGTCCGTCGCCCAGTTGGGCGCGCAGCGAGACGCGCACGCCGCCGCGCCCCGGCACGGCGTCCTCGGGCCGTTGCACCGCGAGCGAGAGCGGTTTGTCAATGCGGGTCAGCGTCGCCTGGAACACGCGGACAGGCACGGCGGGCTGTACCTGCTGCGAGGTTTTCAGCCGGTCGGTGGCGGCCCCGCCGTTTTCCGCGGCGGCGATTTCCCAATCCAGCCCGGCGACGTCGACCGGGACGTCGACTTCCCAGGAGAAATCGCCCGCCGTGCCGGCCTCGAGTTCGAAGGGCTGGGGCGGAAGGTCCTGGCCCGCCGCCGCGCCTTTCGGCGTCAATCGGGCGCTGAGCTGGCCCGCGATCTTGCGGTCCGTGGCGTTGCGCACGTTGAAGATGGCGTGGAAGCGGTCGCCTTCGCGGACCATCGGCGGCAGGCCGGAATAGAGCATCAGGTCCTGGGTGGTGCGGATCGATGTCTTGCCGGTGCCGAACAGGCCGCTGCCGGCGTTGGCAACGGCCACCAGCCGGAACGCGGTGAGCGAGTCGTTGAGCGGTACCTCGATTTCGGCTTCGCCCTTGGCGTCCAGGGGCACCCGGCCTTTCCACAGCAGCAGGGTGTCGAACAGCTCGCGCGCCGCCTGGCGCCCGCCGCCGCCGCCGTGCGGGACGGCCTTGCGGCCGTAGTGGCGCTTGCCGATGACCTGCATCTGAGCGGTGGAGGTGAGCACCTCGATGCCGCGCCGGCCCATCATCTTGTCCAGCAGGTTCCAGCTGTCGTTGGGCTTGAGTTCGAGCAGCCCCTCGTCGACGGCCGCCAGGGCGATCTCCGCCTCGGCCGGAGCGCCGCCCGCTGCCCGCTGCACCGCTACCTTCACCTTGGCGGTTTCCCGGACCTTGTAGGTGTCCCGGTCGGCCTGCACCTTCACATCGAGGCGGTTGGGCTCCCAGCCCACGTCGATCTGGGCGAGCCCCATGCGGTAGGCCGGCTTGCTCAGGTCGACCATCGCCGTGGCCTTGCCGCCGTCGGGCTGCCAGGGCAGCTGGAATTTGCGGGCCATGTCAGCGATCCATGTCTGGACCGGCCCCACCCGGCCGCGCACCGCCAGCACCGAGACGAACACATTGGGCGCGTAGGCGTCCTTGATCGGTACCTCGACCACCGGCGAGCGGCCGGACAGATGGGCGATGAAGTTGTCGACGATGCCTTCGCGTTCGACCGTCACCAGGGCCGTGGCTTCGCGGAACGGCATGCGCACCTGGAAGCGGGCCTTGTCGCCCAGCTCGTAGGCGCGTTTTTCGGCAATCACGTCCATGCGGTCGCTGGGGCCGTTCTCGAACCACCATTCGTCTTCGCTGGCGACCCAGATCGAAGCCGTGCCCAGTGCCTGGTTACCGGCGCCGTCGCCGGCCGTGGCCTTGAGCAGGATTTCGCCGGAAACGCCGGGGGCTAGGACGCAGAGAAGAAGCCCCTGGTCGTTGGTCCTGCCGTTGCAGTCGGCGCCGAGGTGTTTGACTTCGGTCTTGTCCTCGTAGGCGTAGAAGCCGCCGATCAGGCGCTTGCGGTGAGAGTAAGTGGTGCGGGCATACAGGTCGACCTGGATGTCCCGGCCGGCAGCGGGTTTCCCGGCCAGATCCAGCGCCAGGACCTGGAACCGAAGCTGGTCCGGGGTCGCCACCCAGCCTTCCGTCTTGATCCCCAGGCTGAGCCTGGCCGGCCACAGCGGGATCCGGCGGGCTACGGTCAGCAGTTCGCCGTTGGCGTCCTGGTATTCGAGTTCGGTCACCAGGTCCTGCGGCGTGTTCTGGCGCGGCAGGTTGGGGACCGTCACCCGCGCCGCGCCGCCCTTGTCCAGGCTCAGCGGCAGCACTTGGGCGGGACCGCTGGCCCCCGGCGCTTCCTCGGCCTCCTCACTGTAGCTGCTATCGCGCAGTCCTTCCTCGATGCTCTGCGCCTCGAAGTTGAAATCCGGATAGTCGGGGAAGGACACCTGGCGCGGCTCGCCCATCGTGCGGACTTTGACCGGCGCATTGGCCGCGCCGCCGCCGGAGAGATAACTGACGTGGAGGTCGAGTGTGGCTTCCTTGGCGTTTACCAGGGCGTCGGACTGCGGTTGGATGTCGGCGCGCATGGTCGGCACCCGGAACTGCTCGACGCGGAATTCCGCCGAGGTGGCGGATTCGCTGCCGTCGGCATAGACGAATACGATCTCGTAACCGCCGAGCTTGGCTTCGGCCGGAATCGCCCAGGTATTTTCGGCGATTCCGCGCGCGTCGAACTCGGCCGGCAGTTCGTATTCCTGGCCGCTGCCGGTGTGGCGGACCTTTATTTTCGCGGGGCGGGTATCCGGCAGGCCGAAGCCGTTGGACGTGCGCAGGCGCTGGAAGTGCTTCATGGACACGGTCTCTCCGGCTCGGAACAGGCTTCGGTCCAGCACCGTGTGGACGACTTCCGGGTTGCCATAGAAACCGACCGGCAGGCTGAAGTTCTGCGGCGAAATGCCGTTGGCCCAGCTGCTCAAGGTGAAACTCATGTCGCCCTCGGTCCGGGCGCTGACCATGAGGGGGCCGTCGCCCCAGTCGCAGCTGTCGCCGGAATCCGAGGGCTTGGGCAGGGCCGGGCCCTGGATCAGCGCCACGCCGTTGGCGTCCGTCCGTCCCTGCCACAAGGGTTCGTCTTTGCAGTAGCGGCTGATGCGGACATCGGCGTTCGGCACCGGTTGGGCCGAATCCAGGCTCGTCACCCAGACCAGCGAGGATTCCCGGCCCCATTTGAAATGTACCGACAGATTGGTGACCAGCGCTGAGGTCGCCACGTAGCGGGGCCTTTCCTCGCCCAATAAAGCGGCGCCGAGCCGTGGGCTGGCCAGTTCGACCACGTAAAAGCCCGCGCTTTCCAGTGGAATGCCGAGCACCTCGAACTCCTTCTGCGCTTCGGCGCGCGGCAGCTCGAAAGTCTCGGCCTGGGCGTCGGCGAACACCGATTCAGTGCCGGTGAGTTCCTTCCATTCGGTCTCCCCGTTGGGCAACTGGACCGATTCGCCCCGGCGTTCGGCGGCCTTCTTCACCTTGCGTATCCAGGCGGCGATGTCCTGGTCTCCGAGGGCCACTCGCTTCATCTTTCCGGGGATGGCCGGGCCGCCCGAGGCCAGCCGCTGGCCGGGAACGGGATTCTCGATGTGCCGCACGGTGACGGGCAGGACGCCGCCTTCCTTCAGCTCCAGGATGCCGAATTCGCCGGGGAACTTGGCCAGAGGAGGATATTCGTCGGTCTTGACCTCCAGCGGATAACGGCCGGCGTTTTCCAGCGGACGCCCGGCGTCATCGGCGAACTCCGGGGGCAGCTCGATGCGGAACGTGGCCTTCTCCGGGAACGGGCCCTTCCAGCTCAGTTCCTCAACGAAAGGTTTTCGGCCCGGGTCGAGGCCGTCGGCTGGGTAGACCCTACCGGCGGAGTCGACCAGGCGCACGGCGGCGGCTTTGCCGGCGGGCACGGGCGAGCCGAAGTGCAGGGACATCGGCAGGAGCGGAATGCAGTCCGCCTCGGCATTGATGCGCTCGCAGGCGAACCGTGCGGTGAAGCTCGGGCGGGACTTGAAGCTCAGTTCCTGGTCTTCGTCCGTCGCGATGCCGCCGGCCGCGGCGATACCCTTGCCCCAGAAGATACTGACCTTCGTCTCTGGCGGTATGGCGCGGCGGCATTGCACCAGTACCAGCCGTGCTTCGCCGGCCTTGATTTCCTCCGGTTTGAGCGACTCGAAATCGCCGTCCGGCCAGAGCAGGTCGGTGTAGCCCCAGCCGAATTTCCGGCGCTGCGCCAGCACGGCATCGCGTCGTTCGTCGGTCAGGACGTCGACCCCGATTTCCTCGCCGACGCCGTCGATCCGACAGCGGACGTGGGCGGTGACGCTTTCCGGCGTGGCCGGCGCGGCGGCGGCCAGCAGGAAGATCTGGTTTTCGTCGACGCTCTCGCTGCCCTCGCTGGGGTAGGAACCCGTCACCACCGGACCGCCGGTGTCGAAGCCATATTCCTTGGCGAGTTCGACGGCGGCACCACTCAATGCCTTCAACTGCGCCTTCGGTCTGAATCGGCAGGAAAGGCCGGCGGGCAGGTCGGCTTCGAAGTCGTAGACCCAGGTGCGGGGCTCAGCCCAGCGTCCGCGCCCCTTGGCCGGGCAATCCACCGTGAACGGGTCGGCGAGTCGGGGGTCGCCGAACGCCACCATAGGTTCGGAGAACCGTGCCGTCACCTGGCGCACCTCCTTGGCCGTCCCCTCAGGGGAAAACAGCTCCAGACGGGCGGCGCCGGCCGCCTGAATCCAGAACAACGTCACAACCCAGAACACTGCGCGCATGCTCATCTGTTTCCTCGTCGCGGATAGGATTCGGCCGGGCCCGGCCGGAGCGGGTTATCGGATGTATCGTTCCAAAGGCGGCAATGGTCTCATCCTTGCAGGATGAGTTGAAGCTCCCCGCTGTCCCGCAGATGCTTGACCAAGTTATGGCCGCCAAGCTCGCGTTCGGTCACGCGGACATTGCCGAACGGTTCGAGGTTTCTTGCATGGATGACGTCCAGCTCGTCCAGCGATGACACGAAGATGTCGATCCGGTTGTGGCCTGTGGATTGTTCCAAGAGGCGCCGGAGGTCGAAGAACTTGGGCTTGAACAGTGCCGCGCCGTAGGTCCGGAGCACCTTGGAGCGCCACCGCCCGTCTCCCGATGCCCGCCGCTTGGACGGGGAGATGAAGGTCTGGGGCGAAAAACTGACAACCCTGCCACGGCCGATCAGCGTAGAAAACAGGATCGCGGCGTAGCCGCCCATGGAATTCCCGATGAAGACGACTTCCTCCGCCGACGATTTGTCGATAATGCGTTCGATGTAGCGGACGGTTTCGGGGATGTTCGAGCTGATGCCGGGCAGGCCGGCGTGGTACCAGGTCTGCGACAGATCGCGGAAGAACACCCGGCTTTCGTTCAGAATGCGGGAGCTCTTGTAGAACTCGAAGGGCGGGATGCCCAGGGCGCCTTGCATCCCGCCGAAAGTCAGGTACAGCTTGCGCGAGCCTGGAATCAGCTCTTCCAGAACGGGTAAGGTGTCGGTATCCATAGGATCTGCCGGGTCGGGAGGGGATGATTTGAAGATTCGTTCCGTTGGATGTCATTGATTGCAACAATGCCGGCGGAGACTCCACCGGCGACTCATTATCCTGGAGACGGCATTGAAAAATAAACGAGAACCGGCACACGCGGCCAGGGCTTCGGTCGCGGTGGAACCCGACCAAAGTCCCCGCGCCGCCGCCCTCATGCCGCCGAGCCGGAAAGACGCTTTGAGCCGGATCGGGAAGCTGCCGCGGGACGTCGGCTGGATGCTGCTGGCGGGCGGACTCATGAGTGAAGTCGTCATGGGGCTGCCGCCGTTCTGGGTTATCGGCGTCCTGATTCTCTATCCCCAAATCGGGGCGCCTCTCGCCGGTTTCCTCGAGCGCAAGGCTCCGGGGGCTCTGTCCGGCAGTCTGGACTTCGTGGACCGCTATCTCGAGGACCTGGAACGCCGCTATCCGCGGCGCTAGCGCACAGGTCTATTTCCTTTCCGGTTTGTGATACCCTATGAAACTTTATACGATGCTTCGCTTCGACGATGAAAGCGCGAATCAAGTGGGTCGATAACATGGCGTTTCTGGGCGAGTCCGGTAGCGGCCATGCCGTTCTGATGGACGGGCCGCCTGAGAGCGGAGGCCGGAACCTGGGGGTGCGCCCCATGGAAATGCTGCTGCTTGGCATGGGCGGCTGCACGGCTTTCGACGTCGTCCATATCCTGAAGAAGGGGAGGCACGATGTGCGCGACTGCGAGGTCCATCTCGAAGCCGAGCGGGCCGGGACCGATCCGAAGGTCTTCACGCGGATTCATGCCCATTTCGTGGTCAAGGGAAGGGCGCTGCGGGAAGAGGCGGTGAAGCGGGCGATCGAGCTTTCAGCCGAAAAATACTGTTCTGCGTCGATCATGCTGGGTAAGACGGCGGAAATTACCCACGATTACGAAATCGCCGAAGCATAGGCTGGCAAAGGCATCGCAGAATATTTTCGGCGGGCGCGAGCGCCCGTTAATTTTTTGTGGCAGATATTCCTGGCGGGTCATATCGAAAATTGATGGACAACAAGCTGCAATTACACGGGTTCAACAACCTGACCAAATCGTTGAGCTTCAACATCTACGACATTTGCTACGCAAAGTCGGAATCCGGCCAGCGCCGCTATATCGAGTACATCGATGAAGCCTACAGCGCCAAGCGCCTGACCCAGATTCTCACCGACGTCAACGCGATCATCGGCGCGGAGATTCTGAACATCGCGCGCCAGGATTATGAGCCGCAGGGCGCCAGCGTGACGATGCTGATCTCGGAAGGGCACGATGCCCCCGCCGCGGTGACCAATTCCGAGTCGCCCGGCCCGATGCCGGAAGCCGTCGTGGCGCATCTGAACAAAAGCCACATCACGGTACACACTTATCCGGAGAGCCATCCGCATGCCGGCATCAGCACCTTCCGCGCCGACATCGATGTCTCCACCTGTGGCCGCATCTCGCCGCTGAAGGCATTGAACTACCTGATTCACAGCTTCGAGTCCGACATCGTGATCATGGACTACCGGGTCCGCGGCTTCACCCGCGACATCAGCGGCCAGAAGCATTACATCGACCACGACATCACCTCGATCCAGAACTACATCTCCGATGCCACGGCGGACCGGTATCAGATGATCGACGTGAACGTCTACCAGGAGAAGATCTTCCACACCAAGATGATCCTGAAGGACTTCAATCTCGACAACTACCTGTTCGAGACCGACAAGGACCAGCTGGTTCCGGAGGAGCGCGCCCAGGTGCAGAAGCAGCTCCAGCGCGAGATGGCGGAAATCTTCTACGGCCGCAATTACAAGCTGCGGCGTTGAGGCCGGACAGGAAAGGCTTGCAAAAACGGGCGCCATTCGGCGCCCGTTGCGTTTTTGCGGGGATCAAACGCGCTGGAGCCGCGCCAGCAACTGAACCGGGTGGACCACAGTGATGTCGGCCCGGCCTCGCAAGCCGGCGCGCAGATGCAGCGCGCAGCCGATGTTTGAGGTCACCAGGTAGTCCGGGGCCGCTGCCAGGATGGCTTCCACCGTCTCGGTCCGGATGGCCTCAGCCATGCGCCGGTGTTCGATCATGTAACTGCCGGCGGCGCCGCAGCAGCGTCCCTTGCCCGGCAGCGTGATGACCTCCGCTTCCGGAATCCTGCCCAATAGCGCCTCCACCTTGCCTTCGCTCTTGCAGACGTTGCGTAGCGAGCAAGGGTTGTGGACCAGAATCCTGGCCCGTAGCGGAGCAAGATCCCAGCGTTCCGCAGGAATGCGCTCGGCGAGAAAACGGCTGATGTCCTGAACTTTGGCCGACAGCGGTTCGTCGCCTGCAGTGTCCGCAGGGTGGCGGTATTCCATCAGGGTCGCGCTGCAGCCGCTGGCGAAGCCGATCACCGCATCCAGCGGCTGTCCCGCGAAGGCCTCGCTGTTGCGGGACATCAGCCCGCGGGCCGTTGCGGCATCGCCGGCATGCAGGTCCATCGCGCCGCAGCAGGTCTGGTTTTTCGGCACGGTGACGCTGACGCCGAGTCTCGGCAGCAGTTCGAGTATCGCCGACACCGTGGCGGCATCGGCCGCCGCCGCCGTGCAGCCGAGGAAGAGGCCGGCATGGCTGAGAGGCTCTCCGGCGGCGGGGTGGTCTCCGTACCAGTCTTCCGGATTTCCCGCGGGCGGGAGATTCTTCCACGCGGAGCCGCCCGGCAGGTGCGCTGCGGCATCCAGCGCCCGGCGCCCCAGGCTCGACAACGCCGGACTGCGCAGCCCCTTGCGCAACGCGGACGACAAGGCGCGGGCCGCCAAGGGCTTGCGGGCTTGCCCAGTCTCGGCGCGGAACCGGTCCATGAGATTTCCGTAGGGAACCTTGGCCGGACAGACGGCTTCGCAATTCCGACATAGCAGGCAATCGTCCAGAGGCTCGCGCAGCGCCGCCGTCAGCGGCAGCCGGCCGGAGGCCCAGCCCTGGATGAGGGCAATCCGTCCGCGGGGCGATTCGTTCTCGTCTGCGGTCTGCCGATAGGTTGGGCAGTGCGGCGAGCAAAGGCCGCATTTGACGCACAGATCGGCGTCGGCCAGCAGCGATTCCAGCGCCGGGTTCACGCGCTTCTAGTGGCGGAAGTGGCGGATGCCGGTGAAGACCATGGCCATGCCGTGTTCGTCGGCGGCGGCGATCACCTCGGGGTCCCTGATCGAGCCGCCCGGATGGATCACCGCGGTGACCCCGGCTTCGGCGGCGGCGTCGATACCGTCCCGGAACGGGAAATAGGCGTCGGAGGCGACGACCGAGCCCGCCACGCTCAAGCCTTCGTCCTGCGCCTTGATCGCGGCGATGCGGGCGGAGTAGACGCGGCTCATCTGGCCAGCGCCGATGCCGACCGTGCGGCGGTCCTTGCAGTAAACGATGGCGTTGGACTTGACGAATTTGGCCACCCGCCACGCGAACTGGAGGTCGATCAGCTCCTGTTCGGTCGGCGAGCGCCGGCTCACGACCCGGAAACGCTCGCCGGTCACCCGTTCGATGTCCTTGTCTTGAACCAGCAGGCCGCCGCCGACGCGCTTGAAATCCAGCTCCGGTGCGGGGGCGGGGGGCCAGTCGCCGGTGCTCAGCACCCGCACGTTGGGTTTTGCGGCCAGAACGGGCAGGGCGTCTTGGGCGACGGCGGGCGCGATGATGACCTCGACGAACTGCCGCTCGACGATGGCGCGCGCGGTCTCGGCGTCCAGCGTCCGGTTGAAGGCGATGATGCCGCCGAAGGCGGAGGTCGGGTCGGTGGTATAGGCCAGGTCGTAGGCTTGCGACAGGGTGCCGCCTTCGGCAACGCCGCACGGATTGGCGTGCTTGACGATTACGCAGGCGGGAAGCTCGCCGAAGCCTTTGACGCATTCGAGCGCGGCATCGGCATCCGCGATGTTGTTGTAAGACAGTTCCTTGCCCTGCAACTGGCGGGCCGCAGCGATGCAGCCGGCGGGGACGCCGGGCTCGACGTAGAATGCCGCTCGCTGGTGCGGATTCTCGCCGTAGCGCATCGACTGGGCACGGCGGAAGCGCAGCAGCAGCGGGTCGGCAAAGCCGTCATCCCCGTTGCCGCGGTCAAGGTAGTCGGCGATCGCCGAATCGTACCAGGCGGTGTGGCGGAAGGCCTTGGCCGCCAGAGCGAAGCGGGTGGCGTGTGACAAGCCGCCGCCGGAGGCTTCCAGCTCAGCCTGCACCGCGGAGTAGTCCGCAGGATCGACCACCACCGCGACGGATGCATGATTCTTCGATGCGGCGCGGATCAGGGCCGGGCCGCCGATGTCGATGTTCTCGATGGCGGTCTCCATGTCGCAATCGGACCTGGCGACGGTCTGTTCGAACGGATAGAGATTGACCACGACCAGATCGATCGGGCGGATGCCGTGTTCGGCCATGACCGCCTCGTCGATGCCGCGCCGGCCGAGAATGCCGCCATGAACCTTGGGGTGCAGCGTCTTGACCCGGCCGTCCATCATTTCCGGAAAGCCGGTGTAGTCGCTGACTTCGATGGCCGGGACGCCGTGTTCGGCCAACAGTCTGGCGGTGCCGCCGGACGAGATGATTTCGACGCCGATGTCGGCGAGGCGCCGGCAGAACTCCACGCAGCCGGTCTTGTCGGAAACGCTGACGAGGGCGCGGGCGATAGGATTACTCATTGGATCTCTTGGGTCGGAAAGGCTGGGAAAATGCTCACTCGATGCCGTGCTGCTGCATCTTCTTGCGCAGTGTGCTGCGGCTGAGGCCCAGCAACTGGGCGGCGCGGGTCTGGTTGTGACAGCAGTGCTCGAGCACGGTACGGATGAGCGGCCGTTCGACTTCGCCCATGACGAGGGTATACATGTCGGTCACGCTGATGCCGTCCAACTGCGACAAATAATTGACCAGGGCTGCGCGTACCTGCTCGCTGAGCACGACGGGCGTATTGGAAGGATCCTTGGCCGGAGATTCGAAAGATTCAAGCAATCGATTGTCCTGTCTCATGCAGCGGTCTTCTCGAACTGAAACTTCAACAGGGCGTCCACAGCGGAGAGCTGCTGGGGGGCGTTGTCGAGGGAAAAAATCCCCCGTACCGGCCGATCGTCCAAACCCGGAATGCGGGAGGCGTACCAGCCGATATGTTTGCGTGCGATGCGCACCCCCTGCACCTCCCCATAGAAGGAATACAGCGCCTCGAGGTGGCCGAGCACGGTGCGGCGTATCTCGTCGAGCGTAGGGGGCGAGGGCTGGCGGCCGTCCTTGAGCCGCGCGGCGATTTCCCGCAGCAGCCAGGGCTGTCCCCAGGCGCCACGGCCGATCATCACGGCATCCGCGCCGGTCGATCGGAGCACGGCCTCGGCTTTTCCGGGAGAGTCGATGTCGCCGTTGGCGATAACCGGAATGCCGATGGCATTCTTAACATCGGCAATTGTAGAGTATTCGGCTGCCCCCGCAAACCCGCATTCGCGGGTGCGGCCGTGGACCGTGAGGGCCCGGATTCCGGCGCATTCCGCGATTTTGCCGATAGTCACCGCGTTGCGGGACGCCGAATCCCAGCCGGTCCTGATCTTCAAGGTGACCGGCACCGGTACGGCCTGGACCACCGCTTCGAGTATGCTCGCCACCAGCTTCTCGTCGCGCAGCAGCGCCGAACCGGCGGCGACGTTGCAGACTTTTTTTGCGGGGCAGCCCATGTTGATGTCGATGATGTCCGCGCCGAGACCGGCGTTGCGGCGAGCCGCCTCGGCCATCTCCCGTGGAACGGCGCCGACGATCTGCACGCCGATCGGGCCCACCTCACCGCGGTGGTCCTGCCGCAGCATGGACTTGCGGGTGGTTTGCAAGGCCGGGTTGGCGGCCATCATCTCCGAGACCGCCAGCCCCGCGCCGAATTGCCGGCAGAGTCTGCGAAAGGGGAGGTCGGTGACGCCCGCCATGGGCGCGAGGATGACCGGACTGCTGAGGTGGTAGGGTCCGATTTGCATAGCGGCGGAAAAAAAGCGGCTGAGTTTACCGGGAAGCGCTATCGGTGCCAAGCACTGGTGCCGCCGGCGCCTGCATGGTAAGGACGGCCTAGCCCAGCTCGTAAGTGGTGATGCCGAACGTGCGCTCCAACGGCAGGGAGGGCGCCCGGGGGGTATACATGCGGGCGGTTTCGAATACCCGCCGCATGCCGCGGCGTGCGGCCAGCTGCAAGGCGGCGGTATTGGGCTCCGGCATGTCGATGAAGATGGAGCCGGTCCCGGCGTGATAACGGAAGGCCTGCAGCAGGCTAGCCGCGATGCGGGGCGTGTCGGCGAACAGCGGACCGAGCTTGTGGCCCGTGCGGCAAGGGCGGAGCAGCCCGTATCCCGCAATGTCACCGTCGTCGGAGCGGTAGGTCAGGCCGGTGCACCCCGGTTGCCCGGTCCAGGCGCGCAGGAATTCGTCCCGGCCTCCCGGGAACAGCGCGGCATCGTACGCCAGGAGTTCCCCGAAATCGGAGGGTTCCAGCCCGCGTACGGCGGGGTCCGCTTCCAAGACGGCGGGACCGGTCCATTCGAAACGGAAGTTGCGGTGGGCGGTCACGAACCCCGAACGGGCATAGCTGGACTGCCGCTCGATCACGCCGTCCAGGCCGACGGTACGCTCTCCGAGGTGTTCCACCGCGGTATGCCAGAGCTTGAGGCCGAAGCCCTTGCCGCGGTGCTCGGGTCGGACGATGTAGAGCCCGATGAAGCCGAAATCGCCGGGATAGGACACTGCGCTGATGCTCCCCACCGGCTCGTCGCCCAGAAATCCCATGAAAAATCCGGAAGGGTCCGCGGCGAAGAAACTCGCCGCATCGTGCAGGCCGGGGTTCCAGCCTTCGGCCGCCGCCCAATCCAGCGCCAGCTCCAGCCGCTCACGATTCATTCGTTCGATGTGAAATTTCTGCTGCATTGCGAATACCTCCGCACACCCACAGGAGGATGATAGCGAACGCAGCGGAAGGGGAATATCCCCGGAGGGAAGATCAGCCGGGCGGACAGCGCAGAAGGAAGGTCACGGGGCCGTCATTGACGAGGGAAACCTGCATGTCGGCGCCGAAGCGTCCGGTTGCGACGGGGGAATGGCGGCGTCGGGCGGCATCTGCGAGGGCGTCGAACAGCCGGCGGCCAGTTTCGGGATCTGCCGCCGGGGTAAAGCTCGGGCGCATGCCCTTCGCAGTGTCGGCGGCCAGGGTGAACTGCGAAACCAGCAGCAGGCCGCCGCCCGCATCGGACAGGCTCAGGTTCATGCGGCCTTCGCTATCCGGGAACACCCGGTAGCCGAGCAGGCGCTCGGCCATGCGCGACGCCTGGGCTTCGCCGTCGCCGCGCTCGACGGCCACCAGGGCCAGGGTGCCCCGGCCTATGGCGCCGACGGTTTCGCAGCCGACGCGGACGCTGGCCTGCGTAACCCGCTGGATAAGGGCGATCATCTCAATAGCGGGGTACGGTGTGATCGACTTCCCGCGCCCAGGCGTCTATTCCGCCGGCAAGGTTGATGACGTGGCTGAAGCCTTGGGACTCCAGGAATTGGGCGACCTGGAAGCTGCGCATGCCGTGGTGGCAGATGACCACGGTCTGCCGGTCGGGATCGAGTTCATTTAGCCTCGATACGATCTCGCCCATGGGGACGTGCAGGCTGCCTTCGATGCGGCAATAGGCGAATTCGTTGGACTCGCGTACGTCCAGCAGCAAGGGGCGGGTCTCGAGTTGATCGAGGAGGTCTTTGACTTGAGTGGGGTCCAGTTGTCGCATGGCAGGAAAGGTTGGGGGGCCGCGGCGCGCGCCGGGACCCCTGGTCGTTGGTTTCGGGGAATCCGGATCAGAACTTGATTCCGCGCTCCTGCGCGGCGCGCAGCACGGTCTGGCCGATCTGGGCCGGGTTGCGGGCGACGTACAGTCCCAGCGCTTCCATGGCGTCCATCTTGGCGCCGGCGGTGTCGGCCTCGCTGGAGATGATGGCGCCGGCGTGGCCCATGCGGCGGCCCGCCGGAGCGGCAAGGCCGGCGACGAAGCCGATGACCGGCTTCCGCATGTTCTCCTTGGCCCAGCGGGCGGCGGCGACCTCCTGGGGGCCCCCGATTTCGCCGATCATGACGACGATCTCCGTTTCCGGGTCGGCTTCGAAGGCGCGCAGCACGGTGACGAAGTCGGTGCCGTTGATGGGGTCGCCGCCGATGCCGACCGAGGTAGTGATGCCCAGGCCCAACGCTGCCATCTGCTCGGTTGCCTCGTAATTGAGGGTCCCGGAGCGCGACACGATGCCGACGTTGCCTTTCTTGTAGATGTGCGAAGGCATGATGCCCACCTTGCACTCGCCCGGCGTGATGATGCCCGGGGTGTTCGGCCCGATCACGATGGAGTCCTTGCCCACGCGGTAGCGCTGCAGCCGGATCATGTCGTGCACCGGGATGCCGTCGGCGATGGTCACGGCGACCCGGATGCCGGCGTCTATGGCTTCCATCAGCGCATCGGCGTTGAAGGGCGGCGGCACGAATACGGCGGAGACGTCGGCACCGGTGGCAGCCACGGCTTCGGCCACGGTGTCGAACACCGGCAGATGGGCGAGTTCGGGGTCGGGATGGCGGGTGCCGCCTTTGCCGGGGGTGACGCCGCCGACCACCTGGGTGCCCATCCGCATGGCGTCCTTGGCGTGGAAGGTGGCATGCTCGCCGGTGAAGCCCTGGAAGATGACCTTGGAGTGCTTGTTAACGAATACGCTCATGGCTGTTATCCCTTGACGATGGCGACGGCCTTGGCAGCCGCGTCGTCCAGATTTTCCGCGGTGATGAAGGAGAGGCCGGATTCGGCCAGGATCTTGCGGCCCTCGTCGACGTTGGTGCCGGCCAGGCGCACGATCAGCGGCACCTTGATCTGCAGGCTGTCGCAGGCCTGGATCAGGCCCTTGGCGATCCAGTCGCAGCGATTGATGCCGGCGAAGATGTTCACCAGGATGCACTTGACGTTGGGGTCTTCCAGCACGATGCGGCAGGCGTTGGTCACCTTTTCCGGCGAGGCGCCGCCGCCGACATCCAGGAAGTTGGCCGGCCGGCCGCCGTGCAGGGTGATGGCGTCGAGCGAAGCCATGGCGAGGCCTGCGCCATTGACGATGCAGCCGATGTTACCGTCGAGGGCGATGTAGTTGAGGCCGTGGCCGGAGGCTTCGACTTCTTTCGGATCTTCCTCGGCCAGGTCGCGCATCTCGGTGATGGTGCGCTGGCGATAGAGGGCGTTGTCATCGAAATTGAACTTGGCGTCGAGGACCATCAGCGATTCATCGCTCTCGCCGACCACTGCCAGCGGGTTGATCTCGGCCTGCAGCGCGTCCTTATCGCGCATGCAGCGGTAGATGGCCTTCATCAGCCTGACGGCCTGGGGCATCAGCTTCCCCTTCAGCCCGATGGCCGTGGCAACCTTGCGGCACTGGAAGTCCAGCAGCCCGATGGCCGGATCGACGACTTCCTTGACGATTTTCTCCGGGGCTTCCTTTGCGACTTCCTCGATTTCCATGCCGCCTTCGCTGGAGGCGATCAGGGTAATGCGTTGATTGCCGCGGTCGATCACGAACCCCAGGTAGTATTCTTTCTTGATATGGCTGGCCTGCTCCACCCACAGGCGCTGGACCAGCGATCCCTCCGGGCCGGTCTGGTGAGTAACGAGGTGGCTGCCGAGCATGGCGTCGGCGTATTGGCGGACTTCCTCGATGGAATTGGCAACCTTGACGCCCCCGGCCTTGCCGCGGCCGCCGGCATGGATCTGCGCCTTGACCACCCAGCGGCTGCCGCCGAGTTCCTCGGCGGCGCTGGCGGCCTGGGCGTCCGAATAGGCGACGGCGCCGTTGGGCACGGGCACGCCATAGCTCTTGAGCAGCTCCTTGGCCTGATACTCATGGATATTCACGGACGATCTCCTCGTTCAACTCAAAGTGTGCATCGCGCGACACGCTGGGGCTTTCCTCTCTATCGGCGCGACTCGATCTGGTTCATCTGGCGCACCACGTTCTCCGCCATGCGGATCGACGCGGCATCAATCAGGCGTCCGTCCAGGGATACCGCGCCCTTGCCTTCCTTCGCCGCCCGCTCCATGGCTTCCAGGATGCGGTAGGCGCGGGTGACTTCCTTCTCCGTGGGAGTGAAGATTTCGTTGCACAGTGCAACCTGAGAGGGATGGATGGCCCACTTCCCTTCGCAGCCCAGGGCCGCGGCACGGCGGGCGGCAGCGCGGAAGCCTTCCGGATCGCTGAAATCGCCGAACGGACCGTCGATGGGGCGAAGCCCGTAGGCACGGCACGCCGCGACCATGCGGGAAATGCCGAAATGCCACTGGTCGCCCCAGTGATAGGTGCGGGCGCCGGCCTCGTCAGGGTCGGTCAGCATGCCGTAATCAGGGTTGGCGCCGCCGATGTTGGTGGTGCGGGCGCGCACCGATGCGGCGTAGTCCGCCACCCCGAACACCATCGCCTCCATGCGTTCGGGGCAGGTGCGGGCGATTTCTTCCACATTGGCCATGCCCATGGCCGTTTCGATCAGCACGTGGATATTGATCGGCTTGAGACCTTTATATGCTTCGATTTGGGACAGCATGGTCGCGACGAACAAGACATCCGAGGCGCAGCCCACTTTCGGAATCAGAATGGTGTCGAGCTTGTCGCCGCAGGATTCGACGATTTCAACGAGGTCGCGGTAGGCATAATGGGTATCAAGGCCATTGATCCGGATGGAAACCGCGCATGCAGACCATTCGTAGGTATTGAGCGCCGAGATGATGTTCCTGCGCGCTTGTTCCTTGTCGTCCGGCGCAACCGCATCTTCCAGGTCCAGAAAGACGATGTCGGCGCCGGCTTCCGGCGCCTTCTCGAGCATGCGCGGATTGCTGCCCGGCACCGCGAGTTCGCTGCGGTGGAGACGGTTCTTGACAGCCATGTGACCTCTTGAATTCTTAATTGTATTTGGGGGTAGTCTTGTGCGTAGTTCGTGTGCAACACCGCTTCAAGAGCGTGCGCCGCCGCTGAAGGAGCCGGGTAATCGCGACCGGATGCGGGGGGAGCACGCATCTTCCGACGTTCGCTCGGGTTGTTATAAGTCCGTACACGGCGAACTTCGCATTATAAACCAGGCCTTTGGGATTCACTAATATGGCCTTCCGGTAGTGCTGTTCTATACTGGTCAAGGCAATTCAACGCGCTGGAAATCGGCGAATCCTGGGCGGGAGGTGCAGCCGCGCTTTCCCGTAATTCGCGCGCGGGGACGGCAGTGGCGGAGAACAATGCTGACGTGGGTCAACAAAATCGCACAAGGAGAATTGTTACCGTCCTGCTTTTTTGCTAGCATCCTCTCGGCAAGCAACTAACTGTTGCTCCGGAGCAACGCTTTATCCAACTAACAATACTTTGTCGAGGGGACTTTCATGAATCAGGTCAAGAAATCGGGCGGCGTAACCACGCTGCTCACCGCTTCGATCGCCGCCGCTCTCGCGCCCCAGGTTTCAGTCGCCGCAACTCACCACCACGTTTCCGCGCAGTCGGCGCTTGAGCGCCGGCTGGAAGTGATGGAGCAGGAAATGCAGGCGTTGCGTGCCGAGCTTGAAGCTTCTCGCGCAAAGACCGAGGCCGAAACTGCCGAAGCCAAATCTGAAGCCAGCCGGGCTGCCCAGCAGGTGCAGGCTCAGCAGACCAAGGTGGACCAGAACTCTGCCGAACTGGCCAAGCATGAAGCGAAGAAAGACGACATGGTCTTCTTCCGCGGCGGTTGGGCTTCAATGAGCCATGCGCGTAGCAACGAACTGCTGGTCAACAACAACCTTCTGTCGTCCTCCTCTTTCGGGTCCGACAAGGCTGGCTGGTACGTCGGCGCGGGTTTCGATCACCGCCTGACCGACGACACCTTCGGCATCTCGGACGATCTGGCACTCGATGCCGAACTGATGTTCGACTATAAGAACTACGGCAGCGTCAACAACGCATTCGTCAGCAGCCAGCTCGGCGGCATCCGGTCTCAGGCCCAGGTCACCATGTTCTCGCTGTATGCCTCTCCGAAGTTGAAGTACACTGGCATTCAGGGATTCCGGCCCTGGATCGTGCCGTTCGGTCTCGCCATCAACGTGATCAGCCCGCCTTCCAGCGGCGTGACCGTGTTGAATCCCGGCCTGATGCTGGGTACGGGTC
This sequence comes from Methylococcus mesophilus, assembly GCF_026247885.1. Classification (NCBI taxonomy): domain Bacteria; kingdom Pseudomonadati; phylum Pseudomonadota; class Gammaproteobacteria; order Methylococcales; family Methylococcaceae; genus Methylococcus; species Methylococcus mesophilus. The sequence continues at coordinate 949,422 of NZ_CP110921.1, read as the reverse complement.
TGGAGTACAACATCTTCAAGAATCTGTGGGTCGGTGCCGACTTCCGCTATACCTTCACCGGCGGCGACGTGGGTTACAGCGTCAAGACTGCCGGCGGCAAGACGATCCTGAACGGAACCGATACGGACAACTACACCGCTGGTGCCTACGTCGGTATCGGTTTCTGATGAGCGTGACAGCCCATCAGGTCTGAAGCCGGCCGAAAGGGGGATCGTAGATCCCCCTTTTTCTTTCCCGGCCGCCGTATTTTCTGCGGCCTCGTTGCAGAGGCGCAATGAAATCGCTCTACCCTCCGATCGAGCCCTACGCTATCCACCGTTTCGGAGTCGGGAACGGACATGAGGTCTACGTGGAGGAATGCGGTAACCCCGAGGGTATCCCCGCAGTGTTTCTCCACGGAGGGCCGGGTTCGGGCTGCAAGAGCCATCATCGTTCGTTTTTCGACCCGGAACGTTATCGCGCGATACTCGTCGACCAACGGGGCTGCGGGCGATCGGCGCCGCATGGCGGAGTTCGGAGCAACACGACCCGGCACTTGGTCGGCGATCTCGAATCGATCCGGACGCGTTTGAATGTCCCGAAATGGCTGCTTTTCGGCGGCTCCTGGGGAGCGGCTCTGGCCTTGCTATATGCGCAGGCTTACCCCGAGCAGGTCAGCGGGCTGGTTCTGCGGGGCAGTTTCCTGGCACGCAAGCGCGATGTGGACTGGTTCGTACGCGACGGCGCCAGCCGGTTGCATCCCGAATCCTGGCAGCGGTTCATCGATAATTTCGATTCCAAGGAGCGGGCCAATCCCGTTCGGGCCATCCACGGCCGCATCAACGGCGCCGACGAGCTGGAACAGAGGCGAATGGCGAAGGAATGGTGGCTGTGGAGCACCCGCGTCACGCTGGGTGAGGCATTCAACCCTCCGGATGACGAACCCCTCCCTGTCGGCGCTCTGTCCCAGTGCCGTATCGAACTTCATTATGCGGCGGCCCGCTATTTCATCAGGGAAGGTCAGATCCTCGAAGACTGCCCGAGGATTTCGCATCTTCCCGCGATCATCGTGCACGGCCGGCAGGACCGGGTCTGTCCTCCCGAGGCGGCTTGGTTGCTGCATCGGGCATTGCCGCGATCGGAACTGAAGATACTGCCGAACTCCGGCCACATTGCCCAGGGCGAGGAAATGATCGATGCGCTGGTGAGAGCGCTGGACAGCATGGCGGAAAGGCTGGGGAGCTGATTTCCCCTGATCGCGCGCGGCGCCCCCCGGTATGCCGCTATGGTATTCTAGACGCCTTTCTCGCTCTCCCCATCCGATGATCCTCCCCGACTTCAGCCTCGTCCGCGTATTGGTCGTCGGAGACCTCATGCTCGACCGCTACTGGTTCGGCGGAGCTTCCCGCATATCCCCGGAGGCGCCGGTGCCGGTCGTGCGGGTGGAAAACTCGGAGGAGCGCATAGGCGGTGCCGGGAACGTGGCGCTCAATCTGGCGGCGTTGGGCGGCACGGTCGATCTGCTGGGCTACGCGGGCGAGGATGAGGCGGCCGACGCGTTGGAGCGGCTCCTGGCAGCGGCGGGCATCCGCGGCCACATGGAGCGTTGTCCTACGGTCGCGACGGTCACCAAGCTGCGCGTCGTCAGCCGGCAGCAGCAGCTCATTCGGCTGGATTTCGAGGACGGCTTCGGCCATCTCGACCCGGCTCCCCTGGTCACACGGTTCCGCGCGCTGCTGGACGAGACCGGTGTGGTCGTGCTTTCCGATTACGCGAAAGGGACTCTGGCTTCCGTCCAGGAGTTCATCGCGGCCGCACGGGAGGTCGGCAAGCCGGTTCTGGTCGATCCCAAGGGGCGGGATTTCGAGCGCTATCGGAGTGCGACGCTGTTGACCCCCAACCTTTCCGAATTCGAGGCCGTGGTCGGCGCGTGCAGCGACGAAGCGGAAATCGAACGCAAAGGGCTGGAATTGATAGCACGGCTGAATCTCGAAGCCCTGCTGGTGACCCGGGGCGAGCACGGCATGAGCCTGCTGAGACCGGCGGCGGGAGCGCTGCACCTTCAGGCGCACGGCAAGGAGGTATACGACGTGACCGGGGCGGGCGACACGGTCATCTCGGTGCTCGCAGCTGCCCTTGCCGCCGGCAGGCCGCTGGCCGATGCGGTGGCCCTGGCGAACCTGGCCGCAGGCATCGTGGTCGGCAAGCTTGGAACGGCGTCGGTTTCGCCCGAGGAATTGGCCCTTGCAATTCGCGGCCAGCGGGCGCCCCGGCGGGGAGCGATCACGCTTGTGGACCTGCTGGCGGTGCTCGAACCTTTGCGCAGCGCCGGCGAGCGGATCGTGGTCACGAACGGCTGTTTCGACCTGCTGCATCCCGGCCATGTGCATTATCTGGAGCAGGCCCGCGCCCTGGGCGACCGCCTGATCGTGCTGGTCAACGGCGACGGCTCGGTGCGCAGGCTGAAGGGGACGGGCCGCCCGGTCAATCCTCTGGCGCATCGGATGGCCATGCTGGCTGCGCTGGAGAGCGTCGACTGGGTCGTGGCATTCGACGGGGATACCCCGCGCGATGAAATCTGTGCCATCCGGCCCGACGTGCTGGTCAAGGGCGGCGACTACCGCGACATCGACGCGATCGCCGGCCATGATTGCGTCCTGGCTGCCGGCGGCGAGGTTAGGATACTCGGCTTCGTCGACGGCCATTCGACCACCCGCCTCATTGAAACCATCCGCAATGGCTGATTGAACTCAAGATGTCCGATTACGCCCGATCGATCGACAAGCGCGTGGAGGCGCTCAAAGTACCCCCTCACTCGATCCAGGCCGAACAGGCGGTGCTGGGCGGCCTGCTGCTCGATAACCAGACCTGGGACGTCGTCGCCGATCGCATCGTCGAGGAGGACTTTTACCGGCGCGACCATCGCCTGATTTTCCGGGCGATCCGCCAGCTTTCCGAGCGACAGGCGCCGTTCGACGTCGTCACGCTGTCGGAAGTGTTGGAGAAAACCGGTGAACTGGAGGAGGCCGGCGGGCTTGCCTATCTCGCCGTGCTGGCGCGGGAAACGCCCAGCGCCGCCAATATCTCCGCCTACGCCGACATCGTGCGCGAGCGAGCCGTGCTTCGCCAACTCATCCACGTCGGCACCGAAATCGCCGATTCGGCCTATCAGCCCGAAGGACGGGGCATGAGCGACCTGTTGGAGCACGCCGAGCAGCGCGTGTTTCAGATCGCCGACCAGCGCCAGCGCGGCAGCGCCGGCTTCAAGCCGATCAAGAGCTTGCTGGTTGCAGCCGTCGACCGCATCGAGATGCTGTTCCAGAAGGAGGGGCACATCACGGGGGCGAGCACGGGATTCGCCGATTTCGACGACATGACTTCGGGCCTGCAGCAGTCGGACCTCATCATCATCGCCGGCCGGCCGTCGATGGGCAAAACCACCTTCGCGATGAACATCGCCGAAAACGTGGCGATCAAGGAAGGCCTGCCTGTCGCCGTGTTCAGCATGGAGATGCCCGGCGAGCAGCTGGCGATGCGCATGATGTCTTCGCTCGGACGCATCGATCAGCACCGGGTCCGCACCGGCAAGCTGGAGGACGACGAATGGCCGCGCATGACCTCGGCCATCAACATTCTGGCGGAGACCAAGCTTTTCATCGACGACACGGCGGCGCTTTCACCTACCGAGGTCCGCGCCCGCTGCCGCCGGTTGGCGCGCGAGAACGGCCAGCTCGGGCTGGTAGTGCTGGACTACCTGCAGCTCATGCAATGCTCGGGCGGCGAGAACCGGGTGGCCGAAATTTCCGAAATCTCCCGCTCGCTCAAGGCGCTGGCCAAGGAGCTGAACGTGCCTGTGATCGCCCTGTCCCAGCTCAACCGCAATCTGGAGCAGCGGCCCAACAAGCGGCCGGTGCCGTCGGACCTGCGCGAATCGGGCTCGATCGAGCAGGACGCCGACATCATCGTGTTCATCTACCGCGACGAGGTCTACCATCCCGACAGCGCCGACAAGGGCACGGCGGAAATCATCATCGCCAAGCAGCGTAACGGGCCGATCGGCACGGTGCGGATGACCTTCCTGGGCCAGTACACGCGTTTCGAGAACTTCATCGCCGATCCCTATTCCAGCGAGGGATACTGAAGGCATGGTGCCCGCAGCCCGTGCCGTCCTGGACATGGCGGCCTTCGCCCACAATTTCGCCTGGATTCGCGCCGCCGTGCCGGATTCGAAAATCATGGCGGTGATCAAAGCCAATGCCTACGGGCACGGGCTGGTCCGAGCCGCAAGAGCGCTGCCGGCAGCGGATGCGTTCGCCGTGGCGCGGGTGGAGGAGGGCGTCGTCTTGCGCCAGGCGGGCATCGCTCAACGTGTCGCGGTGCTGCAGGGCTATACCGACGAGGAAGGGATGAGGCTGAGCGCCCGCCATGGTCTCGAACCGGTGATTCATTCCGGCTTTCAGCTCGATCTGCTGGAGCGGCTGGACATCGCCGCCCCGATGGCAGTGTGGCTCAAGGCCGACAGCGGCATGCACCGGCTGGGCTTGGGCGAAGAGGAGTTCGTCCGTGCGCGGACGCGGCTGGTGCGGATGCCGCAGGTGCGCCAGCCGGTGCCCGTCATGACCCATCTGGCCAACGCCGACGTCACCCATGACCCGGCAACGGAGATCCAGCTCCGCTGCTTTGGCCGAATGGCTGGCGACGGCGGCGAGTTCAGCATCGCCAATTCGGCGGGTCTCATGGCCTGGGAAGCGGCCCGCAGCGCCTGGGTGCGGCCCGGCATCCTGCTTTACGGCGTGTCGCCGTTTCCCGGACGGACCGGGCCGGAAGAAGGCTTGCGGCCGGTCATGACCCTGCAGAGCCGGCTGATCGCGATTAAGCACCTGAATACCGGCGATGCGGTCGGCTACGGCGGCGATTTCGTGTGCCCCCGCCCGACCCGCATGGGCATCGCGGCCATAGGCTACGGCGACGGCTATCCCCGCCGCGCGGCCACCGGCACACCGGTGCTGGTCCGGGGCAGGCGCGTGCCGCTGATCGGGAGGGTCTCCATGGACATGATATCGGTCGATCTGACCGACTGTCCGGCGGCTGAAGTCGGCGACACGGTGACGCTATGGGGCCAGGGGCTGCCGGTGGAGGAAATCGCACTCTGCGCCGACACCATTCCCTACGTGTTGCTGTGCAATGTCACCCAGCGGGTGAACATGGTGGAAACCGCCGCCTGAAGCGCCGGGCCGGCTATTGCTTCTTGGCTATGGCGAAGACCAGCGTGGCGCCGCCTTGGTCCGCGGAGGTGCTGGTGCCTTCGCGCCGGGTGAACATGAATTCCTTGCCGCCGTTCACCAGCACGAAAAACGTCTCAAAGGATTTTCCGCCCAGCACCGCATCGACCTTCCCGGTGCCGTCGAGATAGACCTCGTAGGTGCAATCGGACGTATCCTGGGTGACCGCCGCCTTGAGGCCGGCCTTGTTGGCCATACTGTGGATGCTGCAATGGCCATCGCCGTCGAAATTGAACACGCCTACGCGGATGGCGATTGCGCCGGTGGTGAGCTGGGTCGTGGCATCGAAATCGGCACCGAAATAGCCTTGCGCCGCGAATCCGTAACTGCCTTTTAGCCGCTTGTTCGCCAGGGTTTTTCCTTCGTCGTTGTACTCGAAGGCCGGGGCCGCGGCTGGGCCGAGCGCGAACAGGGCGCTTGCGGTCAAGAGGACGGTGGAGAGGAATTTCGACAGGCCGGGTGTTTGTGTTTTGGTGATCATCGAATGCGGCTGGCAGAGTGGACGTGATTGTCAAATCCGGAGAAATGCAAGTTCGCTGCCACGGACGATTACAAGGAATACGATGGCTCGGGACGGGAGATAATCGAAGAGTTGCGTGATATGCCTCGATGACCGTTTGAAATCACACAGTGGGCTATCGGCCGCATCGGGCGTTGCTATAGACGTCAGCGCAGCTTTCCCATCTGGTAATCCAGTTCGGCGCAGCGCATCTGGTATTCGATGCGAGCTTCGATTTCGTCGATGGCGCCGCGCGTGAAATTGAGCTGGGCCTGGGTCAGTTCTACGATGGAGCTCAATCCCATCTGGTAGCGCGACTGCGCCAATTGGAACGATTTGGTGGTTTCCAGAAACTGCTGGTGAGCGGGCGGCATCCGTTCGAACGCGGTTTTCGCCGCCATCCAGGCCACCCGGACATCGCGCAGGATGTTGTTTTCCGCGTCGGTCAGTCCGTGGGCCGCGGCTTGGTATTCTTTTCTCGCCTTGTTTTCGCGAGCCTCCAGGGCAAAGCCTTCGAAAACCGGGACATCGATGAGGAGGCCGCCGATGACATTGAATTTCGGATACTTGCCCGCCTCGATGTTGACCCAGGGCATGTAGTTGATGTCGCCCACCAGCTCGATCTTCGGGCGGGCCGCGGCTTTTTCCGCTTCCGCGAACTTTTCCGCCGCCTGCAATTGCAGCCGCAGGGTGCGCAGATCGGGCCTCAAATAGAGGGCCTCGGTGACTGCGGCTTCCAGCTTTCCGATGGGGGAGGGCAGGGGTTCCTCCCGCACGTCGAAATTTTCTTCGTCGCGGCTGCCCATGGCGGTGGAAAGCACGGCGCGGGCCGAAGCCAGATCGTTCTGGGCCTTGAGCAGCAACATCTGGGCATCGCTCTGGTTGACTTCGGCGAAGCTGACGTCCAGAGCAGATTTGAGGCCGGATGCGGTCAGTGCCTTGATCTGCTTTAGATTGAGTTCCCGTTTCGCGAGGGTGTCCTCGGCCACTTTGAGCACTTCCTGCGCTTGGACCATCTGAAAGTAGGCAGCGGTCACCAACAGCAGGATCTGCGCTTCATTAGCAGCCCGGTTTTCATCGCTGGCCTTGGCGTTCAGTTCGGCGCTGGCCACCAGGTTGGAGGTGCGGCCGAAATCATAGATCAGTTGCTTCAGGTAGGCGCCGGTCGCGGCCCGCGATGCAACCGGCGGCGGCGCCAGGCCATAGCCGGCGGCCAGCCGTGCCGGGGCATTCTTCGAGCTGTTGGAAATCGCTCCGACCGTCTGCTGGGTGATATGAGGGAGGTAGGCCGATCTGGCCTGGATGACGGCCTCCTGCGATGCCTGCGCCTGGAGGTCGGCAACCTGGATACGGGGGTGATTGGCACGGGCGACGTCCTGCGCTTCCCGGAGCGACAGGGTGCGGGCGCTTGCAGGGCCGGCGGCGCATTCCAGCAGCAGCGCCAAGGCAGGGAGCAGATTGCGCCGGTCGGGTCTCATGGAATGGCTTCCGGCAGGGAAGCGGTGGGCGCTTTGCCGTCGCGGTTGCGGAAAATCAGCACGTAGGCGGCCGGTACGATGAACACCGTCAGCACCACCGAGACACTGAGGCCGCCGATGATCACGCGCGCCAGCGGCGCGTAGGCTTCGCTGCCGGTGCCCAGCTTCAAAGCCATCGGGATCAGGCCGATGATGGTGGCGAGCGAGGTCATCAGCACCGGCCGCAACCGCGTCCGGCACGCCTGGGAGGCAGCTTCCTCCACGCCCATGCCCCCGGCGCGCAACTGGTTGGTGAATTCGACGATCAGGATGCTGTTCGAGACCACCATCCCGCTCAGCATGAGCACGCCCATCAGCGACATGACGTTGAGCGTGGTGCCGCTCAACAGCAGCATCAGGATCACCCCGGTGATGCCGGTGGGCACCGCCAACAGAATGATGAAGGGCGTGACGAAGGAGCGGAACTGGGCGACCAGAACCAAGTAGACCAGGATGACCGACAGGCTCAGGCCGACGGCGAAACTGTGGAAAGACGCCCGCATGCTTTGCACCGAACCGCGCAACGTTACCGTCACGCCTTCCGGCAACTGCATTCCCGCGACGATGTTCTCGATGGCGGTGGCCAGCCGCCCCAGGTCCTCGCCGTTCGGCGCGACATAGATGTCCATCACACGCCGGATCTGGTAGTGGTCGACTTCGTTGGGCGAACGCATCTCGCTGATCCTGGCGACGCTGTCCAGGGTCGTCGGACCTTTCACGTTCGGGCCGTGCAATACCAGGTTCTGCAGATCGGCGATGGACTTGATCAGATCCAGCGGATATTGGACGGAAAGGAAATAGTTATTGCCGGATTTGGGGTCGATCCAGTAGTTCGGCGAAATCATGACGTCCGAGGTCAGGGCCGAGATCAGGCTGTCGACCACGTTCTTCTCGGTGAGGCCGACCTGGCCGGCACGGATGCGGTCCACTTCGATGTTGAAGGCCGGCAGATGATTGTTCTGCGGAGTAAAAATGCCGCCGACGCCGGGAAGCTCCCGGATTTTCGCGGTCAGGGCCTTGACCACGCGATCGGCCGTCGCGATGTCGTTGGTGCTGACCTGGACGTCGATCGGCGCCGGCATGCCCTGGTTCATGACCGCGTCGACCAGCCCGCTGGTCAGGAGGTAGGCGCTCAGTTGCGGCATTTCCGTCTTCAGAGCCTCCCCGATCCGGTCCATGTATTCGAAACTGCCGGTCTTGTGATCGGCATCGAGGGCGACCTGGACGAAGGCCGTATCCTCGGTGGAGTTGGTGGTGTAGAGCGCGGGCAGGTCGGCCACCGAGCCGATGTTGGACATGATGAGCTGGAGGTCTTCTGGGGCGACGTTGCGGCGGATCAGCGCCTCGACCTGGCGGATCTGATCCTCGGTTTTCTCCAGCCGCATCCCCGAAGGCGCCTTGATCATGAGGGTGAACAGGCCGGGGTCGGTGCGAGGGAAGAAGGACAGGCCGAGCAGCGGAAACAGCAGCAGGCTGGCGGCGAACAGGCCCGCGATGCCGGCGAGCGTCGCTTGCGGGCGTTGCAGCGCGCGGGCCAGCAGGACTTGGTAGCGATCGAGAAAGGCCTTGAAGCGTGCATCGAACCCGGCGTTGAAGCTTGCCAAAAGTGAAGGGCGGGAGCCCGGCGCATGGCCGCCGCCGTGGACGTTCTTGATGAACCGGGAGCAGAACAGCGGCACCACCGTCATGGCCACGATGTAGGAAGCGAATTCCGACATGACCACGGCCAGCCCCAGCGCCGAGAACAGGAATTTGCTGACGCCCTGCAGAAAGCTCACCGGGAAGAAGACGATGGCCATGGTCAGGGTGGCGGCGAGCACCGGCAGCGAGACCTCCATGCCGCCCCGCTCCGCGGCCTCGGCCGCCGGTTTGCCCATCTCCATGTGCCGGAAGATGTTTTCCAGCACGATCACCGAGTTGTCGATCAGGCGCGAGAACGCCAGCGCCAGGCCGCCCAGGAGCATGGTATTGACCGAGCCGCCGCCGAGGAACATGACGAAGAACATGGTCAGCGCCGACAGCGGAATCGACAGCATCACCGCCCCGGTGGCGCGCGGACTGCCGAGGAACATCAGGATCATCAGGCCGGTCAGGCAAAGCCCGGTCAGGCCTTCGTGCATCAGGTTCTCGATGGCGCTCTTGACGAACAGCGACTGGTCGAAGATGACGTCGGTCGCCAGGGTCTTGGGCACATCGAGCAGGCGGGAGACGATGTCCTTGATGCCGTCGACGATGGCGATGGTGTTGGTATTTCCCCCTTGTTTCAGCACCGGCACGTAGACCGAACGCTGGCCGTCGATGCGTACGATGTTGGTCTGGATCATGGTGTCGTCCTTGGCACGGCCGACATCGCCCACCATGACCGCTCCCTGCCCGACGGTGCGCAGCGGCACCCGATCGAGCTCCCGCATGGTGGCGACCTGGCTGTTGGTGTAGATGTTGTAGGTCAGGTCGCCGATGCGCGAGAAGCCGGCGGGGAGGATCAGGTTGGCGTCGTTGACCGAACTCACCACGTCGTCGATGCTCAGGTCGTAGGCCTGCATCTTCACCGGGTCGACGTAGACCTGGATTTGCCGCATCTTGCCGCCGAACGGCATCGGCACCGAGGCGCCGGGGACGCTCGCCATCTGGTTGCGCACGTTGAAGCGGGCGATGTCGAGCAGGTCCTTCTCCGCCAGGCCCTGGCCTTTGAAGGTCACCAGGCAGACCGGCATGCTGGAGGCGTCGGATTTCAGGATCACCGGCGGCAGCGTACCTTGCGGCAAGCGGCGGAGGGTCGCCATCGCCAGATTGGAGATGCCGGTCAACGCCGAGTCCGGATTCGAGCCGGGATGGAAATACACCTTGATCAGGCTGACGCCGGGCAGGGAGCGCGACTCGATGTGATCCACCTCGCTGGCGAGGGTGAACATGCGCTCGAATGGCGCGGTGATGGCGGTTTCGATCTGCTGCGGCGGCATGCCCGAGTAGAAGGTGGCGACCATCACCACCGGTATGTTGATGCTCGGGAACAGGTCGACCGGCATGCGCAGCAGGGCCGACACGCCCAGCACCCCTGCCATCAGCCCGCAGACGATGATGAAATAGGGGAAGCGGAGGGCGAAACGGGGCATCTCGGCAGGCGGGGTTCAGGGGTGACTCATTCGCCGCCGCTGTCGGCGGCCGGGGCGTCGAACGACACCGTTCTCGTCTGCACGGTCTGGCCGGGCACGAACCGGGATCGTCCGGCAACGATGACCTTCTCGTTTTCCGCCAGGCCCGAGATCACTTCGTAGCGGTCCGGCGATTTGATGCCGAGCTTCAGCTTGCGATCTTCCACTTTGCCGTCCGGATCGACGACCAGGACAGTCGGCTCCTTCCCGTCTTCATCCACGGCTTCGACCGGGATCGCAAGGACCTGGTCGCGTCGCGCCAGCACGAACTCCACCGAGGCCAGCATGCCGGGCTTCAGTTCGAATCGGGGGTTGGGGATCAGGAGCTGGGTTTCCATGGTGCGCGTGATGTCGGTGGTTTTGCCCGTGAATCGCCAGATTTTTCCGTCGAAAGTACGGTTCAAGGAAGGTACGCGAACGGTCACCGGCGCATCCGCATGAACGAGCGAAACCATGGATTCAGGGACGGGGAACGAAAGCCGCAGCGGATCGACCTGCGTGATCCGCACCACCGGCATGGCCTGCTGGCTTGACTGGATGCCCTGGGGCACCATGGCGCCGGTGTCGGCATAACGCTTGGTGACGATGCCCGTGAATGGCGCCCGGATAGTCGCATAGTCGGCCAGTGCCTGGGCCTTGAGTTCCTCCGCCTGGGTTTCCGCGAGTTCCTGTTCGGCTACCAGGGCGGCGGCTTGGCGGGACGAAAGTTCCGCCGCCGTGGCATCCGCCTGGGACAGGGCGAGGTCGATCTCCTGCTGAGCCACCAGATTGGGCGTGGTCCGGTTGACCGAATACATGCGCTTGTAGGTCAGCTCCGCCTGATGGGCGATCGCTTCGGCGCGGCGGATATTGCTCCGTACCAGCCGGATTCGCTCACGGGCCCGCAAAACGGCGGCATGGGCCCGGGCCAGGTCTTGCTCGAGCTCCGGAACCTCGAGGATGGCAAGAACCTGGCCTTCCTTGACCGCATCGCCGATGTCCACGTCGATTCTTTTCACGTAGCCGGCCACCTTGGCGTGCACGTCGACCTGCTGGTACGGCTCGAACTCCGAGGCGATATTGAGCGTGCTCAGCAGGTCGGTACGAACTACGGGGGCGACCGCTGCGACGCTCGCCGATTTCAAGGCTGTTCCGTTGGAGCCGCCGTGGTCGGAGCAGCCGCCCGATGCCGCGAGGAGCGGTAGAAGGAGCGGGGCGAAAGCGAGTCGAAAGTTACCGAGCAGGCCGGAAGCGCCGGTTCCCCTGGGTATCGCTTTCATGTCCCCGCCTTCCTTGACGCTGATAGCTTGCTACACCGCGATGGGTTGGCGCCTGGGGACATCGTTCCGAGCCATGAAGGGGTTCCTTACCGTAGCGCCTAGTATCGGCAATGATTCAGGGATCGGCAAATGCCGTAGGGGGATGGCAGGGAGGGACTCGAGAGGCTGCGGAACAGAGACGGGCCGGCCGCGAAAGCCGGCCCGCGGCTCGATCGTCGCCGGGGTGGATTACTGTTTGGTCGCGTGGCTCTTGTGTGTGCCGCCCTGACCTGCCGCAGAAACGGTGGGTGGAGCGGATGCGGGCACGGCCTCGAACACATTGCAGCGTGCGTCGTTAGCCTGGAATGGCACCTTGGTCAGGGTGCTGACGCCGAAGTAGTCTCCCCACTCGCTGTAGCCCTCGCATGTCCACTGGCTGGGAAGGACGCTGGCTTCGTCGCTGCCGCAGTCCAGGGTAAAGGGCAGCCACTCGGTATTGCCTCCCGTTCTGACGACATGTACGGTCAGGCCGAGATGGGCTCCGGTTTGGGTGTGCATGGCGCTGGGATTGGCACTTTTGCCGAAATACTTGGTACCGACGTCGATCGTACCGGTTGCCGTGGCCATCAGTACGGCCAATGGGTTTTCTCCGTCCTGGTAGGTGTCTACCCATTTTCCGTGGACGCTGTAAGCCGTCTGTTTGCCGCCGAACAGCAGGGCGGCCAGGTCGTACCACGAGCTGACCAGCGCGCCCTGGGTTTCGGCGTCGATCACGAAGCGCTCGTCCGGGAACTCGCTATCGATATAGCAAGCGGATTGGGCATGAACGGCTCCAACGGGTGCCGCCAGCCCCGAGGCCGCCGTAAGTCCCGCCATAGCCAATGAAAGCATCGATCTTTTCACTCGGAAGCTCCTGGTTGTTGAGTTGAAGCGAAGGGACCGGACACAAGCCGCTGAGCCGGACAAGCGCCGGTCGCATTCTGGCACGCTATGGCATCGAGCGGAAGCTTCGCGCAACGCCTGAAAGCGCTTTCCTTAACGCATTCAGTTCAGGGGTCCTCACCGCCGCCGGCGCATGGACGGAGGAGGGCGGGAGCCACGGCCATCAGATCCAGTTGTCGTCGCTGCTTCCGGTGTCGTCGTCCGAAAAGTCGTAGCCGGTGTTGAGGAAAGAATCGTCCTGGCCGGACCAGCCGTCCTGAGCATCCGGGGAGGAGGGTGCCTGGTCGGAGCCGTAATAGTTGTTGATGGTGGTGTTTTCGGTCAGGTGTTCTCCGGCCGAAGCGCCCCAGGGATCGTGCTGGCCTCCGTGCATCAGGCTTTCGATTCCCTGGAACAGAAAGGAGCCGGCCACCACGCCGGCGGCGGTCGATGCCATGTTGCCGAGGAAGCTGGGCGCGCCGGATTGTTGCAGGGGCGGCGCGGCATGCTGGCGATAGCCCGGCGGGGTGGCGTCCCAGGTGCGGCCGGCCGGTGCGGGTTGAGCCCAAGGATCGCCCCCCAGGAAACTCCCGCCGCCGCGATTGACCGGGGCGGGCTGGCGCTGGAGCTGGAGCTCTTCGATTCGGGCCTTGGCGTTTTCCAGTGCCTTCTCCAGCAACAGGTTGCGCTGGATCAGCAGGTAGGCGGCATCGGGCTGGCGTGCCACGGCGTCCTGGATCAGCCGGTCGGCTTCCGGATTCTTGTCGATCCCCTTGATGTCGGTCAGCCGTGAGAGAAAGCGTTCGAGTACCTGGCGTTCTTCAGTGTTCATAGGTCGATGTTCGATGGCGGGCGCGAGTCCCAACACCGCACATTGTCGGGATGGATCGGAGGATTTCAATGGGGCGGTGGCGCGGGGAGGTCACAGCAGGTGCCCGATAGTCGGATGGTCCTCGAGCAGCCTGGCACGGAAGGTTTCCACCCAGGCGCCGGTGCGGGCGCCACGGGGTTCGGTGACCGCGATTTCCCGGCTGATGTGCATGGGGTGCGCGTTGAGGAAGACCAGTCGGTCGGCCAGCGCGATGGCCTCGCGGACGTCGTGGGTCACGAATAGCACGGTATGGGGCCGTTCCTGCCAAACGGCGAGCAGCAGTTCGCGGATACGCCGGCTGGTCGCGGCATCGAGCGATACAAAGGGCTCGTCCATCAGCAGCAGGGCCGGACGGACGGCAAAGGCCCGAGCCAGTGCGGCGCGGCGGCTCATTCCCAGGGACAGACGCTCCGGGAACTGGTGCTCGGCATGGCTGAGTCCCAGAATGTCGAGCAGATGGTCGACGTGCTCGCGCTCGGTTTCGCCCTTCGGCAGCGCCAGCTCGATGTTCTGGCGGACGCTGCGCCAGGGCAGCAGGCGCGGCTCCTGGAATACATAGGCGGTATGGGGCCGGTCGCCGGCATCCTCGCCGAAGTCGACGCTGCCTTCGAATTCCCTGTCCAGGCCGGCGACGATGTTGAGCAGGGTACTCTTGCCGCAGCCGGAAGGGCCGACCAGGCAGACGAATTCTCCGTGTCCCAGGTTCAGCTCCAGGTTTTCGATGACCGCCGGGTTTTCCCGCGAGGTCGGCACCCGGTACAGCTTCCGCACGATCCGTATGCGAATCATCGCCGCCACCGCATTGCCCGTGCCTCCATGGGCTTGAAGATTGCCCATTCGATGAGCTGGATCACCCCGACGAAGGCGATCGTGTAGGCCAGAATTCCCGCCACGTCGAACATCTGGAAGAACAGGTGCAACTGGTAGCCCATGCCGTCGCTGCGGCCCAGGATCTCGACCACCAGGATGATTTTCCAGATCAGCGCCACGCCGTTGCGGGAGGCGGCGACGAAGAACGGAAAAAGCTGCGGCGCGATGACATGACGCAAGGTCTTGATGCGGCCGAAGCGATAGGATTCGGCCATTTCCAGCAGATTGCGGTCGAGCGCGCGGGTGCCTTCGCGCAGGGTGACGACGACGTTGGGCAGCTTGTTCACGACCACCGCCGTCACCGCCGCAGCCTCGCCCAGCCCGAACCAGACGTAGCACAGGATGATGATGACGAGGGCCGGCACGTTGAGGAACAGCATCACCCAGACGTCGAAGAAACGGTCGAGGCGCGGGTGCCGTCCCAGCAGCACGCCCAGCGCGCTCCCGAGGCTCATCGCCAGCACGAAACTTACCGCGAGCCGTGACAGCGTGGCGCCGAGATGATGGAACAGGTTGCCGGAAAGGACTTCCCCGGCCAGGACCGTCAGGACCGCGGAAGGGCCGGGGAGGGCAGCCGACGCTGTCGCGTTCGCCGCGATCTGCCAGAGTCCTACCAGCGCCAGCATGGACAGTGCGGGGTAGATCCTGTAAAGGCTGGAGCGTAGGGAGAGCACGCCGGGAGAACGGATCATGGGACTTGAAAGGCGTGATATTGTACGGGGCGAAAAGGGCTTTGTCCCTGCAGTGCCGGGGACTTTCGATTCGAGGAGGGATTGCCGACCGATGTCCGACGAAGAGCCAATCGAGACCCGGCTGAAGCTCCGGGCGGTCGCCATCGATACCTACCGGGAAAATGTGGCCTACATGCACCGGGAATGCTCGGTGTACCGGGCGGAAGGCTTCCAGGCGCTGGCCAAGATCCGGGTCGGCTGCAACGGGAAGCAGATCGAGGCGGTGCTGAACGTGGTCGACGATATTTGCATCGTCGGTCCGGACGAGCTGGGCCTCTCCGAACAGGCGTTTCAACGCTTCGCCGAGCCGGCGGGGCAGCCAGTCAACGTGGCGCAAGCCGAGCCGCCCTTGTCCATGGACGGGGTCAGGCGAAAGATCGGCGGGGAGCGGCTGGATTACGGCGGCTATCAGGCCATCACCAGCGACATCGCCAAAGGGCGCTATTCCAAGATGGAAATGGCCGCATTCCTGGTGGCGACGGGCCAGAACGGTCTCGATCGCGATGAAGTGCTGTCGCTGACCCGGGCTATGTTGGAAACCGGAGTGCGCCTGAACTGGAACGAGCCGTTGGTGGCCGACAAGCACTGCATCGGGGGTATTCCGGGCAACCGGACCTCCTTGCTGGTGGTGCCCATCGTGGCAGCGCACGGCATGCTGATCCCCAAGACTTCCAGCCGGGCGATCACCTCGCCCGCGGGGACGGCCGACACCATGGAAGTGCTGGCCCGCACCGACCTGGCGCCGGAATCCCTCGACCGGCTGGTGCGGATGGAGCGTGGCTGCCTGGCCTGGGGCGGCACCACCCGGCTGGCGCCGGTCGATGACATGCTGATATCCGTAGAGCGCCCGCTCGGCATCGACTCGCAAGGCCAGATGGTCGCTTCGATCCTGTCGAAGAAGCTGGCGGCCGGCGCTACCCATCTGCTGCTGGATATCCCGGTCGGCCCCACCGCCAAGGTGCGGCAGATGCGCGATGCCATGAGCCTCAGAAAGCTGTTCGAATATGTCGGCGACCGCGTCGGCCTGCATTTGGAAGCCGTGATCACCGACGGCGGCCAGCCGATCGGCCGGGGCATCGGCCCGGTGCTGGAGGTGCGGGACGTCATGCAGGTGCTGGAAAACGATCCCGAAGCGCCGGTCGACCTGCGCGAAAAATCCCTGCGGCTGGCCGGGCGCATCATCGAGTTCGATCCCGATGTCCGCGGCGGCTTCGGCTATTCGATCGCTCGCGACATCCTCGAATCGGGACGCGCGCTCGCCAAGATGCAGAGGATCATCGACGCCCAGGGGCGACAGGAATTGCGGCTGGAGCCCGGGCGGCTGTTCTTCGACGTGCTCGCGGACCGAACCGGAATGGTGGTGGAGATCGATAATTTCTTCTTGGCGCAGACCGCCCGCCTGGCCGGCGCGCCGATCAGCAGGGGCGCCGGGGTGGATCTGTTGCACAAGCTGGGCGAAATGGTGGAGGAGGGGCAACCGCTCTACCGAGTCTATGCGGAATTCCCCGCCAATTTCGAATTCGCTCACGAGTTCACTCGCGTCAGAAGCGGCTACCGCATCGGCGACGCTCAGTTCCTCAGCAGACTGCACATGGAATTCTGAGCGTGATCGTCGCGGGCTTTGAGGAAACCTGCAAGCAGTCCCGTCAACTCGCCGAGGCGCTGGGCTGTCCCTGGCGCGAGATCGAAGTTCACCGTTTCCCCGACGGCGAAAGCCGGGTGAGGGTTCCGCCGGACGTACGCGGAACCGTGATCGTACACCGCAGCCTCGACCGCCCCAACGATAAACTGGTGGAATTGGTGCTCGCCGCCGAAACCCTGCGCCGGCAGGGCTGCGACCGGCTGATCCTGGTAGCGCCTTATCTCTGCTACATGCGCCAGGACATCGCATTTCATCCGGGCGAGGCCGTGGCCCAGAAGGTCGTCGGGAGCCTGTTGGCACGTTATTTCGATGCCCTGATTACCGTCGACCCTCATTTGCACCGGATCGACCGTCTGGACCAGGCGGTGCCGCTGAAACAGGTCTTGAGTCTGTCATCGGCGACGCTCATCAGTCGTCATCTGGCGACAGATGAAAAGGAACGGCTATTATTGGGGCCGGATCAGGAGTCCCGCCAATGGGTGGAGGCCATCGCACGAAAGGCGAGCCTGCCGTGCGCCGTCGCTTCGAAGCGACGGATGGGGGACAGGGAGGTAGGCATCGCGCTCCCGCGGGAGGTCGGGGAATTCGATGCCGTGGTGCTGGTGGACGACGTCGCGAGTACCGGAACCACCTTGGCGGAAGCGGCGCGGCTACTCGTCCAGGCTGGCATAACCAGTATCGACGTGGCCGTGACTCATGCTTTGTTCGCCGGCGATGCCTGGAACCGGCTCAAGCAGGCCGGCGTCGGGGAGATAGTCTCGACCGACAGCATCAGCCACCCCACCAACCGAATGTGTCTCGCACCTCTGCTGGCCGATGCGGTGCGAAAATACGCGTTTTGAGCGGCCCTAGCAGCAGGAATCTTTACGTTGTACAAATTCCGTTTCCCTTCGCTGTCGGTTAGCAAACTGGTACTCGGCGGCTTCGTGCTGGCGGCTCTGCCATTGCTGGTTGCCATCGGCTCGACCGTCAGCGCCGTCGACGATCTTGCCGCGCAGTCCCGAAAAACCGTCTATTCCGTCGCCCAGCTCAGCCAGAAAAGCTTCCTGCTGATGGAGCGGCTAAGCGATCTGGAGCGCAAGGGAAAGCAGCTTCTGGTATTCGATGACGCGGATATGCGCAGTGCCTTCAAGGCGATGCATGAGCAAGTGCAGGACATCGTGCTGGACTTGCGGGTCCGGACTGAAGACGAGCCGTTGACCGCCCAGCTCGACCAGTTCGGATCGGACGAGGCGTCCGCCTATCAGAGCGTGGTCGAGGTTTACGAAAGCCGCAAGGCGAAAGCGCAAGGGGCGGCGCAGCGGCGTAACTCGCAGGGTTCCTTGGCGGCGCTGGCGAAATTTGACGATGTGTTCCAGGCGCTGGGGATGAGGGCCAGGGCTTTGTCGCAGGCCTATACGGTGCTGATCGACAAGGATGTCGCGCTGCTCGACGGGCATTCCAAGAACGTCCAGGACCGCATCCTGGTGCGGTCGGCGGTGTTGGTTCCCGGGGCCGCCTGCCTCGTCGTCCTGTTCACGGTCCTCATCACCCGTCCGATCCGCCAGCTGGAGTCGGCGATCCGCCAGTTGGGGAGCGGCGATTACCGCCAGCCGGTCAGCGTTACCGGGCCGTCCGACCTGACGTTCCTGGGCGAGCGCCTGGAATGGCTCAGAGGCCGGCTGAATGCGCTGGAGGAGGCCAAGCAGCAGTTCATGCGCCACGTGTCGCACGAAGTCAAGACGCCGCTCGCGACCATCCACGAAGGCACGGGGCTGCTGGCCGATGAAGTGGTGGGCGAGCTGAATCCGGAGCAGAAGGAAATCACCCAGATACTGGTCAGCAACACCCAGCGGCTCGAGCGGCTGATCACCGCGCTGATCAATTTCAGCCAAGCCAACGCCGACCCGGCTGCGCTCCGGCGCGAACCGGTGGACATGCATGCGCTGGTGGTCGAGGTCCTGGAGGAGTATCAGTTGCGTCTGCGGGCGAACGAACTCCGGGTCGATTCGCATCTGGCGAAGATCGAAATCGAAGGCAACCGCGAACAACTCCGCACTGTGGTCGACAACCTTCTGTCCAACGCGGTCAAATATTCCCCGACCGGCGGCCTGATTTCACTGCGGCTCTGTGCCCTGGACCACTACATGGAACTCGAAGTCGGCGACGAGGGGCCGGGGATAGCGCCGGAAGAGCGGCACCAGGTGTTCGAGCCTTTCTTCCAGGGCAGCAAGGGCCGGGAACTGGGCATCCCGGGCACGGGGCTCGGTCTGGCCATCGTCCGTGAATGCGTCATGAGCCACCATGGCAGCGTCGAGTTGCTGGATGCGCCGACCGGCAAGGGTACCCTGGTCAGGGTCAGAATCCCCTGGTGTGACGAATCGTCGCCGCGGTTGCGTGTGCGAATATCGCTTCCTCGACAAGGAGAAACAGCCAATGTTTAAGGCACATGTATTGCTTATTTTGCTTGCAGGCCTGTTGGCGGGGTGCCAGTTGTGGCAACCCGCCAAGCCTCCGGAGCAGCCGGTTGCGGCTCCTCCCCGCGACTATGCGGCGACGAATCTGGACGCGCTGGTCCGCTACAGTGAAGACCTTGCCAGGATGACGCCGGCCGAGCGTCTGCCGGAATGCCAGCAGGTCGACCGCATGCAGGCATCCAATCCGCGCATGGGATACCGGCTTCACCTGCTGCTGGCGCAGATGGTTACGACGGGGTGCGGCGACGCTTCGGTGACGCTGGGTAACATCAGGGTGGTGACCAATGAAATCGAAGACACGCGCGTACGCGGCTGGCTGGCCTACCTGGGTGAGCTGGTGTCCAGGTCTCAGAAGGAAGCGGCCGAAAAGGCCGAGCTGGACAAGCAGATCAAGGAGGCGCAGAGCGGCAAGCACAAGGTGCGCAAAGACGCAAAGGCCAAGGACAGCAAGATCCAGAACCTGGAAAGTGAAGTCGAGGAATTGCGCAGCAAATTGAACACGCTCAAGTCGATTGAGCAGAAACTATAGTAATCGGGATATTCAAACGATGAGTGAAACGCGCAAGCGAGTGTTGCTGGTGGACGACGACCCGGACCTGTTGCGTCTGATCGGGTTGCGCCTGACGGCGGCGGGGTTCGATGTGGCCAAAGCGGCGAACGGCCAATCGGCGCTGTCCCAGGTGGCTGTGTTCCGGCCCCACGTCGTCGTGACCGATCTCAGGATGGATGGAATGGACGGGATGGCATTGTTCGACGCCTTGAGCGAACGCCATCCCACTCTGCCCGTGATCATCATGACGGCGCATGGCACCATCAACGACGCCGTCGCTGCGACCCGTCGGGGGGTATTCGGGTTCGTCACCAAGCCGGTGGACAAGAACGAGTTGATCGAGCACATCTCCGAAGCGATCCGCATCAACGGAACCACGGCCGTCGTTCCCGACAAGGAGGAATGGCGCGGGCGGATCGTCACTCAGAGTCCCCTGATGGAAGACGTCTTGGGACAGGCGCAGCGGGTGGCCCAGAACCGCGCCAGCGTGTTCATCGGCGGTGAGAGCGGCACCGGCAAGGAACTCCTGGCGCGGGCAATTCACGACCTGAGCCCTCGCGCCAAGGCGCCGTTCGTTGCCGTCAACTGCAGCGCCATCCCGGAAAATCTGCTCGAGTCCGAGCTGTTCGGCTACCGCAAGGGTGCGTTCACCGGCGCGACGCGAGATCACCAGGGCCTGTTCAAGGCTGCCGACGGCGGCACTCTGTTCCTGGATGAAGTCGGCGACATGCCGAGGTCGTTCCAGGTGAAGCTGCTGCGCGCCCTTCAGGAGATGAAGGTACGCCCGGTCGGGGCGACCCTGGATGAGCCGGTCGATGTGCGCGTGATCTCCGCTACTCATGTCGACCTTGAGCAGGCTATGGCGGAAGGGAACTTCCGCGAGGACCTGTATTACCGCCTCAACGTGGTGACCCTGCTGTTGCCGCCGCTGGTCAAGCGTCCTGAGGACATTCCCTTGCTGGCGATGCATTTCCTGCGGGATCTGGTGAGCTCGTACGGCGATCAGGTCAAGGGATTCTCTCCGGAAGCGATGGAGGCGCTGGTGAATTTCCAATGGCCCGGCAACGTCCGGCAACTGCGCAACGTGGTGGAGCAGTGCGTTGCGCTGTCGACCACGCCGCTGATTCCCGTGACCCTGGTGCAGCGCGCCTTGCGGGAGGCGCCGTCAGCTTTTCCCTCGCTGCAGGAGGCCCGGGATCAGTTCGAACTCAACTATCTCATCCGCCTGTTGCAGATGACCCGGGGTAACGTGACTCAGGCTGCCCGCTTGGCCAAGCGCAACCGTACCGAGTTTTACCGGCTTTTGAGCCGGCACGGGATGAATCCGTCGATGTTCAAGGCGGGTGGGGAGCCGGCCGGCGATGTGCAACAGCCTTCGTGATATTCTCAGTCCCCGGTTTTTTTACCCTGATTTCCTCATGAGCAATCCCATGTCACAGGTCGCGGCGGCCGATTTCCGCCGCTTGAATTCGCCCGGGATGGCGTTCCGCTGCCTGCTCACCGGCTTGACTTGGCTGGCTAAGCCCGGTATCCGGCGCTATGTTTGGATTCCCCTGGCGGTCAATTTGATTCTCTACAGTCTGGGACTGTGGCTCGGGATTCGCTATTTCTCCGCTTTCCTTAGCTGGATGATGCCGGGATGGCTGGATTTCCTGCGCTGGCTGCTGTGGCCCGTATTCGCCGTCGGTTTCTTCACGGTGATGTATTTCACCTTCTCGGTGCTGGCCAACATCATCGGCTCGCCCTTCTATGGCGCCCTGGCTGAACGCACGGCGGAACTGGCGACGGGGCGCCGGATCCGGCCAGCAGGTGCGCCGGGCGAGGCTGGCATGTGGTCGGCCCTGAGGAGCGAGTTCCGGCGCCTGGCCTATTTGGGGCTGCGTATCGTGCCTCTGGCCATTCTGTTCCTGATTCCGGTCGTCAACCTCGCTGCCCCGGTGTTATGGATGGTCTTCAATGCCTGGTTCATGGCGCTGGAATACACCGCCTATCCGCTGGAAGCGCGCGGCTGCGACTTCGACCGCCAGCGGGAACTGCTGGGCCGGTTCCGGCTCGGTGCTGGGACATTCGGCGGGACGGTTCTGCTGGCACAGACGATCCCTCTCCTGAACGTTCTCGCCGCGCCTGCGGCGGTCATCGGCGCTACCCTGTATCTGCTGGAGCTGCCGGCGGAAGAGTAGGCGGCGCGCACCAGAGAAATTCGCCGGAGGCGTCCACTTTCGAGAGGCGGACCGGCGTAATCCGGTTGGACAGCCCGGTTTCCGGGGTCTGCATGGCGACGCGGAGATAGTTCGGCGTGTAGCCGCGATCGGCGCCGTCCCTCCGGTTTTCCCACAGCACCGGCATTTCCCTCCCGGCAAATCGACCCAGCACCGCCTGCTTTTGTGCCTGGGCCAGGGTATGCAGCGCCCGGCTGCGCTCCTTCTTGACCTCGGCAGGAATCTGTCCGTCCATTGCCGCGGCTTTCGTGCCCTCGCGGACGGAATAGGTAAAGACGTGGATGTCTCCGAAGCCCATGGTTTCGACGAACTGCAGGCTTTCCTCCCATTCGTGGTCGGTTTCGCCCGGAAATCCGACGATGATGTCGGTGGTGATGTTGATGTCCGGGACTTGCCGCCGGGCTTGGGCCACCAATCGGGCAAATTCTTCCGACTTGCAGCGCCGCGCCATGCGCTTGAGCACGGCGTCGCTGCCGCTCTGGAGCGGCAGGTGCAAATGCGGCATGAAACGGGGGTTTTCGAACAGTTCGAAAAAGCCCGGAGGCAGGTCCCAGGGTTCCAGCGAACCCAGCCGCAGGCGCGCAATCCCGGTCTCCTGCAGGATCGAACGGATCAATGCATCCAGCGGCAGCCCAAGCTCGCTGCCGTAGCCGCCGAGATGCACGCCCGTCAGCACCACCTCCTGTACGCCTTCCGCCTGCAACTGCCGGATCTCCCGGATGACTTCCGCGGGCGGGCGGCTGCGTTCGTCGCCCCGTGCCACGGTGACGATGCAGAACGTGCAGCGGTAACGGCAGCCATCCTGCACTTTGACGAACGCGCGCTGCCGGCCCAGAGCGAACAATGCCGCCTCGCCGGGTTCGGTGGAAAATTCCGGCATGGCTTCGAGCGCGAGTTCCCGCGCGGCGATATCAACCAGACGCGATTTGTCAGCGTTGCCGACGACGAGGTCGACGCCGAGCGCCGCTGCTTCTTCACGATGCAGAGTGGCGTAGCATCCACTGAGCACGAGGCGCGCGCGGGGGCTCTGGCGCTGACTGCGCCGTATCGTCTGTCTCGATTTGCGCACGGCTTCCGCGGTTACGGCGCAGGAATTCAGCACGATGATGTCAGCATCGCACGCTTCGTCGACGAGGCGGTGGCCACCGGCTTGAAATTCCCGGGCCCAGCTTTCCAACTCCGCCTCGTTCAGACGGCAGCCTAGGCTTTGAAGATTGATTCGCATGATGAATGGACGTTGTGGAACCGCCGCTCAGTTGTCGTCAGTGCGGGCGGCTTGTTTGGCCGGCAGAAAATTACGGTAATCGATGGACAGTTTGAGTCCGATGAATTTTCCGGAAAATTTCCGTAAAGTCTTGCTGGCCGGGTCGAACCAGAACCTGACCAGCGCGATGCGCCGGTTTCCTTCGTCGTCCTCGATATGGGGGGTGTTGAGCCGGTAGCGGTAAACCCAAAGCCGACCGTCCTCATGGTCCAGCTCCAATGCCGGCTGCCCCAAGCCTTCCTTTACGCGAGCCTGGTTGGGAAATCCCGCATCGATATGCGGCAGGTCCTTCGGATCGACCTTGAGTTGGCGCTGATCCTGGAAAATTTCCCCTTTGCCCAGCGACTTTAAGGAGGCTTCAAGAAACTGCGGAGGCGCCGCGGCCAGGAAAGGTGGCGGAAAGTCCCAGACCTCCAGCCGCGATTTCGAGTTGAAACTGAGCACAAATTCCAGATCCTGGTGGCCGGGATCCGGCTTGCCGCTCATGTCGATTTTCTCGAACAGCACGTGCCAGCGGCTGCCCTTGGGCAAGGCTTCGATACGGGTTGGCTCCATCCGCGTCAACTCGCGAAAATCGTCGGCGTAAAGGACCGGGTGCAGGAATTCAAGCAGGAAGTGGTCGGTCGAGACCACCTTGAAATGATCGTCGAAATCGTCGAGCTGGTTTTTGACTTCAAGCAGCCGGAGCCAGACGCACCCGAGGAGAGTGAGCGTCATAGCCAGCAGGGAGC